>JBEEGQ010000407.1:0-10725 GCA_041166945.1 Verrucomicrobiota bacterium
CGACGCTGGCCGAGGTGGATGCCTTTCTTGCCGATCGATCCGGGGGCGCGTACGAGAAGGTGGTCGACCGGCTTTTGGCATCGCCAGCCTATGGAGAACGGATGGCGGCCGACTGGCTGGATGTGGCTCGTTTTGCGGACACGTACGGTTACCAGGCGGATCGCTTCAATCATCTTTGGCCCTGGCGCGATTGGGTCATCAGCGCCTTCAACCGAAACATGCGCGTCGACGAATTTATCCTGTGGCAAATTGCGGGCGACCTGCTTCCTGGCGCGACGCGGGAGCAGCGACTTGCCACGGCGTTCAACCGGCTTCATCGCCAGACCAATGAAGGGGGCAGCGTGGAAGAGGAGTTCCGGGTGGAATACAACGCCGACCGCGTGCAAACGATGGCGGGCGCCTTCCTGGGACTCACGATTGAGTGCGCCCGCTGCCATGATCACAAGTTCGATCCGATTACCCAAAAAGATTACTACCGGCTCTTCGCCTTTTTTAATTCCACGGACGAGTCGGGCCTCTATTCCCATTTCACGGATGCCATTCCCAGTCCGACGGTCCTCCTGTTCAAGGACGATGCGGAAGAGCAGAAACATCGCGAAATGAAGCGAGCCATCGCGGCGAAGGAGAGCGAACTGATCGCCCGCCGGGCTGCGGCGTACACGGAATATCAGGCATGGAATCGCAACCTCAAGGATCCGCCGCCGATCGCCGGGCCGATGGCTCATTTCTCTTTTGATTCGGTGACCAATGGCCGGACGTTCAGCGCCGCCGGCACCAACATCGCCGCAAAATTATCAGAGGGCCCCGCGCCGGTGGAGGGAAAATTCGGACGAGCCCTGCTGTTCAATGGCGAGAACTCGGTGGTCATCGACACGGTCGCGGATTTCAAGCGGACAGATTCCTTTTCCTTTTCGCTCTGGCTGAATGTTCCCGAGGAGCGCGATGAAATCGTGGTGCTCCATCATCAACAAGCCGGTTCGGACGCCGGTTACAACGGGTATCAATTGGTCCTTGAGCAGGGTCGCGCTGCGTTTGCCCTGGTTCACTTCTGGCCCGGCAACGCCCTCAAGATTCGCACAAAGGAAAAGCTCACGCTGCATAAATGGGTGCAGCTGGGGATTGCCTACGACGGATCGAGCCGCGCGGCGGGCGTCACCCTTTTTGTCAATGGGCACGCAGTGGAAAGTGAGACGATCCGCGACGGGCTGTTCAAAGACTTTGCAAATGGCGCACCCCTGACCCTGGCCGCGCGCTTCCGCGGACGGGGATTCAAGGATGGAAAATTGGATGATTTGAAGATTTTCAACAGATGCCTGACGCCTTTTGAAATGCAGCGCGCCAGCGGCCTGGACGAAAACTCTCTTTCGTCTGCTGCGCCCGATTCAGTCGCTCCGGCTCCGGGAAAAAACGCGCTGTTCGATTTTTACGCGGCTCGGATCGATCAGGCGTCGGGCCAATTGGCGGGGGAGCTGAAGAAACTTCGCGAAACGGAGAATCGTTTTATCAATGCGATTCCAGAAATCATGGGGATGGGGGATCTTCCCAGGCCGCGGCCGACGCCTGTCTTAAAGCGGGGCGCCTATGATGCCCCGGGCGACATCGTGGAGCCCGCAACGCCGGCGGGAATCCTCGCGCTCGATCCCGCTTATCCGCGGGATCGGCGGGGATTGGCTCGATGGCTTGTGGATCCCGCCAACCCGCTTGTGTCGCGCGTGTTCGTGAATCGCGCCTGGCAGATGTTTTTCGGTCGCGGTCTTGTGACGACCTCGGAAAACCTGGGTGTGCAGGGCACACTGCCGTCGCATCCCGAATTGCTCGACTGGCTCGCCCGGCGGTTCATGGATTCCGGCTGGAATCTCAAAGCTCTTCAAAAACGGATCGTGATGTCGGCGACCTACCGGCAATCCTCGACGCCTCGTGCGGAGCTGACACACCGGGATCCGGAAAACCTGCTGTTGGCGCGCGGTCCTGCGACGAGGCTTACCGCCGAAATGTTGCGCGACAATGCGCTGGCATCGGCCGGGTTGCTGGTGACGCGCCTGGGCGGGCCGAGCGTCAAGCCATACCAACCGGATGGCATCTGGGAGGAAAAATCATCCGGTTGGAAATACGATCCCGACAAAGGGGAAGGATTATATCGGCGCAGTTTATACACCTATTGGAAACGCACGGTGCCGCCGCCTTCGATGATGGTGTTCGATGCTGCGGAACGGAACAATTGCACTGTGCGACGCCAAAGCACGACGACGCCGCTCCAGGCGCTCGTGTTGCTCAACGATCCCCAGTTCGTGGAGGCGGCTCGAAAACTCGCCGAACGTGCCCTCAAGGAGGGCGGTGCCACCGCGGATGCGCAGGTATCATTCATTTTCCGGCTCCTGACGAGTCGCAAACCTTCATCGAAGGAACTGGCGATTCTCCATCAATTGCACGAGGAACAGCTCGGCTATTTCAAGGACCACGAGGAAAGGGCGCGCGCGTTGATGGGCGTGGGCCAGGCGGTTGTCGATCCCACGCTCGCGACGGCTGAGGTGGCCGCCAACGCTGCCGTGGCCAGCGCACTTCTGAGCTTTGACGAATCGATCCAGAAGCGCTGATCGGCACGGCGCGGGCGGGCAGTCCGCTGTTTTGCCAGTGGGCAACCGGAGGGGGAACTTGCAGGCGCGGGCGACAATCCTCGCCGTTCAATTGAATCAGTGCTTCGCTCTTGCGGAATGCCATTCCGCGACACAGCCGATTGCCAATCGGCGCCACCTCGCACTCCTCTTCAAAAACGGGTGAGCGCTTCGAGTTCCTTCACGCGCCGCTGGATGTCGGCGCGTTTGATTCGCGTGATGCGCGTCAGCCCGAATCCTTCGCAGCAAAAGCTGGCGGCCACACTCCCGTGAATCATTGCCCGCCGGATGTTGGCGTCGATCCCGCCGCGCGCGGTGCTGAGATAACCCATCATGCCGCCAACAAAGCTATCGCCAGCGCCGGTCGGGTCCACGACCTTGTGAAGCGGATAGGCCGGGCAGATAAAAAATCCCTTGGGCCCTGAAAGAATGGAGCCGTGTGAGCCTTTCTTGATGATGACGTATCGGGGGCCGAGCTTGTGAATTTTTCGCAGCGCGGCGAATACGTTGTCCTCCTGGGTGAGTTGATGCGCCTCGCCGTCGTTGAGAACAAACCCGTCCAGCCGCGGGAGCAGGCGCACCAATTCCGGCATCGCGATGTTCAGCCAGAGGTCCATCGTGTCGGCTACCACGAATTTCGGCCGATGCATCTGGTCCAGCACATGATGCTGCAGCGCGGGCGCGATGTTGGCCAGCAACACGAACGCGCTCCGTTTGAAGTCCTCGGGCAGGTGCGGTGTGAATTTTTCAAACACGCCCAGCTCCGTCAGGAGTGTCTTTCGGTGGTTCATGTTCACCTCATATTCGCCCGACCAGTGAAACGTCCGGCCCGCCTGCATTTGCAATCCCTTGAGATCAATCCGATGCTTTTTGTAAAGCCGCACGTATTTCATCGGGAAATCCTCGCCGACGACACCCACCAGTTTGACCGGCGCGAAAAAGCTGGCGGCCACTGCGGCGTGGCTGGCCGAGCCCCCCAGCAACCGGGGATTTTCCGCGTGGGGCGTTTTGATGGAATCCAGGGCGGTGCTGCCAACGATGAGAACACTCATGCAATTAATTTTAGGATTTACGGTCTGTCGATCAGGATTGGCGAGGCGCGGAACGTAGGCGTTCCTTGAAAGCCCTGCAAGCCCTGACGATATCTGGCGCGTCAAGGACGGCGCGCACCACACAGACGCGGGTCGCGCCCGCGTCGAGCACCTCATCGAGGTTGGCGAGAGTGATTCCACCTATGGCGAACCAGGGAATCGACACGTGTTGCGCAGCCCACCGGACATATTCCAATGTCGCCGGCGGCCTGCCCGGCTTCGTCGGCGTCGCAAATACAGGTCCGATCGCGATGTAATCCGGTTCCGCGCGGAGGGCTCGTTCCGCCTGTTTGGGCGAATGCGTGCTCAGCCCGATCCCGAGCTTTCTGTCTCCCGTCGAGAAGCAGGAGACGTGTCGATGGCCTGCGTCGAAAAAATCCTCCTGTCCCAGGTGAGCGAAGGGCGCGCCCAGAATGCGCGCCACAGCGGGAAAATCGTTGATGACCAGCGGCACGCCGGCCTTGGCGGTAATGGGCAGCAATTGCTCCGCGAGCCGATGCACTTCATCGATCGATTTGTCCTTGGCCCGCAATTGCAGGATATCCGAGCCCCCTTCGCAAAGTTGCCGCGCGACGACCAGCGGGTCGCGGCCTGCCAGGCAGGCGGTGTCCACGAAGGTATAAAGATGGCAATCCGAAAGTCGTTTCACGGCGGCATGGTAATGAAAATTCGGCCAACGGGCGACAGACCTTTTTGATCCCCGGGGACGGACGCACTTCGTGGGAGGCGCACAAGGGGACTTGCTCGCATCCGTGAATCGACGATAATTGAAACGATCCATGGCGCACCGATGAGCGCTGGCGAAATGCGCGTGACGGTTGCCATGAACAGTTTCAAAAAAACAGCGTCGTGAATTTTGACCCCATTGCTCGGTTACCCGCGGATTTCCACCTGACGCGTCGTGATTTTCTGGGGCGCTTCGGATTGGGGCTCGGCGGTGTCGCGATGGCGGGGCTGTTGAATTCCGGGGCGGTCCTCGCGGGCAAGCGCGTGGGATCGGGGCAGCAGGGACTGGCGGCTTTCCCCAATTTCGCGCCGAAGGCCAAGCGCATTATTTACCTGTTCATGAGCGGCGGCCCGTCGCAGATCGATCTGTTTGACCACAAACCGGTGTTGAACCGGATGAATGGACAGGAGCTGCCGGCGTCGGTCCGTCAGGGACAGCGGCTCACCACGATGTCGGCCAACCAGGCGTCCCTCCCGTTGGCGGGGTCCATTTTCAAGTTTGCGCAGCATGGACGAAGCGGCGCGTGGGTGAGCGAATTGCTGCCTCACACGGCGAAGGTCGCGGATGAACTCTGCTTCATCAAATCGGTCCACACCGAAGCCATCAATCACGATCCCGCGATTACATTTTTCCAGACCGGATCGCAGCAGGCGGGGCGTCCGTCGTTTGGATCATGGCTGAGTTACGGGCTGGGCAGCGCCAATGAGAACCTGCCCGCGTTTGTCGTTTTGATCTCGCGCAATGCCACGAGCGATCAGCCTCTTTATGCGCGGCTCTGGGGAAACGGGTTTCTTCCTTCACTCCACCAGGGTGTTCAATTTCGAGCGGGGCGAGAGCCGGTCCTGTATTTGAACAACCCACCGGGCATCACGGCCGAGAGCCGCCGCAGCCAGTTGGATCGGCTCGCCCAATTGAACGGGTTGCAGTTTGATTCGCTGGCGGACCCCGAGATCGAATCGCGGGTGGCGCAATATGAAATGGCCTACCGGATGCAGACTTCCGTCCCGGATGTGATGGATGTTTCGGCGGAACAGGGGAGCGTTCTCGATCTGTATGGGCCCGACGCCAGGACCCCTGGAACCTTCGCAGCCAACTGTCTCCTCGCGCGGCGACTGGTCGAGCGCAATGTGCGTTTCGTGCAGTTATACCATCAAGGCTGGGATCATCATGGCGGGCTGCCGAATGGAATTCGCAACGAATGCAAAAAGACGGATCAGCCGTGTGCCGCCCTCATCAGCGATCTGAAGGCGCGCGGGCTCCTGGATGATACGCTCGTTGTTTGGGGCGGTGAATTTGGGCGGACGGCGTATTCCCAGGGAAAGCTGACGGGGACGGATTACGGACGCGATCATCATCCGCGATGTTTCACAATGTGGCTGGCGGGTGGCGGCATTCAACCGGGAATCAGTTACGGCGCGACGGATGATTTTTCCTACAACACGGCGGTGGACCCCGTTCATGTTCATGATCTGCAAGCGACCTTGTTACATCAGATGGGGATAGATCATGAGCAGTTGATCTTCAAGCACCAGGGTCGCCGCTATCGATTGACCGATGTGAGCGGAGAGGTGGTTCGCGGCGTGCTGGCTTGACGCCGTGTCCGAAACCCCTGCTGCCGCCCGAGGACGGGCGCATGCCGTCGGGTGCATACGAGGCTTTGACAGGACCGCGCAATTTCGCACAATCCCTCCCCATGCACCGACGAATCCTTTCCTGGGTCCTTGCTTTGATTCCTGCGATTGCTACCCCGCCGCTCATCCAAGGCGCTGAACCTTATAAACCGGGGCCCGATGCGTTTCCGCAGGAAGGTGTGCCGCGGGGAGAAATTACCCACCATGCCTGGACCAACAGCGGCATCTATCCGGGAACCGTTCGCGATTATTGGATTTATGTCCCCAAACAATACGACGCGTCGCGTCCAGCCGCGCTCATGGTCTTCCAGGATGGCAGCAGTTATGTGGGCAGCAATGGCGACTTTCGAGTGCCAACCGTTTTCGACAACATGATCCATCGCAAGGAAATGCCGGTGACCATCGGCGTTTTCATAAATCCTGGCAGTGTGCCGGCATCCCAACCGGGCCGGTCGGACCGAAGCAATCGAAGTTTTGAATACGACTCGCTCGGAGACGCCTATGCGCGTTTTCTGATCGACGAATTCCTGCCGGTGGCATTGAAGGATTTCAATGTGACAACGGATCCCGAGGGTCGCGCGATATGCGGGATCAGTTCGGGAGGCATTTGCGCATGGACCGTGGCGTGGGAACGCCCGGCAGCCTTCCGCAAAGTCCTGAGCCAGGTGGGCAGCTTTACGAACATCCGCGGCGGTCATGTCTATCCTGCGTTGATACGGAAGACCGAAAAAAAGCCGATCCGGGTGTTTCTTCAGGACGGCGCCAAGGACCTCGACAATCTTCACGGAAATTGGCCGCTGGCGAACCAGGAGATGGCCGCTGCGCTGAAATTCATGGAGTATGATTACAAATTCGAGTTCGGCGAAGGCGGTCACAGCGGCAAACACGGAGGAGCCATTCTGACGGAATCGTTGAAGTGGCTTTGGAGAGACTACAAAAACTGAATCGGTCACATCTTTTGATTTAATGCTTCCTTATTACCTGACGATGAAAATCCCCATTCCATTCCTGATTACATTCCTGTGCGTTGCGGCCAGCGCCCAAAATTTTCCCGGTGACGAAGCGCTGTCCAAGGTCCTTATCAAAGGCCAGGCTTGGGAGCTGGTTGGCGAAGGGTACGGTTTTACCGACGCCGCCTGCGCGGATGGGGAGGGCAATTTTTACTTCAGCGATCTGCGAAAGCGCGTGATCCATCGGGTCGCGCCGGATGGCAAGGTCTCCGCGTTTCTCGAGAATGGACCGAGCATCAGCGGGCTCAAGCTCGGACCGGACGGCCGGTTCTACGCCGCCACCCAGGGGCCGAAAAAACAGATCGTCGCGATCCATCCGGAGACCAAAGAGATCAGTGTCATTGCTGACGAGGTCCAGCCGAACGATCTGGTCGTTTCACATAAAGGCTTTGTTTATTTCACCGACACGGGCAAAGGGCGCGTGATGATGATTGATCCGGAAAAGAAAATGCGCGTTGCCGCCGAAGGCATCAACGCGCCCAATGGCATCACCCTTTCCTCCGATCAGGGAACATTGGCGGTGTCTGAATACAAAGGAACCAACGTCTGGGCGTTCCGTGTGGATCCGGACGGTGGATTGTCCCACGGCGCTCGCTACATGGAATTGCGAACACCAGTCGGGCGGCCGGATAGTGGCGGAGACGGTTCCACCACCGACTCACAGGGTCGCTATTACGTCACGAGCCATGTGGGCATCCAGATGTTCGACTCGACCGGGCGTCTGGGCGGGGTGATCGAAAAGCCCAATGAGAAGAGCTGTGTGAGCGTGGCATTTGCCGGGCCGCACCTGGAATATTTATACGCCTGCGCGGCGGACAAGGTTTATCGCCGCAAAACCCTGGCCAAAGCCGCGCTGTCGTTTCAGTCTCCGCCCGGGGCATCCCGAAAATGATGCGCGATGCGCTAATCCTCCTCTCCCGCCCTTCGGGCACCCTCTCCTCCATTTCTGAAATGGAGGAGAGATCTCCCCGGACTTTATGCGCGCATTGCGCCCCATAACGCCCGTCGGGAGGGATGCTCCTCCTCTCCCGCCCTTCGGGCACCCTCTCCTCCATTTCGGAAATGGAGGAGAGGGAGGGGAGAGGAGGCGGTTCTGTTTAGCGTTACTGGGCAGGGAGCGCGGCGATCATCTGGATCCCCAGTGGAGGAGGTCGTGTGCGATGAAATAGCAGGCGATATTGGCGGCGTTGAAGGTGGCGTGGGCCACGATTGCGGCCACGAGGCTGCCCGTGCGTTCGTAAAGGAGCGTGATGATAATTGCGAAAAATGTCAGGGGCGCGAGGGTCATCCAGCTCATATGAATGGCCGCAAAGGCAATCGAAGTGCCGAATAATGCCAGTTTCGGATAACCGGCCTCCTTGATGGCTGCGTATAATACGCCGCGAAAAAGAATCTCTTCCGTGATGGGTGCGACGATCATGGCGGCAAGACTGAAAAGAGCGCGACGCCCCCATGTGTAGCTGATTTCGAGGACCTGCATGGTGGGCTGGGTCTCGGCCGGCTTCGAGCGCAACGCGCCGATGAACGCGCCCGAAATCTCATTCAGAAAAAGAGCGATCGGCACCGCCAGCAGCGCGACCAGCACCGCGCGGATCAAGAGGATGCGCAGCGGAATACGGGAGGCCCTCAAAAATTCCCGCCATCCGAGCCCATGTTGTTTCAGGAAGTGATGCGCGAGCACCAGCAGCGCCACCTGGAGGCCGGCGGCCCCCATGAGAAAATCATAGAATCGCCGATCCGCAACCTTCAGCCCCGGAAACAAAACGTGAAAGGTCCAGGCCGCCAGGTTTCCCAGGAAAACGCAGCTGAGAACGCCCATGAAGAAAAAGAGAACCGCCTCCAGCTTCCATGGTTTACCCGATAGCATGAGGCGACGTTACGACACCATTTTGGCTGGTGACGATTTAAAACTCGACCGGACCCGTGAAAGGGACGGGATGGAGTTTGAGTCTCGTCACCTCGCCTGCCACTTCCCGGAGAGGGACGATCAGCCTGCCTGCGGCGGGGCGCCGTAGGTGCGCTCGATGCGCGCGAGGTTTTGAACAATGCTCTCGACGTAAGGATTTGGACCGTCGGGATAGGGCTCGTTGAGGAATTGGTAGAGCCCTCGAAAGTCATTGTTGATCTTGGGCTGGACATAATCCTGCCAAAACCGTGGGGTGCGCCGCGCCAGTTCCTCAGGGGTTTTGTAACGCGCAAAACGAGCCGCGCGATCGCCGCCCCAGCGGGCCGCTTCCACGAACTCCGCGAAGAGGATCGGCAGCTTGTCCACGTAATCCGGGGCGGCCATCTGGCCCAGAATATCGGCCGTCGCCAGCGCAAAACCGAGGACCCGTTCGGTCTCGCTTTGAAAGGGAATGGAAAGGAGATCCGCGTTGACGCCTGTGCAGGAGATCATGTTGGCAACGCTGCGTTGGTCGGTCTCCGAATAACCCTGCTTGGAGAGCAGTTCGCGCGCGAAGTCCGCGCTGCGAGCCACGTGAATGACGGTGAACTTCGCGCCGGTGCCTTCGGCGTCGTCGCGCCGTTTTAAATAGCCCGTGTCATGAAACAGGATCGCCAAAATCGCCAGCTCAAACTGATGCTGATCCACCCGGGGCTCGATCCCGGCCTTGTGGCGCCCGTTGAGCAGTCGTGCAAGGCAGAGGGTTCCCTGAAGCGTATGCTCGAAGTCGTGGTAACGCGCGTCGATTGGCTGATAATCATCATATCGGCCGTTGAAACAGGCGGAAGCCCAATCGAATGCGCGCATCACGAAAACACGGTCCCCTGCGGGGAACATTTCGTGGTGGATCCGATAAATCTGCTTCTCGACTTCGTGCGGTATGCGGGTGTCGATTTCAGCGAACATGCGGTTGTTGCGAAACCTTTAGCGCATGCCCCGGAATTTTACCAGCAGAAGAAATCGAGCGCCGCGCGTGGCGGAAACGCGCGGCCTCGACACCCGTCCGCCGGCATTTGTTTCCCGTCGCTGCGCCTGGTTCGTTGCGGTGAAAAACATCCCGCCGCCGGCCGTGACAAAAAGATCCCGCGTAGGGAAGTTTCCCGTTACGTTTTTCAAATTTCGACATAAACTTTCGCCATGAAGAAAACGATCCTCGCGTTCGTGGACGACCAATACGAAGACCTCGAATTGTGGTATCCGAAACTTCGTCTCGAGGAGGCGGGCATCGCGACGCGTCTCGCGGCCTCGCGTGTCGCGACATTTCAGGGCAAGCACGGTTATCCCGCCACTGCCGACCTTTGTCTGGCGGACGCCCGCAGCGCGGACTTTGCCGGGCTTCTAATCCCGGGCGGATTCATGCCCGATAAACTACGCCGCGATCCTCGAGTGCTGGGGCTGACGCGCGAGTTTTTTCAACAGGGAAAGCTGGTGGCATTTATCTGTCATGGCGGCTGGATTCCCATCTCTGCAAAAATCCTGAAAAACCGGCGGGCCACCGGATCCTTGGGCATCAAGGATGACCTTGAAAATGCAGGGGCCATTTGGATCGACGATGCGGTGGTGGTTGACGGAAACTTGATCTCGAGCCGCACGCCCAAAGATCTGGCGCCCTTCGCGAGGGCCATGACGGACTTTCTCGCGTCAAACCTGGATGGGGAAAGTGAAGCGGTGCCTTCACGGGCGTCAAGGGCCGCCAATGTGGCGCTTTA
>JBEEGQ010000408.1:0-3187 GCA_041166945.1 Verrucomicrobiota bacterium
TGCACAACGCCGATCGAAGTGGCATGCGTCCGGCGACCTATGCCCGCCGGCGTAAAAATGACTAAGACTCGAAAAGTGTCACCCATCCGTCGCGTCAAAAGTGTTACCCATCCGTCGCGCACGCACCGAGAGGAGGCCAGGCAAGCGATGATGACCCCGCCGCCGAATCTGGAATTCCCGCTATCCCTCACTCAGCCATTTCGCCGCCTTCGTCGCCGCGTAACTCACCACCAAATCCGCTCCAGCGCGGCGCATCGCCATGAGACTTTCCAATGTTACCGCCCGCTCGTCGATCCAGCCTTTCGCGGCCGCAGCGGCGATCATCGAATACTCGCCGCTCACCGCATACGCCGCCGTGGGCACTCCGAATTGAGATTTCACACGCCACACCACATCCAGGTACGCCAATGCGGGCTTCACCATGACCATGTCCGCCCCTTCGGCAATGTCGAGCGCCACCTCGCGCAGCGCTTCATCCGCATTCGCGGGATCCATTTGGTACGTGCGCCGATCGCCAAACTGCGGCGTCGACTCCGCCGCCTCACGAAAAGGCCCGTAAAACGCCGAGGCATATTTCGCGGCATACGACAGGATGGGCGTGTCACCGAACCCATCCGCATCCAGCTTCCCGCGGATGGCCCGGACGCGTCCGTCCATCATGTCGCTCGGCGCAACGATATCCGCGCCGGCTTCCGCATGGCTGGCCGCCGTGCGCGCCAGCAGCGGCAAGGTCGGGTCATTCAGAATTTTCGTCCCGCGGGCGCCGCGGCCGACCACGCCGCAATGGCCGTGATCCATATATTCGCAAAGGCAGACGTCCGTCATCACGAGCAGATCGGGAAGTTCGCGCTTCAGCAGCCGGACGGTCTGTTGCACGATGCCATTTCGCGCGTAGGCCCCGGTTGCCCGGGCATCCTTTCGTTCGGGAATACCAAAGAGCAACACGGCACGCACGCCCGCGAGGAATGCCGCCGAGGCGTCCTTCACCAGTTCATCCGGGGAGAGTTGGAAAACGCCCGGCATCGAGCCCACTTCGCGCCGCAGCTTGCGGCCGGCACGGGCGAACAGCGGAAGAACGAGCTGGCCAGGGCTCAGGTGCGTCTCGGCGACCAGACGTCGCAGGATCGCCGACTGTCGCAATCGGCGCGGGCGTTGGGCGGGAAACGAACCGGGGCCAGGCGAACTCATGGGGGCAGGCTAGCGAAGCGGCGCCGAGCCGGCAATGTCCGCGTGCAAAACCGCCGCGTCAGAACGAAAACCCGTCAAATTCCAGGTGGGCAGCCAAAATCTCGGAGATGAGCTTGAGCGTTTCGTCGGAAGGATAACCGGGATCGCGGGCCAGTCGACGACCGCGCGCGACCAGGTCGGCGCGTGATTCGGGAATCTGTCCGAGCGCCGCCACCAAGGTCGGATCGAGGACCGCGCCGGCGCGTGAGCGGAAGCGTTTGCGTCTGCGGCGCACTTTACCCGTCGATTTGGAACCGGCGTTTTTTTGATCGTCCATAGAGGCGCAACCTGATGCTGCGCTTACAGTTTTAGCATCGACCCCCCGCGGCGAAAACTTGAGCCAACCGCGCGCAGCCCGTGGCTGGCGCGCGGTATTCATGCCGCTTCAACGTGGATCGATGAAGTGATTGCTTTTTGAAGTCACACGATTTGTGTATCGAGCTAATACAATGTCATCGCTCGGTCACCTTGGCTTCGTCCCACTGACGCACGATCCAAGCCGATACGTCGTGGAGCTGACGTTCCGCGGGACCCTTCGAGTTGGCATAACGCCTTTCGATTTCCTGAAGGCGTTTGACCTTGTCGAGATAAGGCTGCCAGCGCTCTGCCGGCCATTTTTCACGTTCCGCCTGGCGTTGGAGGTCCGCGGGCCGATGCAACGGGGAAGACTTGAACCAATCGGCCTGGTTGAACCAACAGTCCTGCACATACAAAACGTCCTGAACCTTTTGTGCGTCGGCAGCCGGTCCAAAAAGGTCGCGGCCCAGGATCTCCTCGAAGCCGCGGTCGTCGAGGGCGGGTTGACGGGTCCATTCCCGATAGGCAACGCGATTCACGCGGACCGGTAGTTCGTTCAGCGGCATTTCGCCATCCCGCAGCCACTCCATGTGAAACGGTTTCTGCCGGGGCTTGTTGCTGCCGGGCGGGCCGTCGATGCAGCTGAAGGGTTCACAGGACGTAATATACCCGCTGAGCCCGCGTTGGGCGGCCAGACGCGCCCCATCCCGAATTTTGGACGGCGTGCCGATGGTCAGCCCGTCGTTCCAATACACGCTGCTTCGTGCATGCTTCGAAAGATCATCGTCGATGGGGGCGCTGTGCGGGGTGAAAGAGAGCGACCAGCGCGGATCAAATTTCTGCCGGGCGCCGCTGACTCCGAACTCGGGCACCTGTCGCGACGAAAAATAACGCGGATAAACGAAGATCATTGCATCGGGCTTCGATCGCCAAACGTCGTCGGAAATCTGCCGCACAAAGGCGAATTCGCGGTCGAAATATTTCCCGCTGCAATCGGCGCAATGGCAGATCGCGTAGTCGGACGCTTCGATCAGCAGGCCATCGGCGTTGGGATAAAAATCCCGAAACATTTCGCGCACATAATCGCGCATGAAACGCTGCGACGCCTCTTTGGCGGGGCACAGGTTATAACCCCACGCGTGCAGTCCCCAGAGATTCGCCGGCTGCCCGTTTTTCTGCGTGGCCTTCAGTTCCGGATGTTCGAGTGGATACTGGTTGACGCCATCGTAGGCAAACGGTGTGAACCCGAGCACCACTTGGATTCCGCGGGTGTGCGCATAATCGATCAACTCGCGCGCGTAATCGTGCGCCACATTTTTATGATCGCGGTTGTATTGCCAGGTGACGGGAAAAGCCTTGGAACGAAACGCGCCCGCTGTCCAAAGGACGAGAAAGTTCGCGCCATCCTGTTTCATGCAATCGATCATCTGCTTCCATTCGGGCAGGCCGAAGGTGGGCATGCGCATGAAGGTGGTGTAATAGCCCCGGATGGTGAACGGCGGATTCGTCGCCCCCGCCGCCGTCATAAGGGTCGCCAGGAAGCCGAGCAGAGCGAAACAACGATTCATCATTGGATGGACGCCGGAAAGCCACGACATGCTGAAAAAAACTCGAACCCGCAGCATCCCCCGGAAGGATACCGGGGCAAGTCTGGACCGGTGAT
>JBEEGQ010000409.1:0-11487 GCA_041166945.1 Verrucomicrobiota bacterium
AAATGCCGGCTGCAAATTCATTTCGGCGGCAAGCGACAGCAGGGCATTCGAGCTGAGCAACGGCAACGCACCGGCCCGCGACGTCGTCACCCGCCGGGGCGGCAGGACTTCCACGATGCCCCCGGTCAGACGCCGAGGGGAACTGGTCGACGAAACCGGCGCCGCGGAGTCTGTGCCCGCGAGGCCTCCGGCGGTCATGTAGATGGCAGACCTGAAGGCGGGATGACTGACCTGGAAATTAAACCCGCTGACATCCGTTGGAAGCGATTCGCTCGACCAACGTCCGTCCGGCCCGGTCTGCACCATGTCGTAATCGGTTCGATTGTAATGATGCGGGCTGATTCGGGTTGTCTGGAAGATCATCACTCGCGCGCCTGCCACGGGCTGTCCCGCGGATCGGACAATTCCACCCACAGGCGTGCCGCGGCGCAACGCGGCGGTGTAACTCCCCGCAAACCGGCTGACGTTGGTTTTGGACTCGGCAACCACCACCGGAATCCGTGCCGGGGCATGTACCCAGATGCTGACTCCCACGGCATCCTGGGGCGGATAAGGAAATTTCACGCGCCCTTGCGCGTCGGCGACCGCGCTTCCGAAATAAAACGATTCCTTGTCGTCGGTGATCGAGAGGCTCGCAACAGCATTTGAAAACGGCGCACGGCTTTGCTCATCCAACACCTGCACCGACAATTCGCCACGATACACCGCGTCGCCGAACTCCCCCAGGTCCCGCATTCCCTTGCGAACGGGCTGTGGACGCGCCGCCAGGCGGGTCGACTCCGCCCGCTCGGCGGTTATCGCTGCCATGAATGGTGCCGCATGGCTGAACAGGCTCACGATATCGATGCTGGAGATCGTTTTGCCAGGACGCGGGTTTTCGAGGGCAGTTTGAAAAAGCCGAATCCCGCCGGCGCCCCGATCATCGGGCTCGGTCCATGCCTGCCGGGAATTGACGTCGAGCAATTCCGCGCGCTTTTCCAAACGCGGCGTCACCCACGCGCGGGCATGAATCCCGTACCCGAGACGGACCGATTCTTCGCCGCCGTCGCTGTAATGAAAGTTCACCCGGGCGAGCGGCGTGCCGTCCCTGTCGGCAAATGTGGTTGCATGCAAAAGATGGAGCCGCCGCGCCGCGAAACCGATGAGGATCCCGCGAATCGATGCCGGATAAAATTCGCCGCCGCGCGCCGATTCAATGCCGGTGACAGCCAGGGGGAGGCCGGCCTTGAAGGGGATTCCCTCATAAAACACCAGGCCTTGGGGCAGAACCGAAAACTGGCGCGCCGCGGGATGGTCCGCCGCGAGCGTGTTGGTGGACAAATCCACGAACGCAAAATCGTTGGTGGATCGCTCCTCGGCCGCCCGCACGGACAGGCCGGTGAACGCGAGAAGAAGCAGGGGGAGGGCGCGGCGGTTCATCCAGGAAAAAAGATTCATTGGCACGGGCGTTCCAGTAGGGACGCCGAAAGGCTAATGGGCACTCAAGAATTTTACATCAAAAACATCAAGCTCTGTCGCTTTTCAATTGCCACCGGCGCGCCGTTTTCCGATTCTCGGTCCCATCGCCGCACCAACAGAAAAAGGACGCATGACGTCGGAATGGAACCAACACCGGACACGGTCCGTCCGTTTCGGCGTTTTACTGCTGCTCGGGCTTGCAGCGGCCTTCGGGCTTACGGCGAAGGAGAAAAAGGAGGAGCTTCAACCCATCCGTTTCACGCCGCGCGGGGGGATTTACGCCACGAATGTCATCCTCGAACTGGCCGTCCACGACGGGCCGGGGAAAATCCATTACACCATCGACGGTTCGAGCCCGGACGAATCGTCCCCAGTTTATTCCGCACCGCTGGTGATCAGCAAAACCGTGCTCGTTCGCGCACGGCTCTCCGGGACGAACGCGTCGCAAACCGTCGCGCTTGCCGAGGTCTACACATTGCTGGATCCTGATTTGGACGCGTTCCATTCCACCCTCCCGCTGGTCGTCGTGAATGCGTTCGGCTCGAACATCACCCACGACCAAAAAATTGAGGGGGCGATGCAGGTTATCGGCGCCGAACGCGAACCCGCTCGCCTGACGAACGCCGTGGCTTTTTCCGGACGCGCTCTTTTGAACATCCGTGGACGGGCTTCGCTGCGGTATCCGAAAAATTCCTTCACCATCAAAACGATGGATGGCGAGGGCGATCCGGAGCCCGATTCGATCCTCGGTTTTCCCGCGGATACGGACTGGGTGTTGTATGCGCCGTATCCGGATAAAACGTTGATGCGGGATGTGCTCGCGTATGAATTGCATGAGCAGATGGGGCATTGGGCTCCGCGCACCCGGTTTGTGGAGGTGTTCGTGAACCGGGCCGGGGCGCGGCTGGGCCGGCGGGATTATGCAGGCGTTTATGTGTTCGAAGAACGCATCAAGCGGGGAAAGGCGCGCGTCGATATCGCGAAACTGAAAGCCGACGACGATGCTGAGCCGCGCATTTCGGGGGGCTATATTTTCAAGAAGGATCACACCGACCAGGGAGCGGGCCCGATGGGCGGCGAGGGATATGGCGCGGGGGCGACCTTCCAAAATACCCGCGTGGGTTATCCGACAAGGCCCGGTGGTTTTCCGGCGGATCCGAAAGGATTCGGACCGGCCGCCACAGTGACGCGAAGCTCGAGTTCGAGCTCGAGTCGCAGCAGTCGTTCCACCCCGCTCCACACCAATCACCTGGGGTTCGCATCGAATCGGTTGCCGGCCGCGAACCGCGATACGGGTTATCGCGATGAATATGACTCCGTCAAGGACGAGGAAAGTTTCAAGACGACGCGCACGAACCAGTTTTATTTCGTGGAACCCGGGCTCGACGAAATCACGGCGGTTCAGAAGAGCTGGCTTAAAAAACATTTGAACGACCTTGAAGCCGCCCTCTACGGCGGCGACTTTCGCGACCCCGTGAAGGGTTATCCAGCGTTCATCGATCCGGGGTCATTCATCGATTATCATTTGATCACCGAGATGACCAAGAACGTGGACGGCTACCGGTTCAGCGTTTTTTATCATAAGGATCGGGGTGAAAAAATTCACGCTGATCCAATCTGGGACTGGAACCTCAGTTTCGGCAACGCGAATGGAAAGCAGGGATGGATGCCCGAATTCTGGCTGTGGCCGCAGCTGGATGACAAGGAATGCACCTGGTACCGACGGCTGTTTGACGACCCCGATTTTGGCCAGCGTTACGTCGACCGCTGGGCGCAGTTGCGCACCAACGTTTTCGCGACCAAAAAAATCCTGGCGCGCGTCGATGAACTGGCCGGGATGCTCCAGGAACCGCAGAAACGGAATTATGAGAAATGGCCCATCCTCGGCCGCGCCATCAATCCCAATTACTTTGTCGGTGCTACGTACGATGAGGAGGTTTCCTGGATGAAAAAATTCATCGAAAGCCGCCTGGACTGGATGGAAAAGCAATTTCCACCGGTCCCGCGACTCGAGTGGAAAGCTGCCGCCACGGGCCACAGGGCGGAACTCTCAGCGGCATCCGGTGAAATTTACGTCACGCTGGATGGAACCGATCCTCGCGTCAGCGGCGGCGGGGTTTCCAGTTCGGCGCAACTCTGCAAGGCGCCGTTGACATTGAAACCGGGGGTCCGTCTCTTCGCCCGTGTGCGCCAGCAAAACCGCTGGAGCGGCCCGCTCGTTTGGGGCAGGTAAATATCCGCTGTCTTCGCTCGGTGTCCCCGCTCGGTGTCCACCCTTTAGGGTGTCGGGCGCTGTCGTGTATGGACTCCGACACCCTAAAGGGTGGACACCGAACAGGAGACACCGAAGCGGAGCGGGCGCTCGGAGGATTGGATGCTTTTCCATTTGAAGGGATGGCGGCATGGTGAACCGGTGCTGATTGCGTTTCACAAGCCGTACGGAGTGCTCTCGCAGTTCACTTCCGATGGATCTCCGAATCGGCCGCTTTCCGAATTCGGTTTTCCAGCCAACGTTTATGCCATAGGCCGTCTGGATGCGGATTCTGAAGGACTCTTGTTGCTCAGCGACGAGCCTGCTTTGAACGAGCGCCTGCTGCATCCCCGTCGCGGGCATGTGCGCCGATACTGGGTTCAGGTGGAAGGAATCCCCACCGCCGCCGGGTTTTCGCGATTGGAGCGGGGCGTCGAGGTTCAGGGGCGGCCTACGTTGCCGTGCCGCGCGTGGCGCCTCGAACCGCAGCCTCGGATGGCACCGCGCGATCCGCCGATCCGTTTTCGGAAAAGCGTTCCAGATTGCTGGATCGCGCTGGAATTGACCGAGGGCAGGAACCGCCAGGTGCGCCGGATGACGGCGGCGATCGCCCATCCCACGTTGCGCCTCGTGCGCGTTCGGATCGGAGGATTTGAACTCGGTGAATTGATGCCCGGCCGCTGGCGGGAATTAGGCGCGGGCGACCGGGCGCTGGTTTTGGATTCCTGATTTATCCATCACGCTGCGCGCCGGTCTCTCCCGTCTTGCGCCGGCCTTTGGCCACTGCCATTCTCCGCGCCCGTGAATCGCATCGTGGAACGGTTTGCGCAGCTGCGCGAACGCCGTCAGAAGGGTTTCGTCGTCTATATCGGCGCGGGAGATCCGCATCTCGATGCGACCCGGCAGCTCGCGCTCGCATTCGACAAGGCGGGCGTCGACATCCTGGAACTCGGAGTTCCGTTCAGCGATCCGCTGGCTGACGGATTGGTCAATCAACTGGCGGCGCAGCGGGGACTGGAATCCGGCACCACGCCGTCCCAGGTTTTGGATCTCGTCGCCGCCGTGCGGAAGGAGTCGCGGATTCCGGTCGTGCTCTATATCTACTACAACCTGATTCACCGTTGGGGCATGGCAAAATTCATCGATGCCGCGGCGCGTTCGGGTGTGGATGGCCTGCTGGTGCTCGATCTGCCTCCCGAGGAATCCGACAATTACGAGGTATTGATGCGCGAGGCAGGCTTGTGCGTCATTTACCTCATCGCGCCCACCACACCCGACGCCCGCATCGAATGGATCGTTAAGCGCGGGACCGGCTTCATCTATTACGTCTCCCGCGAAGGCGTCACCGGGATGCAGTCCAAGGTGTCCGGCACCATCGGGGCGATGACCGACAAAATCCGCGCGCACACCTCGCTGCCGATTGCGGTGGGATTTGGGATCTCGAATCCCGAGCAGGCCCGGCTGGTGGCCGCGCACGCCGACGCGATCGTGGTGGGGAGCGCCGTGGTCAGCCAGATTGCGGCTCATGGAACGAGCCCGGACCTCGTGCCGCGCGTGGCGGGATTCGTCAAGACGCTGGCCGATGCGATTAAAAACCCGGCATCCCCGGGCTAAAGGTCCCTCGCGGGGCTCCGTTAAGCACAGCAACAAAGTCACGGATCGACATGAAAACCACGATCAACAAAAACGACCGGTTTGTCATCATCATGGCCGGCGGACGCGGCGAACGCTTTTGGCCGGTGAGCCGGCAGGCGACGCCAAAGCAACTCATCACGCTCCTCGGGAAACGCAGTTTTCTGCAGCAAGCCGTCGATCGGGTCCTGCCCCTGGTCCCGATGAAAAACATCATCATCATCACCAACGAGGCGCAGGCCGCTGAGGTGAAACGGCAGCTCCCCAAGCTTCCCCGCGAAAATGTCATCGCCGAACCCTGCGGGCGCGACACGTGCGCGGCCGTCACCCTGGGCGCCGCGCTGGTCGGCGCGCGTTCAACGACCGGAGTGATGGCGGTGCTGCCGGCGGATCACGTCATACCGGACGAGAAAAAATTCCAACAGGTGCTCGCCGATTCGTTCGATCTCGCGGGCCGTGGCCAGTGCATCGTGACGATTGGAATAAAACCCACCGAGCCGAATACCGGCTATGGCTACATCCATGTCGGCGATCCGCTGCCGCCGCCGGCAGGCGTCAAAAAATATAAAACAGCCTTCTGCAAGGCCGAACGGTTCGTCGAAAAACCGAATCTCGAGAAGGCCGTCGAATACTTGAACAGCGGCCAGTATCGCTGGAACGCCGGCATGTTCATCTGGAGTTTTGTCACGGTGACCAACGGCCTCGAGGCGCACCAAAAGGAGATGGCGGAGGCGTGCCGCCGCTGGTTTAAGGTGGCCTGGACCCCGAAGCTTGCCAAAACCCTGGCCCGGGAATATCCGGATGTGAAAAAGATCTCCATCGACTTTGCGCTGATGGAGCACGCCCAGAATGTGATCGTCGCAGCCGGGGATTTCGAATGGGACGATCTCGGTTCGTGGACGGCTCTGGCGCGTCATATCAAACCCGACCCGGAAGGCAATTGCGCGGTCGGCGATTTCATCCATGTGGATGCCGCGCGCAACGTGGTTTATGACGCGCGCACGAAAAATCGAACGCCAATCGCCATCGTGGGACTGCGCGATTCGATCGTGGTGATGGCGGACGATTCCACGTTGGTGGCGCACAAGAGCCAGTCACAAAAAGTGAAGGAACTGGTGGCGAAACTGGCGGCGGATCCGAAGTGGAAGAAGCTGGTGTAGGAGGTCTGCCGCAGACTTCGGCGCTCCGCAGCGGCCGTAGCGCGGACTGGCAGTCCGCTGTGTCGCCGGTTGGCAACCGGCAGAGCCACGCACTTACTCATCGCGAACCGCTGATTTGGTTGCGTCGCTCACACCAGGCCGGCGCGCTTGCGGAGTGCCACTCCGCGAAACAGCCGATTGCCAATCGGCGCTACGCAGCGGGGGTAGCGCGGATTGGCAGTCCGCTGTATCGCCGGTTGTCAACCGGCAGAGCTACCCACTTACCCCTCGCGAGCCGTTCATTTCGTTGCGTTGCTCACACCAGGCCGGCCCCCTGCGGAGTGTCACTCCGCGAAACAGGCGATTTCCAATCGGCGCTACGCAGCGGTCGTAGCGCGGACTGGCAGTCCGCTGTGTCGCCGGTTGGCAACCGGCAGAGCCGCGCACTTACTCATCGCGAACCGTTCATATGATTGCGTCGCTCACACCAAGCCGCCACGCTGGGGTGCCACCTCCGCCGCCCGATGAAAAAAAAGTCTGCGAAAGAAAAACACGCCGCATCGAAACCGGGGCGAGGGCCACAGCTGGGCCTCGCAGGCGCGATAATACTGTTGGTTGTCGTACTTGGCATTCGGGCTTTTTTCCACAAGGAACATGGATCCGTTGCGGATCGTTTTATCCCACGGCCGAAGGGCCATTTGACCTTCACGAAGGACATTTCCCCCATTGTGTTCGTGCATTGCAGCGGCTGTCATCGGCCGGGGCAATCGGCTCCCTTCTCGCTGCTCAATTATGCGGAAGTAAAGAAGCATGCGTCGGATGTCGCCACCGTCACGGCGCGGCGTTACATGCCGCCGTGGCTGCCGGAATCCGGACCGGGCGAGTTCATCGGAGACCGCCGGCTAAGCGCCGATCAAATCGGAGTGATTCAACAATGGGTTGCCGAAGGCTCCATCGAGGGCCTGCCTCAGGACCTGGCCCCGATGCCTCGATGGGACGGAGACTGGCAACTGGGAACGCCGGATACGGTTGTGACGATGCCGCAGCCGTATTCGTTGGTGGCGGACGGCCGGGATGTTTATCGAAATTTTGTCATTCCCACAACGCTCTCCACGCGGCGTTTCGTCCGCGCCGTCGAATTTCATCCCGGAAATGCGAAGGTGGTTCACCACGCCTTTGTGAAGGTGGATCGAACACGGGAATCCCGCCGGCGCGACGATTTGGACGCGGCGCCGGGCTTTGCCGGGATGAGTTCGATCGCGGAAGTGCCGGGCGGCCATTTTCTCGGCTGGCAGCCGGGCCGTCTTCCGGTTGCTGTGCCGGAGGGGCTCGCGTGGAGTCTTGAGCCCGGAGACGACTTGGTCGTGCAGATGCACCTTAACCCGAGTGGCAAACCGGAGAATGTCCAGGCCAGCGTCGGTCTGTATTTTACCGCGCGCCCGCCCACCAATAGTTGTTTCAAGATTCTGCTGACATCCTACGCGATGGATATTCCCGCGGGGGCCAGCCATTACGTGGTGGAAGATCGGTATGAGCTGCCGGTGGACGTCGAGGTGCTGGCGGTGCTGCCGCACGCGCATTATCTGGCGCGGGAAATGGAAGGCTGGGCCACGCTGCCGGATGGGAGCAGGAAACGGCTCCTGTGGATACGGCAATGGGACTTCAACTGGCAGGGCGACTATCGCTATTCGAAGCCTGTATTTCTGCCCAAAGGAACCGCCTTGGAGATGCGGTTTACATACGATAATTCCACCAATAACGCGCGAAATCCCCAGCAGCCTCCCCAGCGTGTTACTTACGGTTTGCAATCGATCGACGAGATGGCGGAGCTGTGGTTCCAGGTGCTGGCGGGGAATGCGGGCGATCTTTCCCGGTTGACGCGTGATTATGAAACGAAATCCGCGCGGCTTTTCGAGGAGCACGACAATTATCTGCTTCGCAAGGATCCCGAGGACGCGGAGGCGCATGATAACCTTGCCCTGCGATTACTCGGCCAAAACAAATTGCGCGAAGCGGAGGAACACCTTCGCAGGGCGCTGCGGAGCCGGCCGGATTTTGGACAGGCCCATTATGACCTCGGGTTGGTGATGCGACATTTGAACCGTTTGCCGGAGGCGCGGGCCGAATTCGAGACGGCGCTCCGACTGAACCCCCAGGATTTCCGGGCTCACGGCAACCTTGGTTTTATTGCCCTCGCGGAGGGCGACCTGTTCGCCGCGCGCCAGCAGTTTGAAAACGCCTTGCATTTGAATCCGGACGACGCAATGGCCCGCGCCGGCCTCTCGGACATCACCAATGCCATCGGACGGACGCCTAAATAATACCCACCCGGATCCGATCGAGACTGGAATGCGTTGGTCATTTGGCTGCGGTGACAGCCTCTGCGAAGCGTTCCAGGTCGGAATATTTCTGCTGCCAGGTGGTATACATGACACCGAGTACCCCGGGATGGGGTGATGCCGCTCGGATCCAATCCTGAACTTTTTCCGGGCGCGCATCGTAATAGCCGGCGATGAGCTGGCGATGGCCCCGTTCCGCGAAGAACTTGAGGGTGGCGGCGCGCTGCTCGAAATACCACGGAACAACAATCACTTCCTTATCCAACCCTTCCCACGAGCCCGCGAGGTCCCCGCGCACGAGGTAATAATCCCGATGCGCGTTGTGATGCGGATCGAACATGTCGCTCCAGACATAGATCCGGCCGTCAGGATTAAGTTCGCGCAGGATGCGGATGCAGGTTTTGACATTGTCCGCGAGGAGGGCGCCAGCGTCGAGATGGCGGGCGCGGCAGGCATCGCACCAGTTCAGAACGCGGATTTCGTCATGGGACATCATGTAACCTTTCGCTCCCCATGCGGCATGCAGACGCCGGGCCTGCTCCCGAAGCAGATCGATGGTCCTGGGCTCCGAGGGACAAATCATGGCCTGGTCCTCCAGGACAGTTACAGCATGGTGATACGAGACGCGCAGCTTCGTTCCGTCGGGGAGGTTCGAGCGCAGCCGCGGAGGTTCATGAAAAATGTCGTAAGCACCGTTCCACGGTTTGGCACCCATGACGGGATCGGATAGAGGCAGGTAATCGCGGCCTTCGACAAGGGTGGTGCCATCTTCACGTTTCACGACGAGCGGAGCGCCAGGCCGACGGATGAGGTTGACGAATCCGACCTCCGCGATGTGCGCGTCGTCAAACCAGAGCGAGCCGCTCTCCCCGCCCCAGGCGCCGAAATAGATGTTCACTTCCGAGTTGGAGAGGGAATTGAAAACGACATGATGAACTTTCCAATCCTGGGTGCCTTTGACCCCGAGGGTGTTGAAGTTCAACCCTCCCGATGTCCCGAGCACCTTCACTTCCGGCGTCCCCTGGAACGCGGCCGACTTCACGCGAACGTCGATATGATACTGACGGAACGGAAGCACCTTCAGCTTTTGGACGATGCGCGCATTTTGACCATTGGGATCCGTGATGCACGCGGCGCCCTGATCGGGTTTGACGGCAGCGTCTTTCCAGCTCCATTTATTCAAGTCTGCGAAGTCGCTGCCCGGGAATGACACCGGCAATTCCGGCTGCAGGACGGCAATGCCCTCCTGGATGACAAAGAGTGCATCGCGAACCGGCAATCCTTCGATCAAATTGGGATCGTGCCAGAGAAGGTCATTGGAATAGCCGACAGGAAAAAGTGCCGGCACAATTTCCAGGTTCAATTCGAGGGCCAGTTTTTTCAAACGCTCGACGTTTTTGGAATAGCGCGCGTCCATGTCGCCCAGTTTGGCGAATTTGGAATCAGTCAATAAAACGTGGGAGTAGCCCGCCTTGGCCGCCCGGCGCCACAGGACCTCGAGGTCATCGACATTCTTGTCCACCCAGATGTTTTTCGCGCAATAAACCCAGCGCTCGAGAACAGGCGCGGCCTGTATGAAGGCGCCTGTCCCCAGAAGCAGCAGCGCGGCGCAACCGGACATCGCGATCGTTTTCATGAATCCGGATGGTAAGGAGACAAACTCGGGAACGCCAGTGCGTGAAAAAAGGACGCGGCATTCATGACGCTTCGCGAACAACTCAATGCAGAACTCCGCTTGGAGAGCTCATGCCACCTTAAAATTCGCAGCTTTTTTTCGGAGCCAGCTTGAAGCGGGTCGCGCGCCATTAAGGGGTTTCGAGAAAGTTCCACTCGCCTCCGGCGGAGCGTCCGCGCTAATGTCGCCGCCTGATTTTGCGAAACGGCGATTCATTGATGCCCCTGCTGCCGCCCGTTTCGATGAAAAAAAGTTTCACCGAATGACCAGTCATCAAATCCGCCAGTCGTTTCTCGATTTCTTCAGGACGAAGCAGCACACCATCGTGCCTTCGAGCTCATTGATGCCGGACGCGCCCAATTTGCTGTTCACCAACGCCGGCATGAACCAGTTCGTGCCCATTTTTCTGGGACAGCTGAAATGCCCCTATGTGCCCGGGCGCGCCGCGGACACGCAGAAATGCATCCGGGCGGGAGGAAAGCACAACGATCTCGACGACGTGGGGCTCGACACCTATCACCACACGTTTTTCGAAATGCTGGGCAACTGGTCGTTCGGGGATTATTTCAAGAAGGAGTCCATCGAGTGGGCGTGGGAACTGGTGGTCGAGATTTGGAAATTTCCGCCCCAACGGCTTTACGCGACAATTTATAATCCTGACAAAGCGAAGGGCGATCCGTCCGAACGGGACGAGGAGGCATGGAACCATTGGGCTGAAAAATTTCGCGCCGCCGGCCTCGACCCCGCTGTTCATATCGTGCACGGCAACAAAAAGGACAATTTTTGGATGATGGGCGACACGGGACCGTGCGGGCCGTGTTCGGAAATCCACGTGGACCTCACCCCGTTGGGCGACACCGGCGGGGCACTGGTGAACCGTGGCGATCCGAGGTGCATCGAAATTTGGAATCTCGTTTTCATCCAGTTTAACGCGAATCCCGACGGCACGTTCACCTCCCTTCCTGCCCGGCACGTGGATACGGGGATGGGTTT
>JBEEGQ010000410.1:0-7405 GCA_041166945.1 Verrucomicrobiota bacterium
AGTGAAAAAGTGGATGTGAACGAAATCGCCAAGCAATTTGGCGGCGGCGGCCATCACGCCGCCGCAGGCGCCCGCATCCCGGGCCGCGGAATGACGACCCAGCGCCGCGTCATCAACGCCATCAAGAAAGCCCTCAATCGCGCGCGGTAGTCTGCGCGATGCCGCCCCCGTAGCGCGGACTTCCAGTCTGCCGTGTCGCCCGGTTTCCAAGCGGCAGAGCCACGCCCTTGCAAATTCGCTCGCGCGCCCGCGCGAAGCGGACCGCGGCATTTATGCTGCTTCAGAAACGTGCCCTGTCCACCCACTCCGAAGAAACTCGATGCCGTCCCTCTCTTCGTCCGCACCATCAGATCCACATGGTGCCGGAATCCCACTCGCCCCTCCCCTCCCCGAGGACGCCGTCGGAGCCTTCCCTTATTTAATGTCGGGATTGCCGCCTGGTTTGGCGTTGTTCGTGGATGGCTTGGGATTGTCCCCAATCACGGTCGGAACGGAATAACCTTGCGGTTGGGCAACGAGGGTCACTTTGCCATTCTGAGTGATGATCAGGCTCCATGGAGTTGGTCTGGTGCTGGCGCCTTTGCCACCCGAGAGCAGCACGACGGCCACGACCCCTGCCACCGCGGCCAGTATGCAGAGTCCCAGGATTGTGAAGTTGCGTTTCATGTCATCCTACAGACACCGCGCCATCGAATTTTGTATGGCGCGGGAACAACCAATGTTCGCGCACTTCGTAGCGGCGCTCACCTTCGTATTGCCGCACAACCCCGTCTGGTGTCTTATCAGCGCATGTTCCAGTATGAAACGAGGCAGCATCCGGTGGTTCCATTTCGCCAGTTCCTGGCTCGCCTTCTGGCTTGCGGCGCTTTGGCGGCTGGAATGATGCTGGTGGCGCTGACTGCCGGTATTCTGGGCTACCATTACGTGGCCCGCTATCTCTGGGTCGACGCGCTCTTGAATGCCTCGATGATCCTCACGGGGATGGGCCAAGTGGGTGCGCTCGAAACTGTCAACGCCAAATTGTTTGCCTCCGCTTACGCCCTGTTCAGCGGCGTGGTTTTCGTGAGCGCCATGACCATCACCATCTCCCCGATTTTCCATCGCGTCCTTCACCAGTTCCATCTCGACGACGAGGACATGCGGGAGGATGCCCGGAAGCCATGAAAAAAGGCCGTCCTCAATCGACTCCCCTTTGCGAAAGGGGCTTCACGCTGATCGAACTCCTCACGGTGATTGCCATCATCGCAATTCTTGCCGCCATGCTGCTGCCCGTGCTGGCTTCGGCCAAGGAAAAAGCCAGGCGCATCGTCTGCGCCAACAACCTCAAGCAACTTCAATTCTGTCTCAGTCTCTACGGAAACAATAACGACGGGCAATATCCGCCCCGCATGATGCCCTTCTGGCCGAACCGAATGAAGCCGGATTACGAATCGGTAAAACTCCTGGTCTGTCCCACCGACAATCCTCCGCCCACACCCATCGCGATTTTTATTACCTTGCCCGGCGATCCGACGTTCGGTTCGCGCAGCTACATGATTAATGGGTGGAATGATTATTACCAATCCACACTCGCCAACGCCCAGTGGGTTCAATTCGAAAACATGAACTGGCCCTTCGGCATGCCTGAGTCCGCCGTGCCGGAGCCGAGCGACACCATTTCATTCGGCGAGAAACTGACTGGGTCGCCGCATGTATTCATGGATTTCTTCCAGGGCGCCGGAAACGACCTCGATGAAATTGAGCAGGGGCGCCATAGCAACCCCGGCCTGCGCCGCGGTTCTGGAGGCGGCAACTTTTCGTTCGTCGACGGCAGCGTGCAATATCTGCGTTATGGAAAAATGCTGGCCCCGCTGAACCTCTGGGCCGTGACTCCACTCTGGCGCACGAACTCCATCGCCATCATTCCTTAATACTCCGTGTGCCTCTGTGTCGCTATCGTTAAGACCTAGAAAAACCACAGAGGCACAGAGGCACAGAGAAAAACCATGGCTCCAAACCGGGGAAAGGCGTGCAGCGCGGAGGGCGAAGGTGGCTGCGACAGGTGAACTTTTTCGATCTCTGTGGCTCTGTGTCTCTGTGGTTCAAAAAACCCGCAGCAAAACCACAGAGGCACAGAGAATATCATGGCCCCAGGTTACTGGAGTTTCTTTTTTACCTCTTCCGGAAGGGCGACCATGGTCGAGCCCACCTCCTTGATCTCCACGGTTGTCGCGCGTTTGACTTTGCTTTCCTCATCGCTATCCGGTCGCTTCACCGTGCCCTGGACTGTGAACTCGAACTTGGAAAGGACGCCATCCTGGGCCCAGAATTTCGCCGAGCCTTTGGCATCGGCTGGCGCCCCGCCTCCTGCCCGGCGGCCCAGCGAGAATATGGATTTTGCCCCTTCTTCGGTCATGTTGCCGGACCAAACGCCGGGCTGTTCCAGCTTTGCGTCCTTCAATTTGTCCGCAATCTCCCCGGCCTCCTCCGCCGGCGTTTTAAATGATTTGATGCGGCGCGCCATCCACGCCGCGCGATCGTCGCTTTCCAATTCCTCGACGGTCTTCCATTCGTCGTCCCGTTTCAGCGCCCCTTTTCCGCCCTTGCTCAATGTCTCGAATGCCGTGTCGTTGAAACTCGCTTTGGTGTGCGTCCAGCCGTTCTTTTCGGTCCTCCCCTCGGTGGGGCCCACCCGAAACCCAGGCGCCCCGTCGATTTTCATCGTGGTCGTCCAGGCGTAATTGGGCTTCTCCGCCAGTTTTTTAGCCGCGGCCTTGATATCAGATCGCGCGTCCTCCGCGGCGAGCGCCGGAACGCATAGCAGCGTGATGCTGGTGAGAGTCAGGAGAATTTTCATGATGCAATCGGTGGATGGTTGGATGCTGTGAACAGCCACGATGGGAGGCGAAGGGTCCGCCGCCTACAAGAAGAATTTTCGCGGTCTGGAACCCGCAACGGCCCTTGATTCCCTCAACCGAAAGTCAGTTGTCGAAACAGTTTCGCGTGGCGGCAACGTCCAGTTGGATCTGCTCGCGCAGGGCGTCCACCGAGTCGAAACGCCGTTCATCGCGCAATCGTTGCACGAACGTTAATTCCAGTTCCTGTCCGTAGATATCCCCTTTCCAATCCAACAAGTGAGCCTCGACCCGAGGCGCCGGCGCTCCTCCGGCGATGGTGGGACGCAGCCCGATATTCACGGCTGCGCGGTGCCGGCGGCTCCCGATCGAGGCGTGTGCCGCGTAAACTCCATTGGGCGGCAGCGCCAGGCCGGTGGTGTCCAGGTTGGCTGTCGGAAAACCGAGCTGCGTTCCGAGCCTCGCTCCTTCCATCACCGGGCCAGCCAGCGAATAGGCGCGCCCGAGCATCTCGGACGCCATTTCGAGCCGCCCCGCCATGATCGCCTCGCGAATGCGCGTGCTGCTCACTGCCCGTCCGTCGAGTGACACCGCCGCCAGGCCGTGCACCACGAACCGAAATTCGCCACCCAACCGGCGCAGCAATTCCACATTGCCAGCGCGTTGTTTTCCAAATGCAAAGTCGCTTCCCACACAGATGCTGTGGACGTTTTGGAACTCCGCGACGAGCTGTTGAACGAACGCACCCGCCTCCTGCCGGCTGAATTCCAAATCAAAATGGATGAGCCAGGTTGCTTCGACCCCGAGACTTTCAATCGCGCGCACTTTTTGGGGCAGCGAATAAATCAGGGGCGGCAGGCGCGAGGGCGCCACGACGCTGTTGGGATGACGATCGAAGCTGACCACCACCGCGAGTCCTTCCTGCTGGCCGGCGTCGGTCACGGTCTGTCGGATCACGTGCTGATGCCCGAGGTGCACGCCATCGAACATGCCGATGGCGAGGCAGACTTTCCGGCCGGCGGCGCCGAGGTCGCGCGGATGTTTCAGAAGTTTCATCGCGCAACACCCGGGCTCTGCCGGTGCACACCATTTTCAGTCCGGGCGTCGCCAGTCACAACTCAAGCTGCGAGTTTCAACATCGGGATCACGCGGGCTTCCAACTCCGCCTTGGTCATTGTCAAAAGCTGCTCGAACTCGATGGCATCCACCACGTCGAACCGGCCGGATACCGAACGGCGCAGCGTCGCCAGGTGAGCGCCGCATCCCAGTTTTTGTCCCAGCTCATGGGCCAGGGAACGGACGTAGGTGCCCTTGGTGCATGCCACTCGAAACGCGGCGTAAGGATTCTCGAAGGCCGTGAATCGAAAGTTGTAGATGTGAATGAGGCGTGGCTCGCGGGGCACGTCCAGGCCTTTGCGCGCCAGTTTGTAAAGCGGCACGCCGTCCTTTTTTACCGCAGAGACCATTGGAGGCGTCTGCTGCTGATCCCCCAGGAACGATTCCGCGGCAAGGTTCAACTGCTCGACATCCAACGGTAGGACCGGCGCGCTGCTGGTGACATCGCCATCCGCGTCGTAACTGTCGGTCGCCTCGCCAAATTTCATCCAACCCGCGTAAACCTTGTCGTCGGTCATCAGTTTTTCAGAGAGCTTGGTCCCGCGCCCGAGCAGCACGATGAGCAGTCCCGTGGCCGCCGGATCGAGCGTTCCCGCATGGCCCACCTTCGCGATGCCAAACTGGCGCCGGATCGATTCCACGATGTCGTGCGATGTCGGTCCCGCCGGTTTATCCACGAGGATCGCGCCATCGAACGGTTCAAACTTCAGCATACATCGCGAGTGTGAGGCGCGGTCAGGCGGTTGGGGAAGGAAAAACCCAAGGGAGTGACGAGTGAGGAGTGACGAGTGACCAGTATCGAGCAAGACGCTGTGACCGCCCTCTTCCGCGCGAACGAAATCGTCCGCGAGCGCCCATCCCTTCACGCCGGGGCGGGGACGGCCCGTCCCCGAGCCCAGCAACGCCGAACAAGGAGCAAGCTGGGCGAGGAGTGCTTAATTCCTGTCCGGCTCCTCCTCTCCCGCCCTTTGGGCACCCTCTCCTCCATTTCCGAAATGGAGGAGAGGGAGGGGGAGAGGAGGCGTTTCTGTTCGGCGGTTACTGGGCAGGGAGGGGAGAGGAGGCGCCCATGCGTTGAAAGAGACTTGAAGATTAAGCAGCCCTGGCTGACATCGACAGCGGCGTCTGACGAATTACAAAAGTGTAAATGCTGACGGCTTGAGATTTTCCATCGGTGCAGCAAAACTTTCAGTCACAAATGAACACGGGAACCACCGCTATCAACGAGGAAGTGCAGCGCGCCAGCGCGTTCGTTCAGCCTCTTTTCAACGAAATCGGGAAGATCGTCATCGGCCAGGCCTATCTCGTCGAACGGCTCGTCGTCGGCCTGCTCGCCGGCGGGCACGTGCTGCTCGAAGGCGTTCCCGGCCTCGCCAAAACGCTCTCCGTCAAATCGCTCGCCTCCTGTCTGCACGTCAAGTTCTCGCGCCTCCAGTTCACCCCGGACATGCTTCCCGCCGACGTCATCGGCACCCAGATTTACAATCCGCAGTCCGGCGGATTCACCACGCGCAAGGGACCCATCTTCGCCAACCTGGTTCTGGCCGACGAAATCAATCGCGCGCCCGCCAAGGTCCAAAGCGCGCTCCTCGAAGCCATGCAGGAGAAGCAGGTCACGATCGGCGAACAGAGTTACAAACTCGACGAGCCCTTCCTGGTTCTCGCGACGCAAAATCCCATCGAACAGGAGGGAACTTATCCACTGCCCGAGGCGCAGGTTGATCGGTTCATGCTCAAGTTGAAGATTGTCTATCCGACCCGTGAGGAGGAGCGGCAGATCCTCGACCTCATGGCACGCACCTCCAACCTGCCCGTGGCCAAACCGGTCGTGGATCCGAAGCAGATTTTTCGCGCCCGCGAAGTGATCAACGAAATTTACATCGACGACAAGGTGAAGGATTACATTGTTGATCTCGTTTGCGCGACGCGCGATCCCCTGCATTACAAGATTCAGCTCCAGGGATTGATCCAGCTCGGGGCCTCCCCGCGCGCCACCATCGCGCTCACGCTCGCCGCGAAGGCCTACGCCTTTCTCAAAGGCCGCGGTTACGTGACACCCCAGGACGTCAAAAGCATCGGCATGGACGTCCTCCGCCACCGCGTCACCATCACCTACGAGGCCGAAGCGGAGGAAAAGACGACCGAGACCATCGTCCAGAAGATCTTTGATGAGCTGCCGGTGCCGTGAGGGAAGCCCGAATGACGAATGACGAATGGCGAACGGAACCAGTTCAAGTATGAATCTCCGCTTTAGCCGTCCATGATCCCCCGCGAAATCCTCAAGAAGATCCGGCAGATCGAGCTGCGCACCAACCGGCTCGTCAACGAAACGCTCGGCGGCCAGTACCACAGCGTCTTCAAAGGGCAGGGGATGAACTTCGAGGAGGTCCGCGAGTACCAGCCCGGCGATGAAGTGCGCTCCATAGACTGGAACGTCACCGCCCGGATGAATCATCCGTTCGTCAAAAAATTCGTTGAAGAGCGCGAACTCACCCTGATGCTCATCGTGGATTTGAGCGGCTCGGGGTTGTTTGGCTCCGTGGATCAATCCAAGCGCGAGCTCGCCGCGGAAATCGCTTCGGTCCTCGCCTTCTCCGCCATTCGCAACAATGACAAGGTCGGCCTGATCCTCTTCACGGATGATGTGGAGAAATTCATGCCTCCGAAAAAGGGCCGTCGACACGTCCTGCGGGTCATCCGCGAAATCCTTTTCTACGAGCCGAAGCGCCACGGGACGAGTCTCAACAAAGCCCTCGATTTCCTCAACCGCACCACGTCGCATCGCGCCATCGCCGTTGTCATCTCTGATTTCCTGGATGAAACCGACGCGTCCGCGGGGCCCGGAAGACGCGTCCCGCGCAGCGGACATGCGGCAGGCCAGTCGATGATGGCGCTGGGATGTTACGGCGCGTTGCGCCAGGCCAATCGCCGTCACGACGTGGTTGCGGTGCACATCACCGACCGTTTCGAGCTCGAACTGCCACCGCTGGGACGGCTCATGCTTGAGGATGCAGAGACGGGGAAGCTCATCGAAGTCAACACGAGCGTGGGCCGGCATCGGACGGCGTTCAAGCAGCGCCAGGAAAAGGCGCAGGCAGAACTGGCGCGCATGTTCCGGTCCGCGAACATCGATGCCATCCAGCTGCGGACCGGCCAGCCTTATGGCGCCGCGCTCGGCAAATTCTTCGAGACACGCGAAAAACGCCGTCTGCGGGGTTGAATGGCATGACGAACGTCACCACCAAACTGGCCGTCGCCGCGACGAACGATATTCGCGGGATCAAGCCGCCGGTCGAGGTCCCGGATGAGCTGGCATGGCTTTGGTGGACACTCGGCATTGCCGCGGTGGCAATCGCCGCGCTGATCGCGTGGCTCATGGTCCGGAAAAAACGGCTGACACCGAAACCGGTGGTCATCATCCCTCCGCACATTCGAGCCCGGGAAAGACTCGCGGA
>JBEEGQ010000411.1:0-10462 GCA_041166945.1 Verrucomicrobiota bacterium
GCGCCAGGCGACGCACGCACAATGGGTCGAAAAAATCGCGCCCCTGGTAGCGAAGCGACTTGAGTTGCAACAGACGCCGGTCGTGCGAATGGAACAGGCGGGAGACAAAATCGTGGCGCTTGTCAGCGTCGCTGACTTGTCCATGCGCGTGCCGGTCGACTCGCATGGCATCGCCATTTATCGTCCGATCGAACGCGAGGTGGGTCCCGAGGATTGCGCCATGTGTCATCTCGTGCCCGTTTGCAGGAAGCTCGGCGCGGGATCGGGCACCGCTTCCCTCTGGCGGCGATTGGGATTAATCGACGCCGACGGAGTTCCGACCCGACGCGGGCGCATTGTCAGTTTCTTTCATCAGGAGGATGGCCTGGCGATCGGCGCGGCCCTCGAGGACGCCGCGTTCGCGCTCGACGAGTTTATTTATGAACTGGCGAACCTGGATGCCGGTTTTCGATTTTGCGGGGAGGAAAACAGGTGGGCTGGCCGAATTCCCGTCGCGTGCCACGCCCTGTATGGGATGCAAACCATCCCTGGTTATCTCGAAAATGGAGTGCCACCGCGCTATGGCAGCGGTGCCGAACAAATTGTGGCGGCCGTTCACCGGAACCCGCTTTCCAAAGGCGCCTGGGTCACGGAATTTCTGGGCGCGGGCGACATCGACCGCGTCATCATCGAGTGGCGCAGCCTGTTGCGGCAAATATCCAAGGCGCCGCCGCTCGATTGGGCGCGGTGGACGGCGTTGCAGGCCATGGCGCGCGGGATTCTCAACGAAACAGAATCGCCGACGCTCACCGAGCTGCCACCGCTTGATTATTCCCAAACCAAACGCATCGAACATCAGCTGTCGTTTCGACGGCGCTAGGCGGCGGCCTCCGCAGGACAACTTTTGCAGCAGCCCTCGGGTTGAACACAGCGGCACGAAATCACGGCCAATCCTGCGCCGACGAATGGCGCGGTCATGTAAATCCAAAGGCTCGCCAGATTTCCCGACACCAGCGCCGGCGCCAGTGAGCGCGCGGGATTCATCGACGCGCCACAGACCGGTCCCGCGAACAAAGCCTCGAGGGCGATGACAGCCCCGATGGCCACGCCCGCCAGCAACCCTTTTTCTTTGGCGCCCGTCGAGACCCCCAGGATGACCGTCATCAGGAACCAGGTCAGGATGAGTTCGAACACGAACGATTGCCATTCCGTGCCCGAGGGCCGGGTGGCGCCGAGCGTCGTGTCGTGCGGAAATAACAGCCGCATCAGCCCGCTCGCCACGAGCGCTCCGAGTATCTGGGAGCTGATATAGGGTGCCATCTGCCGCCCCGGAAACCGGCGCGCGACAAAAAAACCGAACGTGACGGCGGGATTCAGATGTGCGCCCGAGATGTCACCGAACGCATAAATCCCGGCGAGCACAACGAGCCCAAAGGTCAAAGCAACTCCGACATGAGTCACCGCGTGTCCGTGGGTGGCGTCAACAACGATGGCGCCGGTGCCGGCGAAGACCAGGGCGAACGTGCCGAGAAATTCCGCGACGAGCTTGCGCATTTGTGGAAATTTCAGGAAGCAAAAGAGGCGGGCAAGCCAATTCCTCTGTGTGCTCGAAGGCATTCAACAATACGTTCCAAAAACCGCTTGCGCGACTGGGGACCGTTGGTCAGAGTCCGCTCTCATTTTTCCCGCGGTTCCCGGGGGCCGCGTCGGCAGCCGGTGAAAAACAGCCTGTACACTCGTGAAAATTTTTAGCGGCAGTTCCAATCTACCACTGGCGAAGTCCATCACGGAATTCATCGGGATGGAGCTCGGCAAATGCGCGGTGAGTTCGTTTCCGGACGGCGAAACATTCGTCAAGATCGAGGAGAATGTCCGCGGCGAGGATGTGTTCGTGGTGCAATCGACGAGCCCGCCCACGAATCATCATCTGATGGAAATGTTCATCATGATTGATGCGCTGAGGCGTGCCAGTGCGACCCGCATCACGGCGGTGATGCCCTTCTACGGGTATGCGCGCCAGGATCGCAAGGATCAGCCGCGGGTGCCGATCACCGCCAAACTGGTTGCCAATCTTCTCGTGGCCGCCGGGGCCAACCGGGTATTGACGATGGATCTGCACGCACAGCAGATCCAGGGTTTCTTTGACATCCCGGTGGACCATCTTTATGCGGCGCCCGTGATGTATGACTATTTGAAGGCGATGCAGCTGGGGGATTTGGTGGTGGTGAGCCCGGACGTGGGAGGGTTGAAAATGGCGCATGCGTATTCCCAGGTGCTGGACGCGGGCCTGGCGATCGTCGCCAAGCGCCGCCGGAGCGCCACGGAGGTCGAGTCGGTGGCCATCATCGGGGAGATTCGCGGGAAAAACATCCTGATGGTCGACGATTTGACGGAAACGGCGGGCACCTTGACGAATGCGGCGGCGCTGCTGAAGAAACGGGGCGCCAAGACCATTTTGGCCTGTGTTTCCCATGCGATTCTCAATGACCTGGGGGTGGAACGGTTGCGCAAATCAAAGATTGACGAACTTATCACCACTGATAGTGTCCTCCGCCCTGCCATCGACGGGGTGAGCATCACCACGCTTTCCGTGGCCAGTTTGCTGGGCGAAGCCATCAAACGGATTCACAGCAATTCGTCGGTGACCTCGTTGTTTGAGTTTAAGGGTGGACGCACCAGCTAAGGCTGGGGGTCCCATTCGTGAAAATTCGCAGAAGCCGAAAATAGAACATGAAATCCGTACCATTGACCGCGTTTCCCCGCAGCGAAGCCCGCCGCAGCCGGGTCAGGAAACTCCGCGCCACCGGCCGCATCCCGGCCATCATCTACGGACGGCAGGCCCAGCCGCAAAACCTCGAAGTCGAGGGCCAGGCGCTCAAGGATCTCCTCCACCACTCAGCTTCCGAAAATTTGCTCGTCGACCTGACCGTGGACAAGGATGCGCGCGCCAAGCGGCTCGCGCTGGTCCAGGAAATTCAGCATCATCCCCTGAGCGGACAGGTTCTCCACATCGATTTCCACGAAATCCAGGAAAACGAAAAGGTCACCGTCAGCGTTCCGGTCGAAGCAATCGGCGAGGCGGCGGGCGTCAAGACCGGAGGCGGCGTGCTGGAGCATGTGCTCCACAAAATTCGCGTTCGCTGCCTGCCCAAGGACCTGCCCGAAGCCATCAATATTGATGTCTCGGCCCTCGAAATCGGCCGGGCCATTCACATCGGTGAAATTCCGGCGCTGGAAGGAGTCGAGATTCTCGGCGACAAGACAGCGCCTGTTTTTGCGGTTGCCGCGCCCGTAACCGAGGAGCAGGAAGCGGCTGCAGCCGCCGCTGCGGCTCCGAGTGGCGAGGTCGAGATGATCAAGGAGAAGAAAGAGGATGGCGAAGCCGCCGCTCCTGCAAAAGCAGGCGACAAACCTGCCGCTGCGAAACCGGGCGACAAGGCCGCGCCCGCCGCCGACAAGGCCGCCGGCAAGGAAGGCGACAAAAAGCCGGCAGCGGAAAAGAAAAAATAAGCCGCCCGGTCGGCGCACGTCCCGTTGGAAAATGTTTTCCTCATCGTGGGACTTGGGAATCCCGGGCGCGAATATTCGCGCACGCGGCATAACGCGGGATTTTTGGTGCTGGACCTTTTGGCGGAGCGGTGGCGCGCGCCCTGGAAGACGGAAAACAAATTTACGGCGCGGATGGCGCGGGCGGATCGCGGCGGCCGCCGGGTTTATCTGTGCGAGCCGATGACTTTTATGAACGCCTCGGGCGAGGCGGTCGGCGCGCTGGCGAATTTTCATAAGGTTCCCGTGTTGCAGGTGCTGGTGGTGGTGGACGATGCGGATTTGCCGATCGGCACGCTCCGGCTGAAGCCGGATGGCAGCAGTGGCGGGCATCATGGGCTCGAATCGATCGAGCAACAGCTGGGGACGCGCGAGTATGCGCGGCTCCGTGTCGGCATCGGGCGGCGTGCATCGACCGAGCGTGAGATAACCGGCTGGGTGCTGGCGCCGTTCGCGAAGGACGAGGCGCCGGTGCTGGAAAAAGTTTTGCAAGCCGCCTGCGATCAGATTGAATGCTGGCTCGAAAAAGGCATCCGGGAAGCCATGAACCGGTTTAACGGCGCGATTTTGATCGGCGACAATTGAATAAAACGAACGGAAATTCCATGAAACGTTACGAAGGCCTCTTCATCCTCAATAATAACCTGGCCGCCACCGGCAAAGAGGACGGCGTGACCGTCGCGATCGAGCGCATCTCGAAGGACATCGAAGCCGCCGGCGGCAAGATTGAAGCCACGCAAAAAATGGACAAGCGCAGCTTCAGCCGCATCGCCGACAAGAAGTTTTCATCGGGCTTCTACGTCAACATCATTTTCCAGGGCCCCGGCGCGTCCATCGCCACGCTCCAGCATAAATTCGGGCTGAACGAGGACGTCTTTCGGGTGCTGTTCACCATCGCCGCCGATCCGAAGGCAGCCCCTGCCCTCGCTGCTGCCAAGTAACAACCCGGTCCCCGGCCACCACGCCCAGGCTTATGGCAAACTTCAATAAAGTCATCCTCGCCGGCAACCTCACGCGCGATCCCGAATTGCGTTACACTCCGAAGGGCACAGCCGTCGCCGGATTCGGCCTGGCCGTCAATCGCAATTGGACCTCGGAAACGGGCGAAAAAAAAGAGGAGGTCACCTTTGTCGATATCAGCGCTTTTGGACGTCAGGCGGAGGTCATCGCCCAATACATGAAAAAAGGGCGGCCCCTGCTGGTGGAAGGCCGCTTGCGGCTGGACCAGTGGGAGGATAAAACCACCCACGCCAAGCAGAGCAAACTGAAGGTGGTTCTTGAAGGGTTCAGTTTTCTGGATTCGAAGGGGGACGCCAGCGGCGCAGGTCCGACCCCCTTGCCGCCCCGCCCCGTGGCGACGCCTGCCAACCCGGCTGTCCCAATGAACGGGCCCGCGGCGGGTCCGGACGAATCGGGACCGCCTCCCAGCGACGACGACGTTCCATTTTGATCGGCAAATTTCAGTTTATCCAAATATTTTATGGCAAAGACAGAAGTCATCCTCACCCAGCATATCATCGGCCTTGGCGGCGAATCCGACCAGGTCAAGGTCGCGGCCGGTTACGCGCGAAATTATTTATATCCGCAGGGATTCGCCATTCCTGTGAGCGACGGGAACAAGCGGCGCCTTGAGGCTCTCCGGCAGCGCCGGGCGGAACGGGAGGCGCATGAATTCAACACGATGAGCGAGCTCAGCAAGAGCATCACGAAGTTGACCTGCGTGCTGAAGGTCAAGACGGGTGATGACGGAAAAATGTTCGGGAGCATCACCAGCGGCGCGATTGCCGATGAACTGAAGCATCAGTTCGACATCACGCTCGAGAAACGGAAAATCCACCTTGAGCATCCCATCAAAGCCCTCGGCGAATTCGAGATTGAACTGCGGCTGCATTCTGACGTCAAAGCCACCCTCAAGGTGAAAGTGGAAAGCGCCAACCCGCTGCCGGCTGCCGCCGCCGAGGCCGATTCCCGGACCGACGAACGGGGCGACGGACAACATCGCGAAAAACGATCCGTCCGGCACGGCGCCCAGGCGAAGACGGAAGCTCCCGTCGCCGAAGGTGCCCGCGGGGATCGGCGTCCCCGTCCCGCAGCCGCCGCCGCACGCACGGACAAACCTGCGGCGAAAGCCGAGCGGCCCCCTGCCAAACAGGAAAAACCCGCCAAGGGCTCCTGAGACGGGCTCCAAAAAAACATCCTTGAAAGGCAGGCTTCGCGGCCTGCCTTTTTTTATGTGCGCTAACACGATCGATCCTTTTGACTGCGGCATCCAATGCGCCGGTATGAAGCCGACGAGGACCCACAGGCGCTGGCGTTGGGTGAGCCGACTCAAATGGGCCTCGGGCGTCGCTGTGCTTTGTTGGATGGCCACACAGGACGCCGGCGCGGGCGAGCCCGTCATGCACCTCGGCCTTGGCAGTTATACCACCCAATTGCCCGAGGGCGCCAAAGGTCCATCGCCGACGTTTCACCGAAGTCCGGGGTTGCGCGGGAAGATTCCATCGAACGACTGGTGGAGTTCGCTGCTGTGGGGGAGCAACGCCTTCGAACAGTTCCCACATCCGCTGGCAGTCAAGGCGGAACGCAGTGGCCTTCGCGTGTTTTATCCCGGTGCCAACATCACGGCGGCAAAGGCGGCGATTTTCGGCGGCATGCCGGGAGGGACCAACGATCTCATCCTGGGCGATTCCGCGCAATCGACCTTTACCAATTTCACCGTCGAAGGCTGGAGCGATTGGTTTGTGACCTTGAAGTTCGCGGGCGCCGCTGCGGGTCTCCGGGTTTCTTATGGGCACGGTTCCCCGTATGTTTTCGCGACGACGGAGGGCGGAAGGATACGAGTCACCTTCGCAAAGCCTCCGGCTGTGTGGGCAGGCGACGCGCGTTCGGCTACGCTCGGCGTTTCCATCAATGGACGCCCCTACGGCTTGTTCGGCCCGACGGGAGCAACATGGGAAGGGATCGGCGGCACGACACTGACCTGCCAGGCCTCGACCAACTATTTCTCGCTGGCAGTCCTGCCCGATAACACCCCCGGGACCCTCGCGCTTTTTCAGCGTCACGCGCACACGCATGTCATCGACACGCGGGTGGAGTGGCGCTACGACGAACGCCGGGCGCAGGTCACGACCCAGCATAAATTCAGCACGCTCCATTATGAAGGCGTGGAATCGTCGACGCTTTTTGCGCTGTATCCGCATCAATGGCGCAACGGAACGGGCATGGACCTTTTGCCATACGCCTACCGCTCGGTGCGCGGCCTGATGAAGGTCGGCGCGGGGAATTCCTTCAGCACCACGATGACATTTCCGGGCGTGCTGCCCGCACTGCCCAAGGCGCCGGGAGCCGACAGCGCGCGGATCGCGGCATTGCTGGAAACGGATTTTGCAAAGCCGGCTGGAGTGATGGGCGACACCTACTGGTCTGGAAAACAGTTAGGCAGATTGGCCACGGCAATTCCCATCGCTGAAATCCATGGGTTCGGCGCGCCCGCCAAACGCCTGGGCACACAGCTTCAGGCCTCCCTCGAAAACTGGTTCACCGCCGTGGAGAGCAACGGGGTTCCGAAAAGGAAAAACCTTTTTTATTATGACGCGAACGTCGGCACCTTGATTGGTTATCCGGCAAGCTACGGCAGCGACACCGAGTTGAACGATCACCATTTTCATTACGGTTACTTCATCAAGGCAGCGGCGGAAGTGGCCCGGCAGGAGCCAGCGTGGGGGGCTGAATCACAGTTCGGCAGTCTTGTGAAGCTGCTGATGCGCGATATCGCGAGCCCCGATCGCAACGACCCATTGTTTCCATTCCTGCGCTGTTTTGATCCCTACGCCGGGCACTCCTGGGCTTCCGGGCACGCGCGGTTCGGTGATGGCAACAATAATGAATCGTCATCGGAAGCGATGAACGCCTGGTGCGGATTCATTTTGTTCGGCGAGGCGATCGGCGACCGAACATTGCGCGATTTTGGAATTTACCTTTTTACGACCGAGATGACGGCGATCCAGGAATACTGGTTCAATGTCCATGGAGACAATTTCCCCGCGAACTACCCCGCGTCGGTGGTCACGATGGTCTGGGGCGGCAAGGGGGCTAACGGAACCTGGTTTTCCAGCGACCCGCAGATGGTTCATGGCATCAATTTCCTGCCGTTGCACGGGGGATCCCTTTATCTGGGGTTCCCTGGGGCGTATGCGAAAAAAAACTACGACGCGCTGGTCCGCGAACTGGGCCATGACCGTTTTAAATATTGGCCGGACATTCTCTGGATGTACCGCGCGTTGAGCGATGGGGACGACGCCGAGCGGCTTTTTGCGGAATCCGATGCCGGCCAAAAGCTTGAGGGCGGCAACTCCCGGGTGAACACCGCACACTGGATCGAGACCCTGAAACTTCTCGGCCCGCCCCACCCGGGCGTGACGGCGGATTATCCGATCTACGCCGTCTTTCAAAAAGAAATCCAGCGGACCTATGCGGTATATAATTTCCGAAAAACCCCGGTGACTGCAACTTTCTCGGACGGCTTTCAGTTCTCCGTTGCGCCGCGCACTTTTGGGACGGCTACAGCTTCTGGGACCGTCCGGACACCCTAAAGGGTGGACACCCAGCCGGGCGTTTGGTGTCCCGGCTTTGCCCGGCCGGGGATGACCGCGGGAAGGCCGTAAATGATGTGGGTGGGCAAAAAAATCCAGACCGGGCCGGAATTGCGTGTGCAACGCGACATTTAACACTCGATCTAATCGACTTGTGACGAAGGAGTTGCGGTTCGATTAAGAACATTCATTGAAGCTTGGCCTGATTCAGGCTATAACAGAGTCAAGCACGTTGCGGAACTCGGGCAGAAGCAGTGTAGCCGGACGCAACTGTCGTACCGAATGATTTTTCGCTGCAGATGGCTGAATCTGGGCGCCGTTGTTCTCTTCTCCGCAACGGCAGGTGTTACTTCCTCCCTTGCCCAAACCCGGCCGGAAAAACTTTATCGCAAGGTACTGCCCTCCGTAATGACGCTCGAGGTGGAAAATAATCAGGGCGAACGGTTCATCGGCAGCGCGGTGCTCGCCATGGGCGACGACGTGGCTTTGACAGCGTGGCATGTCGTTTGGGACGCAAAATCGGTTTGGGCGACCTTCGCGGACGGCACACGCGTGAAAGTCATCGGTTGCATCGACAAGGACGGCGACCGGGATCTGGCGGCGCTCAAATTGGAAAGGAAATTCCCGCGGCTGAAAGCCGGTGTCAGCCGCGATCTCCAGTCGGTCGCCTCCCGGGTGTACGTCATTGGGGCCCCCAAGGGATACGACTTCAGCATCAGCGATGGTTTGATCAGCCAGGTGCGGCGGGTTGACGGTTTTCCGCAATACCAGGTTTCCTGTCCCATCTCGTCAGGAAACAGCGGCGGGCCTGTCTTGAATGACCGGGGGGATGTCATCGGAATTGTGTCCTGGACCAAATCCGATGCGCAAAATGTGAGCTTCGCAGTTCCAACTCGGGAATTGGATCGCATCGACCTCACGCGCGCGGTCGTCCCATGGCAGCAACAAACTGCATCGGATCGTCCCACCCTGGCACGGCGCTCGGTCGGTTCACGGCTGACGAGCGTCCCCACGTCGGACTCGGACCTGCAAATTCTCGCCGACTTAAGGAAGGCGCTGGCAGCCGCCGTCGGAAAGAACGTGACGATCACTTTGAAGGAAGGCCGGGCGGAGAATAAATTCAGCTTCACGATGCCCGCGCGGGGGCTCAAGTAGCGCTGAACAAAAAAGAAGCGGAGCGGGTGACCGGAGTAAATCACCCGCTCCACTATTGCGACCGTCAGAAAAAACGGGCTATTGGCCCTTCACTTTAAGGTGGCTTTCGACCTTCTGGACGCCGCTCACGGCCCGGACTTTCGCTTCCACGCTTTGACGGGCCGCCTCGCTGTCGACGACTCCGTAAAGGTGAGCTGTTCCGTTTTCCACATCCACCTGGACGTTGTCGATCGCATCACAGACTTTTTCGCAGAGCGCGCGATCCGCAGGCTGGATGAGTCGTTCCGCCCCCTTCACGGTTGTCGGGTCACGGGTGAACACTCGCGAGTCGCCAGTGGCGTCACTCAGCCGTTGGCGTTCATAGCGTTCCCGAGCAGGAGAGATCTGGCCATAATAGCCATCCACATTGCGGGTCCACTCGGAGTTTTCCACAATGACCCAACGTTCGGGCGGGCTTTTGGCGGCGGCTTTGAAGTCCGCTTTCGAAGCGTCCAAAGTGAACGATTTGTTGTCACCGGAGCATTGCAAGGATTCCAGAGGCACTGCGACTTTTTGACGGCCACCAAATCCGCTGCTGATGACCGCGTAGGGCACGCTGCCGGAATCAAAGTTCACGATGAGATCCTGGACCTTGCCCAGATCCTCATTTTGCATGTTCACGACTTTTTTCCCGATAATGTCATTGGCGCTAAGCTGCTTTTTGCCCATGAACTTTTCATGGTCGGCCCGCGCGGCGAGACTGAAGGCGACGCATACGATAACTGCGAGCGTCGCGATATAATGATTTTTTCGCATAGTAATGTTCCTGTGGTTAGTGGGTTAGCATGTTCAAAACCTGCCCAACCGTCGACAGGCCTGATCCCCGTCTAGCTGGCGTGATGCCAAAGCTTGAAACGCAGGAACCCTGCTGAAATGACGCCATCGAGCCTCCGATAAATGCGAGCGGCAAAAATTGCCGCTGCAAATTGCATCGGCCCCGTTGCAAAAACCCCAGCCTCTAGAGGAGCGGCGCCACCAGGTCCATGACGGGTCGCTGGCATTCTGTTAGCTGGCGAATCGTGTGGACTCACAAACCTGATTCTATGAACACCATCTCGTATTGGCGCGAAACAGAAAAACTGCCGAAGTTCCGCCCGCCGAATGCGGACGTTGATGTAGATGTTGCCGTTGTCGGCGCGGGCATTACGGGG
>JBEEGQ010000412.1:0-8759 GCA_041166945.1 Verrucomicrobiota bacterium
CGGCGCAGGAAAAGCGGGGACATGTCCCCGCAGTCCAAAATAGAGCGCGAACGGATATTTGATCCGGAAAGTCCTGGCAGCGATCGCCAGCATCGCCCCCTTCAGCGCAGCGGCCGAAGCTGGATCTCCCCGCCAGCGACGCGGTAAATGGCGCTCGTGTCACCAAAAGCTTCCGACTGGGCGGTGAGAATGGTCAGCGGGCGCGGCGCGAGCAAGCCAAGCGCCTGTGGCACATCCACGACGCGCAGCACGTTCAAAAAAATGGGGCCGGTGCGATGAGAGGTCGGCGGATCCACGACCACAACTTCTGATAACCGCGGTTCGAACAGGGCTGCATAGGCGGCAATGACCCCGGCCGCGCCCCGCCCCGTAATCTTGATGGGACCCCCGCCCGGATGCCGCGCGATGAACGCGTCGGCCATTTTTAGAACATCCCCAACCCGCAACGTGTCGATCGTGGCACCCAGCAACGGAAGCGCTCGATGCACATAAAATGGCGGCGGCTCCTGCAATGCGGCGGATATTCCGGCGCGCGAAGCGATCTGAAATACTGAATCACCGCCCGACAGTTTTTCCAGCCAGGCAGGTTTTGTGTCTGGCAACTCCTTTTCATCCAGCACCACCAGCCATTGCGTGGAACGGGAGCCGGTCCGTTCGGAGGGGAAAAATTTCCAGCGGAGAACATCGCCGCTGTCGAGGCGCTCGATCCCCGATTGAGGTTGGCGCCCGGTCAGTTTGATTCCGCCGCCGCTCTTTCCTCCGGGCAATGCCGGGAACACGATCCTGCGAAGCTCCGCCATCTTCGCGCCGCGCCAGCGGGCGAACTGGTCGCGGGATTCTGGAATTTGGGCGACGGCGACGGGCACGAAGGACTCGTCGATCTTTGTGTTGATTTCGTCCTGCGGCAGCTCATTGGGAAATGCGCGCAGCGCCGCCCCCTCAAATTTTGGGAGATCGGGCTCCGTGACCGGCAGGTCCTCGCCTTTCAGGTGGGAATTGATCCAGCGGTAGGCCATGAGGCGCAACTCGGGTTTGTCTTCGTGACCTCCGGGCGCGACGGCGACATCGAAGAGATGGCTGGTGCGATTCGTGTAAAATCCATAGACGGTCTCGAGACGCGCGCGAATGCGATCGTTGCCGGTCATCGGAAAAATATTGTCGTGACCTGAATTTCCGAACAACAGCGGCCGGGGAGCAACGAGGGCTGCGATTTGGGTCCAGGGCCATTGAAATGTGTTGATGAGAAACATGCAGTCGCAATGACCGTTCACGACGTGGTCCCCGACGTAATCCTCGAGGTCGCTCATGCCACTGACGGGCACCGCAACTTTCACCCGGTCGTCCGCGGCGGCGATCCAGAACGACGCGGCGCCGCCGCCAGAAATCCCGGTGACGGCGAGCCGGCTGCCGTCCACTTCGGGACGGGTTTGCAGATAATCGAGCGCGCGAATTCCGTTCCAGCATTCCACTCCCGCGGGCGTGTAACCCCGGGCCTGCCACCACCAGCGATTCTCGCGATAGGTGCCGTGATGAATCGCGGGTATCTCGCCTAATTGCAGCGTGTCGATAATCAAACAGACATAGCCGTGGGTGGCGAACCACATCCCATGTTGTTGGAATGCCGTTTTGCCTCCGTCCCGTCCGCGCCCGGCATGGCCGCAGACATACAGCACGGCCGGCAGTTTCGCGCCCGCGGTGGCATCACGCGGCAAATAAAGATTTCCAGTGACGTAAAGGTGGGGCCGGCTTTGGAAGTGCAGTTTCTCCACCCGAAAACCTTCGTTGCGTTCGAGGACACCCGTGACCTGTGCGTTGAGGGGCGTTCGATCCGGGAGCGGCCACAGACCGAGCATCTCGAGGTATTGCCGATGCAGGCGGGGACGTTGGGCCTCCCATTGCGAACGATTGGTGATGCCGTCGAGGAAGGCGCCGTCGAGCTGGCGGGCTTTCATCGTGAGCAATCGCTGAACCGGCTCTCCCTGCCCGTTCCTTACGCCTAATTCCCCCGCGAAACTCAACTCCACGCCGACGCGCAGAAGCAGGATTGCAGCGGCCACAAGGAAACCGGCTCGGAAGGGAGAAGCTGTTGGCGAGGTCATGACAGCGAGCCGGATTCGAGACGGCGTCACGGCGCCCAGAGCATCTTGTAACAGAACGCGCCGAGCACACCGCCGGCCAGCGGGCCAACGATGGGCACCCACGCGTAACTCCAATCCGAACCGCCCTTTCCCGCGATGGGCAAAAAGAAATGGGCCAGGCGCGGACCCAGATCGCGCGCCGGATTGATGGCGTAACCTGTGGGGCCGCCGAGCGACAATCCGATCGCCCACACCAGCGCGCCCACCAGCAGAGGCGCCAAGCCGGTGTCGAAACCGGAATTCGGAACGAGATTGCGCGGGGAAAGAATCACCAGCACGCCCAGCACGAGGATCGCTGTCCCGATGATTTCCGTGATGACATTGAAGCCGGGTTTGCGCACTGCGGGCGCCGTGCAGAACACGGCGAGCTTCGTGCCGGGGTCCGCCGTGATTCCCCAATGCGGCAAATAGGCGAGCCACACGAGGACCGCGCCCAGAAATCCCCCGATCATTTGCGCGGCGATGTAAATGGGAACGCTGCTCCAGGCGAATTTTCCAATGCTCGCCAGACCGAGGGTCATCGCTGGGTTCAGGTGGGCGCCGCTGATGGAATTCACGGCGTAAACGGCGACGGCGACTCCGAGACCCCAGCCGGCCGTGACGACTATCCAACCCGCATTTTCGCCCTTGGATTTGTGAAGGAGGACATTGGCAACCACGCCGTCGCCAAAAATCACAAGCAACATCGTTCCGAGAAGCTCCGCCAGGAATGGGCTCATGTCAGGTGATTGGTTGAGGCGAAGCTAAGGCCCGCGCGCTCGGCTCGTCCACTCAAAAGGCGAATGCGAGGCCCGCGACCCGGCCAATTTCTTTTGACAGGCAAGCGCGTTGCTCTAGCCTCGCGCGCGAATCATTATGAGAATCGGCATCAACACCTTCCTGTTCACGTCACCCTTCACCACTCAAAGCGTCCGGCTGTTTCCCATGTTCAAAAAATGGGGCTTCGAAACAGTCGAAATTCCCATTGAGGATCCGTCCCACATCGATCCCGTGAAGGTAAAGGCGGCGGCCGACAGGACCGGTCTGGCCATCGGTTCGGTCTGCGCCTGCATGGGTCCTGGCCGCGATTTTCGTGGCACCGCCGCTGAACAGCGCACCGCGATGACCTATTGCAAGGCCGTCGTGGATCAGGCCGCGCAGATGGATTGTCCGCGGGTCATCGGGCCGATTTATTCGGTCGTCGGCAAGGCCGACGCAGTGGAGCCGCAGCGGCAGAAGGAGGAATTCCTGATGGTGGTCCGAAATTTGAAGACGCTGGCGGCGTATGCGGCGGAGAAAAATGTGACGCTGTGCATCGAGCCCCTCAATCGTTTCGAAACCGATTTTCTGAACACGTGCGATCAGGGTTTGAAATTGCTCAAGGCGGTCGGCGCCAGCAACGTGAAGCTCCACCTGGATACGTTCCACATGAACATCGAGGAAAAAAACCAGGCCGCCGCCATTCAAAAAGCCGGCAGGCTCCTGGCGCATTTCCATGCCTGCGGCAGTGATCGTGGAACGCCCGGCAAGGATCATATCGCCTGGAAACCCATCGTCCAGGCGCTCAAAAAAATCGGATACAAGGGCGACGTGGTGATCGAGAGCTTCACGACTGATGTCAAGGTCATCGCCCGTGCGGCTGCCATTTGGCGGCGCATCGAGCCGACGCGCGATGAAATTGCGACGGATGGATTTCGATTCTTGAAACGGGTATTGTAAGAACGGCCGGTCGCCCGGGCCTCAGCCTCGGGCCGGTCGCGGGCCGATGCCGGAAAAACCTTGCGGGGCCGAAAACGCCTCGTTCAATATCCCACCACCAGCGAAACATTCCGTCAACCATCCCAAGATTATGGCCCGCATCTACAATAACATCATCGAAACCGTCGGGCGCACGCCTCTTGTCCGCCTCAACCGGGTCACGGCCGGCTGTGGCGCCACCGTGCTGCTCAAGTGTGAATTTTTCAACCCGCTCGGGTCCGTGAAGGATCGAATCGGAATGTCCATGATCGAGGACGCCGAACGCCGCGGCGTGCTCAAGAAGGAAACGGTCATCATCGAGCCCACCAGCGGCAACACCGGCATCGCCCTGGCATTTGTCGCCGCTGCCAAGGGTTACAAGCTCATCCTCACCATGCCGGAGACGATGTCGCTCGAGCGTCGCACGCTGCTGGCGATGCTCGGCGCCAAACTCGTTCTCACCCCGGGCGCCGAGGGCATGAAAGGCGCCATCGCCCGCGCCGAACAATTGGCCAAGGAAACTCCCAACTCCTGGATCCCCCAGCAATTCGAGAATCCCGCGAACCCTGAGATCCACAAGAAAACAACCGCCGTCGAATTGTGGGAGGATACTGACGGCGAAATCGACATCCTCGTTTCCGCGGTGGGCACAGGCGGGACCATCACCGGCTGCTATGAAGTCATCAAGCCCAAGCGGCCATCATTCACCGCGGTTGCTGTGGAGCCGAAGGATTCACCGGTCATTTCCCAAACGCTCGCCGGGCAGCCTGTGAAACCCGGCCCTCATAAGATTCAAGGCACGGGCGCCGGCTTCGTTCCAAAAAATCTCCATCTCAAAGACGAAAAAGGAAATCCACAGATCACCGAGTGTTTGCAGGTGAGCAATGACGATGCATTCGCCATGGCCCGGCGCCTGGCGAAGGAGGAAGGGCTCCTCGTCGGCATCTCCACCGGCGCGAATGTCGTCGCTGCGATCGAATTGGCCCGGCGCCCTGAGAACAAAGGGAAAACCATCGTCACGATCGCCTGTTCCACCGGCGAGCGGTACCTCAGCACCGCGCTCGCCGCGGAGGCGAAGGCTGAAGTCGGCGGTTGAACCCTTGCCGGAGTCCTCTGGTTCACGACAGGGCTCCCGCACATGCCGACTCCAGCTTATTGCTGAATTATTCCCATGCTGAAGACTGCGGTGGTGACGGGCGCCGGAAGCGGTGTGGGCCAATCATTGGCCCTGAAACTGGCCCAACAAGGCTGGCGGGTGGCGTTGGTGGGGCGCCGCGTGGACGCCTTGAACGCGACGTCCAAACTTGCCGGTCCAGCTTCGAAGCAATTCCTCGTGAGCGCCTGCGACATCGGCGATGCGGACGCCGTGCAGGCGATGGCGAAAAAAGTCCTGGCGGAATTCGGCGAAGTGGAAGTGCTCGTCAACGCGGCCGGCACCAACGCGCCGCGCCGGGCTCTCGAAGTTTTGTCGCTCGAGGATTATCACCTGATGATCGATACCAACCTCAACGGCGCCTATTACTGCGCCCAGGCGTTCTTGCCGCAGATGCGCCAGCGCCGAAGCGGCACGATCATCAACATCGTTTCTGACGCGGGGAAACAGGCGAATCCCAAAGCGGGCCCCGCCTATGTGATGAGCAAATTTGGGCTGGCGGGCCTGACCCAGGCCATCAATTGCGAGGAGCGCCAGAACGGAATTCGCGCGTCGGCCATTTTCCCCGGTGACATCGACACCCCGCTGCTGGATCGGCGTCCGGTGGTTCCTGATGCCGGAGCGCGGGCCAAAATGATGAAGGCCGAGGACATCGCGGATTGTGCGTTGCTCTGCATCCAACTGCCTTCCCGCGCGATAATCGAGGAGTTGTTGGTGCGTCCGAGGTGACGCAGGTTACAGAAGCGAACGAAGAAAACGAAAAGGAACCGCAAGCCTAAATCTCATCGAAACGAGATTTGATAGGCCAAATGCACCCGTGATAGACGAAAATTCGGTTTGGCTCGATTATGGTTAGACGGCATCGGGCGCCCGTCGCTATGCCAATATTTCCCAACGCATTCCTCATTGCTGGATACCTGTTGCTCACAGGCTGTGCGCATGGTGGCGAGCGGTTCACCATTACCGCGCGCTTGCTTCGACCTCAGCATCCAAAGGCATCACCCCGTCTCTCTGTGGAGCTGCACAACGTCTCTGGACAACCTCAGCGAGTTGTCGCGCTCACCAATCTTTTCGCGGGCAAGGTTTGCCTGAGGGGCACAAATGGGGAGATTCACGAGTTCGTCCAGACCAACTACTGGAATATGATGATGACAGCTTTGTGGATGACACCAACAGTTGAGATGGCCTCTGGCGCTTCCTATCGCTGGGAGCATTCGTTGTCGGAGTTCATCGATTGGCACCGGCTTCGGACCGTGCGGGAGGGCAATTCGTATCGCATCGACGTTCCAGTCCTTGCAGTTGAGTTTCAGTCGGGCTGCGAGATTTGGTGCGCGTTCGATGTTCGCCAATGGAAGAAGCTCGACGAGCGCCGCTCGACTCACGAGACGACGGCCACAGTTGTGTCAGCTATAGTTCGATACCCATGAAAATGCCGCTGCCTCTTCTGATCGAACCGCTTCTTCTTCTGCTCGGACAACAACAAGTATTGAGTCCTGCGGGCTGGGTAGCCGAGCTTGGGTTATTATGCGGCATCCCGCACCCGTGAAAACTCGACGCCTGATTGTCCTCCTGGCAGCTGTCACCGCTCTTGCCGTCGCCACCTATTTCGTCACGGATGGCTTCGTTCACCGAAACCATGCCGTGGACACGTCAAGGCTCATCGCAGCATTGCAGGCATTCTCGCGAAATCACGAGACGAGAGGGCAGCAGTTGCCTTCGGCCGTTTCACTACGGGAGTTGCTTGTCGGTCACTACCTGACCCCGGCAGATGTCCGAGCGTTCGACGGCATGGAGGTCACATTCTCATTGAGCGTCGACGAGAGCCGACCGCAGCAGATAATGATTCGAGCACGATTGCCGGATGGTCGGGAGATTGAGCAGTTGGCGGATGGCGCGGTTCAGCAATTGCGCTAATGACCCGGTTCCGCCTACCGCGAGCAGCATTGCAAATGGGTGCCGGTCGGTCCCAAGTCGGTCCGACATTTTGTTAATTGGGTCTTTCCCCGGGCAAATCAACATGCGGCCCTCCGGGGCGCGGTGTTTTTCGGATCGCGATCCGGTGGGTGCGCGCGCTGACGCACGCTTCCCACCGGCTACATTCATTTGTCCCTTCGGGACAGGGCCACCGCGTCCCCTCTTGGTCGGAGCCAATAAGTCTTTGGGACAGCGATCCGCCTGGTCGGACCACAATAAGCAAATTTGGGCTGGCGGGCCTGAACCAGGCCCTCAATTGCGAGGAGCGCCACAAGGGAATTCGCGCGTCGGCCATTTTCCCCGGTGACATCGACACCCCCTTGCTGGATCGGCGACCGACGGTTCCGGATGCCGGAGCGCGGGCCAAATGATGAAGGCCGAGGACATCGCGGATTGTGCGTTGCTCTGCATCCAGCTGCCTTCCCGCGCGATCATCGAGGAGTTATTGGTGCGTCCGAGGTAATGCAGGTTACAGAAGCCAACAAAGAAAACGAAGTCCTGCATGGTTCTTTGTTCCCTTTGTTTCCTTCTGTTCAATTCCTCCTCTTTATCTCTTCTGGTCGGACCACAGTAAGTGATTGAGGAGGAACTGTTTGTTGAGAATTCGTGGTTCAAAGAGGAGCTATGGGTCAATTTTTATGTGTCAAAACTGACTCGTACGATTGCGGTAAGATCCGGTTCCGTCTGCTGCGAGAAGCAATTCAAATGGGTGCGGATCGGTCCCATGTCGTTCCTTCATTTTGTTGTTTGGATCTTTCCCCGGCGAATCAACATGCGGCCCTCCGGGGCGCGATGTTTTTTGGATCGCGATCCGGTGGGTGCGCGCGCTGACGCGCGCTTCCCACCGGCTACATTCATTTGTCCCTTCGGGACAGGGTCACCGCGCTGACGCAAGCTTCCCACCGGCTGCATTCATTTGTCCCTCCGGGACAGGTTCTCTTACCGGCAGGCATCGAAAAAAGTCGCAGTCTTGAGAAATTCTCGGCGGGGCAGGGCGAAGTTCATCGGGTGGAGGAAAACATTTTCGACAGGGGGCTTTAACCAATAACGCAATGTTAATGCGTGTTGTCGCGACGTGGACGGCCGCTGACGTCACCGGCGGCGGCCGCCCATTTCCGGGTGGCATCTGTCCAGCTTAACGACAGTTGTTCTTTGGGATGCGAACGGTGAGAAAAAAGAAAAGGCGACGGCACCGAAGAATTTGAAAGACGGCAGGAGCCGCAACGAACGGCGAGCCTCTTATGAATGACGGCATCCGAACAGATTTGCAGTGGGGACCGAAAAGCGCCCTTGGGGTTGGCGGGGCGGCCTCTGCCGGACGGACGACGCCGCGTCACGTCGCCTCCGGCAGCCAGATGCCCGGGAACGGATTCACGGATGAAACCCTCCCGGGCGTCCATGGCACCGCCGTTGTATTGCGCCAGCCTGGGTCGGCCGGAGGGGCGTCGCGCCCGCAGAATTTCACCAGATTCGGCTGCGGCCGTGGCGGATTAACATGCGTGAGGCCGGCGGGGGACAAGGGAAGCGTGGATCGATTGACTGGGTTGGAACTCCTGCGCCTCTTTTGCGAACTCTGCGGGCAGCCATCGCGGCGCGTGATCGAATTTTGGTGCAAGGGAGGTCGGTTTGGGTTTTGGAATGAGAGCGTCCGAAATCCAGATCGCCAATGAAGGCTGGGCGGGAGCACCGTGTTAGCCGCGCAAGTGGTTCAGCGCTCTGTCACGCTCCTCCCGGTAGCCCCTCTCTCCCGTTCGCGGGAGAGAGGGGTCTTCGTTTTC
>JBEEGQ010000413.1:0-11210 GCA_041166945.1 Verrucomicrobiota bacterium
CATGACATCTCCCAGTTTAATCTGGGTCACGCCATCATCGGAATTCCCATCGAGTATATCGATGCGGGACTCAAGACGGGCAAAGTGGAATTCACGTGGCGTCAAATTTGCGCCTGGCTCAAGCCGGCATCGCCCGCAGCGCAACTCTCGATCAATGGCGAACTTCGCGTTGCCTTTCCGCTGAATCTCATCGCCCCGCTTTTCATCAAGCGCGGCGGCGCCGGACCGCTCAAGCGCAAGACGCATGTCGATCAGGAGATCCCCGATTTGTTCAGCGCCGGCGGCCTGATGCCCCCACCGGCGGCAGCGCCGGCTCCCGCGGCAGCGCCCGTTGAAACTCCGGAGCCTCCGGCGGCGGCAGCCACTGCAGGCGTTCCCGCCAGCTCTTCAACCAGGCCCGTCGCTCGAAGTCTTGCCGAACTCTTCAACGATCCCGACAAACGGAGCTGGACGCCAAATGACATCGTGCATCGCGCCGCGCAATTGTCCGGTGTCGCCGGCTCGTTGATCGCGCTCCAGGACGGGTTGCTCGTGGCGGCCTGCATGCCCCCGGGCATACGGACCGAAACCATCGCGGCATTCGTTCCGCAAATTTTTGGACGGATGAGCCAATACACGCGCGAGCTGCAATTGGGTGACACACGCGGGGTGAGCTTCACAGTCGAGAGCGGCACCTTGCAGGTCTTCAACGCCGGCATTATTTATTTTGCCGCCCTTGGCAAACCCGGGGCCCTGCTCCCCATTCCCGAGCTTCAGCTCATCGCAACCGAACTCAGCCGGCACACGAAGTAACCGCTCTCATCATCTCCTATGGCGATCATCAATCAGGCATCCAAAGAACTTCAGGTTAAAATCGTCTATTACGGCCCCGCCGTTTGCGGCAAGACGACCAACCTCGTCCAGGTTCATGACCATGTGCAAACGGTGCAGGGCAACAAGGGAAAACTCGTCTCCCTCGCCACCAGCTCCGATCGCACGCTGTTCTTCGACTTTCTCCCCATCGAAGCCATGGCCATCAAGGGCTTTAAAACCAAATTCCAGCTCTATACCGTCCCGGGCCAGGTCATCTACAACACGACCCGCCAGCTCGTATTGCGCGGCGTCGACGGCATCGTCTTCGTCGCCGATTCCCAATACGACAAAATGGAGGACAACGTGAAAAGCTTCCAGAATCTGGAGGAAAACCTGCGTTCGCTGAATCTCAACCTGGCCGACATCCCGTTCGTGCTTCAATACAACAAACGGGACCTGCCCAACGCCGCCCCCGTCGAATTCATGGAATATCTTCTCAACAATCGCGAAGAACAGGTCCCGAGCTTCACGGCTTGCGCCCACAAATGTGAGGGCGTCTTCGAGACGCTCAACATGATCACCCGGTTGCTGCTTCAGAAGTTTATCGCCCAAAGCCAGCGCAAGGTCGCCTAAGCCGATTTATTTAACGGCGCTCTCATGTCGTCGCTGCCACAGCTTATCGAGGAGGATATCAGCGAGATCAATTCCGCGCTGCAAGACCTCTGCTTCAAGGGCGATGCCTCCATCGCTTTCCTGATCGACAAGGGCGGGTTCGTCATCACCCAAAGCGGCCCCGGCGCCGACTTCGATGTCATGACCCTCGCCGCCCTCTCTGCCGCCTCCTTCGCCGCCACCGAGTGCATCGCATCCCTGGTCCACGAAAAAAACTTCAGCAGCATTTATCAACAGGGCGAAAGCTTCAGCGTTCTCGTGCTCAACGTGGATGAACATTCGCTCCTGACCGTCATCTTCGCCGCCAATCTCAGCGTGGGCGCCATCAAATATTATTCCACCGATATCGTCCGTCGAATCGCCATGGCCCTTCAGATCGCCGAGAATCGCGAGCCCGGCGCCGGCCTCGATCTTTCCATGCTGAACCTGGCCGATCCTTCGCCCTTGTTCCGCCGCAAAAGCGGTTGAGAAACTCCTCCTCTTCCGCCCTTCGGGCACCCTCTCCTCCATTTCGGAAATGGAGGAGAGGGAGGGGGAGAGGAGGCGTTTCTGTTCGGCGATTATTGGGCAGGGATGGTGAGAGGAAGAGCGGCCTTCCCAACTGGGAACCTTCACCCGCTTCCCATTTCCCCGGCTTACGTCTGCAGCGGTTCGCCCCGATTGATGCCGTTCTTCAGGCAGTAGGCGGCATTGTGCACATATTTCTCCGCCCAATATTTCAACTGATCCCGTTCGTCCGCGCTCAATCCCCGCACCACCCGCGCTGGCGCTCCCAACACCAGCGAACCGTCCGGAATCTGCGTCCCGGGCGTGATCAAAGCCTTTGCGCCGACAAGACACTGGCGACCCACGATCGCCCCATCCAAAATGCAGGCTCCCATCCCTATCAGCGTTTCATCCCCAACGATGCATGCATGAACGATCGCGCTGTGGCCCACCGTTACCCAGTTTCCAATAAGACACGGGAAATCATCCGCCAGGTGGACGACAGCCAGATCCTGGATGTTGCTGTGGTGGCCTATCTCGATGCGATGAATGTCTCCGCGCAAAACGGCGCCGTACCAGACGCTCGAGTGATCGCCGATGGTCACATCCCCGACCACCACCGCTGATTTCGCGATGTAAACATCGAGGCCCAGGACCGGCTTTTTGCGAAGATGCCGATCCAGCTGGGTGTCGAGTTGCGCCTTTAAATCTTTCATCGGGCTTTCGGTTCCCGTCTGGCGAGCCGCTCACTTTAAGCGGACCGCTTTTAATGCCTCCTTGCGCACCGGGATTTTCTTGAACCGCGCCGTCAGCGCTGTCAGCGAGTCCTCGAAGGCCAGCCGCTCCAGGCTCGACGCCCCCACAAATCCGACACAGTCCGTCCGCTCATTCACATACGCGGCGTCCGCCGGTGTGGCAATCGGCCCCCCGTGCGAAAGGAAAATGATGTCCTTCCGCACCTGTTTGGCGCCATCGATGATCCGCTGGCAGCGACTCACCGTTTCGTCCATCGATACCACCGCCTTTTTGACGCCGATGCTGCCTCCGATCGTGGTGCCAACATGCGCGATGATCGCGTCGGCGCCGGCCTCGGCCATGGCGCGTGCCTCGTCGGGGGTCGCGACGTAAACAATGGTGAACAGGTCCATCTTTCGCGCGAGCCGCACCATTTCGAACTCGTGCTTCACGCTCATCCCGGTCTCCTCCAACACCTGTCGAAACTGGCCGTCGACGATGCAATGCGTCGGAAAATTGTTCACTCCGCTGAACCCCATGGCTTTCACCTGCAGCAGCCAATGCCACATCCGCCGGCGCGGATCGCTCGCATGCACGCCGCAGATGACCGGTATCTCGTCAACCACCGGCAGCACCTCATGCTCCCCGATCTCCATCGCAATGGCGTTGGCATCTCCGTACGCCATCAGGCCGCAGGTCGATCCGCGTCCCGCCATGCGGAACCGTCCTGAATTGTAAATGATGATCAGATCGCCGCCGCCCTTCTCGATGAACTTGGCGCTGATGCCGGTCCCGGCGCCGGCGGCGATGATCGCCCGGCCTTTGCGAAGCTGGGCCCGCAGCCGTTCGAGCACCTCTTTTCGGGTGTAGGGATTTCCTTTTCCGGTCCAGGAATTGGGCATGAGTGTTAGCGGGATGGAATTTTCGAGGGCATCGAGTGCGGCGCGATGGTGTGCGGCGTCCGGTATAAAATCAACTGCACGAACATTGAGCTTGGACCTTCTCCCGCGCTTGCCCATCGTCATTCCACGATGCCCGACCGGATTAATGCTGATGTGCTGACCGCGCCCGACCCGGCGCTCGAGATGACGTTGCGCCCCTCGCTGTTCACCGAATTCGGCGGGCAGCCCAAGGTGCGCGAGCGGCTCGAAATCGCGGTCACCGCCGCCAGGCAGCGCAGTGAGGCCCTCGATCACATTCTCCTCAGCGGCCCACCGGGCCTCGGCAAAACCACCCTCGCCCACATCATCGCCAAGGCCATGGGCGGAAGCCTCAAATGCACGAGCGGACCCACCATCGAAAAAGCGGGCGACCTCGCCGGTCTTCTCACCAACCTCGAGGAAGGCGACGTCCTGTTCATCGACGAAATCCATCGCCTTCAGAAAACGATTGAGGAATATCTCTACCCGGCCATGGAGGACTTCAAACTCGACATCATCATCGACCAGGGCCCGAATGCGCGCAGTGTGCGGTTGAACCTGCCCCGCTTCACTCTCATTGGCGCCACCACCCGCAGCGGCCTCCTCACCGCCCCGCTCCTCACCCGCTTTCCTGTCCGCGAACGCCTTGATTATTACCAATGTGATGATCTCCATCAAATCGTCATCCGCTCCGCCCGCCTGTTGAACATCGAGACCGACCCGCAGGGTGCCCGGGAAATCGCCCGGCGCAGCCGGGGCACTCCCCGCATCGCCAACAACCTGCTCCGCCGCGTTCGCGATTACGCCCAGGTCCGCGGTGATGGACGGATCACAGCCGAGCTCGCCGACAAATCCCTTGCCATCCTCGAGATCGATGAAAATGGCCTCGACGAAATGGACAAGCGCATCCTCGAAACCATCATCGTCAAATTTGGAGGCGGCCCAGTCGGCGTCAGTTCGCTCGCCGTGGCCGTCGGCGAGGAACCCGACACCCTCGAGGAGGTTTATGAGCCTTATTTGATCATGGAAGGTTATCTGAAACGAACCTCGCAGGGCCGGGTGGCCACAGAGTTGAGCTACCGCAAACTCAAACTCCAGCCGTCAACCGGCCATCAGCCGGGATTACTCTGACTCACTTATGAGCAAACCCAACAAAATCATCGCCTGGTACGGGTGGCTGCCTGACCTTCCCGATCATCGTGATAATCTTTATGCGGCCATCGCCGCACCGCCGCGAAAGCTCCCCGCGGCAGTCGATCTCCGGGCCCATTGCAGCGCCGTCGAGGATCAGGGCGCCCTCGGCAGCTGCACCGCCAACGCACTCGTCGGCAATCTCGAATTCCTGGAAAAAAAAGCGGGGCGCCCTCCCGTGGATCTCAGCCGGCTCTTTCTGTATTACAACGAACGCGCCCTGGAAGGCACCGTGCATGTGGACTCCGGCGCATTCCTGCGTGATGGCATCAAGACCCTCGTCAAACAGGGTGTCTGTTCGGAAAAAAGATGGCCCTATACCATCTCGAAATTTGCCATCAAGCCCTCCACGACCTGCTATCGCGAAGCTCTCACCCACCAGGTCCTCTCGTATCATCGCATCCTCACCCTCAACGAAATGAAAGGCTGCCTGGCGGAAGGTTATCCTTTCGTGTTCGGATTCACCGTCTTCGAGAGCTTCGAATCGGCGCAGGCCGCGAGGACTGGGGTGGTCAATCTGCCGCGCCCGGGGGAACGCACCGTCGGCGGTCATGCGGTGCTGGCCGTCGGCTTCGATGATTCGACCCGGCGATTTTTGGTGCGGAATTCCTGGAATACAAACTGGGGCACGAAAGGTTACTTCACCATGCCCTACGAATATCTGGCCGGCGCCGGCCTCGCCGACGATTTCTGGACCATTCGATCCTTCGAGGATTAATTCAGCGCACCCGACGGACCGGGTCCTGACGCGGCAGCGGCCCCCAGATGTCGGCCAGCAGCGCAAAGATTTCCGGTTCCGCATGCTTCAATTCGCCGGCGACAAACGGATAAAAATCGTTTGCGCCAAAATAACATTCCGTCATCTCGGCGAAGAATTCCTTCTGATCGGTCAGCGCATAATGCTCGCGCTCGCCGCCCGGGCTCGTCAGCACGCTTTTATAACGGCCGCTGTCGCGAAATTTTTTCCAGGCCGCCAGGATGCGCGGCTCGTCGAAACCGAGCACGCGATCGTGATAGGCATGCGCCAGTTCATGGAGCACGGCCCAGGGCTGGCGATGGTTCTCGAACGGCGAAACAAAATAGGCGGCGTCCGGCAGATGCACGCATTTCACGAGCCCCTCGCTGTATCCATGATCCTTCAGCCATCCCGCGCTCGGATGATATTGCATGTTGCGCAATGCCCCGTGTTTGAAATCCAGCTGGATTGGCACCTCCCGCAGGCTTCTCAATGACTTTTCCGGAACCACGGCGGTGATGCCCACCAGCCGCGCCGTCAGGAGTTTCACCGCGCGTTCACCGAGCGACGCATTGGTTCCGCCGAGCAAACGTTCATCCACCCGGACGGTCCATCCTTCAATATCGCGGGTGACGTGCGAGACCGGTTTGGGGGGAAGCTCCGGGGACGGGGTTTCGCGGCCGGGCTGGTCCGCGGCGATGCCGGCTCGCGTGCCGGCAATCACGAGCATTCCGTGCAGAACAAGAAAGGCGGCAAAGCGTTTCATCGGCCGATGCAAAACAAGTGGCGGTCGGTTCGGATCAAAATCCCGCCCTGGCTGAGCGCCGGGGAGGCGAACGTTTTTTCGCCCAGTTCATTCCGTGAAACGAGGTCGAATTTTGGCCCCGGCCGTACCACGTTCATCACTCCGTTGTCGTTGAGAAAATAGACGAGCCCGTTCGCCGAAACCAGCGAGGCATGATGTTCGCCGAGGCGCTCCGCCCAGGCGATCTCGCCGGTTTTGGCCACGAAACAGTGCGCGACGCCGGCATCGGAAACCACCAGGAAATAGTTTCCTTCAGCAATCGGCGAGGGGACATACGAGACCCCCTTGTTCGTCCGCCATACAATTTTATCGGAATGAGTGATGTTCCCGCTTCCGTCGGGTTTCACCGCGAGGATGTGATGATCCGGAAATCCTCCCGTCACCAACAGCAACCCGGCGCGATCGTTGTACACCACCGACGCGACAAATTGTTCCGTGGGGCCATCGATGATCCAATGGCGCCGGCCGTTGAGCGGATCGTAGCTGGCCACGCATTTGTCCCCGGACAAAATCATCTGCGTTCGACCCGCCAAATCCTTGATGAAAGGGACACAATAACTGCGCGTATGATTTTCGCGGGGCGTCTTCCAGGCAATCGAGCCGTCCGACCGGCGCAGCGCGACGATATAGGAGTCGCCATCATGGTCTCCATTCACAATGACCAAATCGCCGTGGATAATCGGCGAACTGCAAAAGCCGTGCATGCTGGTAAACGGGCCGGGCCGGACGAGCCAGCGTTGTCGTCCCGCAAAATCAAAAGCCGCCACCAGCATCTCGCGCCCGTCGAGGAATGCCACGTACACCAGCTCTCCATCGGTGGCCGGCGTGCTGGAAGCGTGGCTGTTGAGAACATGCTTCTTTTCAAACGGCGCCACTAGCACGTTCGTTTGCCAGAGCAATTTTCCATTCTTGCGATCGAGACAAAGCAGGACGCGCCCATGGTCATTGGAAACTACCGCAACGGTGAATACCCGATTCCCCCAAACGATCGGCGACGCATGACCGAAACCGGGAAGGGCGACCTTCCAGGCGACGTTGCTCATGCTGCTCCAATGCACGGGCAGGTCCGCCTCACGACTGGTGCCGTCCAGCCGGGGCCCCCGCCACGCCGGCCAGTTTTCGCCCCGCACAAACGGCGCGAACACGACAGCTAAAATGAGCGCGGCAAGACGGAACAAGGACGACGACAAAATGGCGAATGGGCGAAAGATGCAAGCGATCCTTCCAGTCTCCTCCCTTCGGAACAAGGCCATTCTTTCCGCGAACGCCTCCTCCCTGAGAGATCCTCGGACAGTCGTGCGCGCATTGCGCATTTGTCTGGCGCCAAAGGCGCGCATTTATCCCAGCCTGGGGCAGCTCATGTGATTTTTTTGCTTTATTTTGGACTGCGGGGACATGTCACCGCGTTTCCTACGGCGTCATTGGGTGAGCATGGTCGAAGCGTGCAGCCAAAGCGGTGTCATGCCACCGCACTCCAAGGAGTGGACCGATCAGTCGATGATTTCCCTCTTTGGGCTGCCTTCTTCGATCAGGCGCATCGTATTTCGGTGGGCAATGGAACGCGCCTTCAGCGGCGCGGAAAATAAAAGAGGCTGCCCTGCTCGCGCAGGACAGCCTCGTGGAATTTTGCGTGATGCTGGATCAACGCGGCGGACTCAGTAGTCCATGCCGCCGCCAGGACCGTGACCGGCCGGGGCCGAGGGCTTTTCCTTGTCGGGCACCTCGGTAATGAGGCACTCGGTCGTCAGGAGAAGACCGGCGATGGAGCCGGCGTTCTGGAGCGCGGTGCGGGTGACCTTTTTCGGGTCCACCACGCCGGCCTTGACGAGATCTTCGTAACCGCCGGTGGCGGCGTTGAATCCGTCGTTGCCCTTGCGCTTCTTGACTTCCTGAACGACAACCGACCCTTCGTAGCCGCCATTGATGGCGAGCCATTTCGTCGGATACTCAATCGCCTTCTTGATGATCTCGACGCCAATACGCTCGTCGTCGGTGTCACCCTTGACCGCTTCAATGGCGGGCAGGCAGCGCAGGAGCGCCACGCCACCGCCAGGAACAATGCCTTCCTCGACTGCCGCACGCGTGGCATGGAGGGCGTCTTCGACACGGGCTTTCTTCTCCTTCATCTCAGTCTCGGTGGCCGCACCGACATTGATGACGGCGACGCCGCCGGCGAGCTTGGCCAGGCGTTCCTGGAGTTTCTCGCGGTCATAATCCGAAGTCGTCTCTTCGATCTGGCGGCGAATCTGCGCCACGCGGCCCTGGATGTCGCTGCTCTTTCCGTAGCCTTCGACGATGGTGGTGTTTTCCTTTTCGATGACAACGCTCTTGACGCGGCCCAGGTCGGCGAGGTCGAGAGTCTCGAGCTTGATCCCGAGGTCTTCACTGATGAACCGGCCGCCGGTGAGAATGGCGATGTCTTCGCACATGGCTTTGCGGCGATCCCCGAATCCGGGGGCCTTGACGGCGCAAACGTTGATCGTGCCGCGAAGTTTGTTCACCACGAGGGTCGCGAGGGCTTCGCCTTCGACATCCTCGGCGATGATGAGCAGGGGCTTTCCAGTGCGCGCGATCTTCTCGAGCAACGGGAGCAGGTCCTTGAGGTTGCTGATCTTCTTTTCGTAATTCAGCACATAGGCGTCCTCGAGCTTGCATTCCATCGTCTCGGCGTTCGTGACGAAATACGGCGACAAATAACCCTTGTCGAATTGCATGCCCTCGACCACTTCCAGAGTGGTTTCGATGGACTTGGCTTCTTCGACCGTGATGGTGCCGTCCTTGCCGACCTTGTCCATCGCGTCGGCGATGATTTCTCCGATCGTGGTGTCCCAGTTGGCGGAGACGGTGGCGACCTGCTTGATTTCCTCCTTGTCCTTGACCTTCTTGGCGATTTTGTCGAGATGACCCACGGCGGCCTCGATGGCCTTGGTGATGCCGCGTTGAATGCCGATGGGATTGGCGCCGGAGGTGACGTATTTCAGGCCTTCGCGGAAGATGGCTTCGGCGAGAACGGTCGCGGTGGTGGTGCCGTCGCCCGCGGTGTCGCTCGTTTTCGAGGCGACTTCACGGACCATCTGGGCGCCCATGTTTTCGTAAGGATTCTCGAGCTCGATTTCCTTGGCCACAGTCACGCCGTCCTTGGTGACGGTCGGCGAGCCATATTTTTTATCGAGGACCACGTTGCGGCCCTTGGGCCCGAGCGTCGCGGTGACCGCGCGCGCGAGTTGCGAAACGCCTTTCAGCAATTGCTGGCGGGCGGCTTCGTCGAAGAGGAGTTGTTTGGATGCCATAAATAGTTATCGGTGAATGAGGTTGTTTAAAAAAAATGCTTATTCGATCACGGCGATGAGGTCGTCCGCGCCGAAGATTTTGTATTCCTTGCCGTCCAGTTTGATTTCGGTGCCGCCATATTTGCTGACCAGCACGCGGTCGCCCTTTTTGACTTCAAAGGGAACCTTCTTTCCATGTTCGTCCGTCTTGCCGGTGCCCAGGGCAATCACGATGCCTTCGGTCGGCTTTTCCTTGGCGGTATCAGGAATGATGATCCCGCCCTTCTTGACTTCTTTTTCCTCGGCAGGTTCGACGAGAACGCGATCGCCGAGGGGTTTCAGGTTGGTGGATGTCATAGGTTGCGTTGTTTTGTTTTGTTGGTTTCGATTTGGTTGGAATCAACCCCCGCTGCACAATGCGGCGGGAAAATTAGAATGACGCGGGTGTTTCAACTAAAGAATCGGCGATGCCGCTTGCCCGGTTATTTCCGCTTTTCATCGACCACCTCGGCATCGATGATCGGACCTTCCTCTTCTTTTTTCGGCTCATCGCCCGAGGCGGAGCCAGGGCCGGCCGAGCCTGCCGATCCACCCGGCGCACCTTTCGCGCCCTGGGCTTTTTCAGCGGCAGCCTTGTAAAGAATTTCGGAGAATTTCTGCCATGCCTCGTTCAGCTTGTCCAAAGCGCTCTTGATCGCGGCCGTGTCCGTCCCCTTGAGGGCTTCCTTCACCGCGGCCACCGCCCCCTCGATCGTCGTTTTGTCGTCACCCGAAATTTTATCCGCGTTTTCACGCATCATTTTTTCCGTGCGATAAACCTGGTTGTCCGCCTCGTTGCGGACCTCGACCTCTTCGCGCTGTTTTTTGTCCTCGTCGGCGTGCGCATCCGCATCCTTGCGCATGCGCTCCACTTCATCCTTGGAAAGGCCGCTGGAGGCGGTGATCGTGATTTTCTGTTCCTTGCCGGTGCCCAAATCCTTGGCGCTGACATTTAAAATGCCGTTGGCATCGATGTCAAACGTCACTTCGATTTGAGGCACGCCGCGCGGGGCGGGAGGCAGATCAGTGAGATGAAACTTGCCGATCGGCTTGTTGTCCTTCGTGAACTGGCGTTCGCCTTGCAAAACATGGATCTCGACCCCGGGCTGATTGTCGCTGGCGGTGGAGAAAATTTCCGATTTCCGGGTGGGGATCGTTGTGTTGCGTTCGATCAGGCGCGTAAAAACTCCGCCCAATGTTTCAATTCCCAGTGACAGGGGGGTCACGTCGAGCAACAGCACGTCCTTGACTTCACCCTTCAGAACGCCGCCCTGGATGCCCGCGCCGATGGCCACCACCTCGTCCGGGTTCACGCCTTGATGAGGAGTTTTATTGACCAGCGAATGGGCCACTTCGACAACGCGCGGCATGCGGGTCATGCCTCCCACCAGGACCAGCTCATCGATCTTCTCCGCACTGAGCCCCGCGTCCTTGAGACAATTGCGAGTGGGACCCACGGTCCGTTCAAAAAGGCTGTCGCACAGTTGCTCCATTTTGGCCCGGGTCAGTTTGAGGCTGATATGTTTGGGGCCGCTGGCATCCGCCGTGATGAACGGAAGATTGAT
>JBEEGQ010000414.1:0-10397 GCA_041166945.1 Verrucomicrobiota bacterium
GAAAAGCGGGGACTTGTCCCCGCAGCCCAAACCGAAGATAACAAAAACACCGATACTCGAAGGCAAAGCCGTTCGGCCAAACCGCTCCGTTTGCAATTTGGACCTTGGACTGCGGTGGCATGACACCGCTTTGGCTGCACGCTTCGACCAGGCTCACCCAATCACGACGCAGGAAAAGCGGGGACATGTCCCCGCAGTCCAAACCGAAGATAACAAAAATAACGAATTCTCGAAGGCGAAGCCGTTCTGTCAAACCGCTCGGTTTGAAAAACAGGGATTGACACCTCGCAATGCTTTTGGTGGTATCTGCCTCCCTTTTTAGGGAAAAAGATTATGTATGCCGTCATTGAAACTGGTGGGAAGCAATATCGTGTGACGCCGGGCGACATCCTCGCTGTCGAGCGACTGGGGACTGAAGCGGGCAAGCCCCACACGTTTGATCGCGTGCTGCTGGTGAACACGGATGGCAAACTGGCGATCGGGGCGCCGACGCTGGCGGGGGCGCTGGTGACGGCGGACGTGACCGAACATTTTCGCGGGGAAAAATTGCTGACGTTCAAAATGAAACGTCGCAAGGGATATCACAAGTCCATCGGCCATCGCCAGGAACTGACCCGCATCAAGATTACCAACATTCAAGGTTAGCTATGGCTCATAAAAAAGGACAGGGCAGCGTTCGCAACGGACGCGACAGCGTCAGCAAGCGGCTGGGCGTAAAACGTTATGGCGGCCAGTTCGTCACCGCGGGCAGCATCCTCGTGCGCCAGCGCGGCACCAAATTTTTCGCCGGCATCAATGTCGGAACCGGCCGGGACTGGACCCTTTTCGCGCTGGTCGACGGCAAGGTATTGTTCGACAAGGAGAGCCGCCGGGTGAACATCGTTCCGTTCACCCCGGAGGCGAGCGCCGCCAAAAACAACTAGCCGGCCTCCGCATCAGCCATCCATTTCACCGGGGGCGGGGTCCGTGCGGCCTCGCCCTTTTTCTTTTCACGAATGTTCATCGATGAAATCAAGGTGTTCGCCCGCGCTGGCCATGGCGGAAAGGGCTGCGTGGCTTTTCATCGTGAGACGTTCGTTCCCAAAGGCGGGCCCAGCGGCGGCAATGGCGGCCGCGGCGGCGATGTCATCCTCCAGGCCGATCATGACCTGAACAATCTGCTCGCCCAGTTTTATCAATCCCGTCTCGTTGCCGAGGAGGGCGAGTTCGGAATGGGCAGCGGGTGCGACGGGAAAGCCGGCAAAAATCTGGTCGTCAAGGTTCCCTGCGGCACCCTCGTCTGGCGCCTCCCCGCCGGCGCCACTCTCGAAGCGGTGGACAAAAAAGAGGAGACGGAAGCGGATCCCAAAGAGACGCGATTCCAGACGTCTGCCAGCCGGCGCCCGGTCATTCGCGCGGCGCGCGGCGGTTCCGGACAGGCGGCCGAATACGATCTTTCCAAGGAAGCCCCCGAGACCCCTCATGTGCGCAACGATGAAAAAGGGGAGCTCATCGCGGATCTCACCCAGCACGGCCAGCAGTTCATCCTGTGCAAAGGCGGCCGTGGTGGGCTCGGCAATCGAAACTTCGCCACATCCGTTCGCCAGACGCCCCGCTTCGCGCAACCGGGTGAACCCGGCCTCGAAGGGGAGTTTCTCCTCGAATTGCGCATCATCGCGGATGTCGGCCTGGTCGGTTATCCGAATGCCGGGAAGTCCACGCTCCTGACCGCCATTTCCCGGGCGCGCCCCAAAGTCGCCGCCTATCCTTTCACGACGCTCACGCCGCAAGTTGGCATTGTGGAGTATCCGATCGATTACCATCGCCTGACGGTTTGCGACGTGCCGGGCCTGATCGAGGGAGCGCACCAGAATGTGGGACTGGGCCATGCGTTTTTGCGGCACATCGAACGCTGCAAAATCATCGTTCTGCTCCTCGATATGGCTGGGGCCGACGGACGCGCACCCTGGAATGACTACAAGCAACTGCTGAAGGAACTCGAGCTTTTCGATCCACTCCTTCTCGAGAAGCCGCGTTACATCGTTGCGAACAAAATGGACGAGCCGGCCGCCGAGGCCAACCTGAAGGCGTTCAAGCGCAAGGTGCGCAAGGCCGCAGTCCTCCCAATCGCGGCGGGTTTCGATATCGGCATTGAAGAATTTAAAACGCTGATCCGGGATGCCGTGAAAGCCGCCGGGACTTAATAGGTTGGAAAAGCTTGCGGATAATGGGCAGTGAATCGCGTCCAAAACCGACTCAAGTCCGAAAATAACCAGGAGATCCGTGAATCAATCGCACTCAAACAGATCAATTTGGATGTTGTTCGCTTTTGTGATCTTGGCTGTTGGATCGTTGTTCCGGGTTAGCGCAGATGGCCACATCGTACCAAACGGAGTGGTTAGCAATTATGGTGGATTTTTCGCACCAGAAGAAATCAGCGTCCTTCACAATCCGAACAATCCTAATGCGCCTGGGTCTTATACGGGATTCTTGTTTGAACCTCAGCCGACTCCAAATATGTTTCTGTTTAGCCCCGTGGTCGACATCGGCGTTCGTGTATTTTTTGTGTCGGCTGGAGATCCAATCAGCCAGGAAGCCCTTTTGGGAGGAAATTATCCCGAATTGATATCAGGAGACATCTACTCCTTCACAACTTCGTTTTATGTTGGCCTTTACACGGGCAACGATCCAACCAACCCGCAGCCCGGTGGCATCTACAACGACCCTTTGTTTGGCTGGGCGCGTCTGAGAAATGTGAATGGCTCTATTCAAATCCTCAGTAGCGCCTTGGAATATCAAGGCGGAGGCATCATCGCTGGATCTCAAACCATTCTTCCCGTTCCTGAACCAGGCACACTTGCTTTGTCGATTCTGGGAGGATTGCTGGTCGGGATTTTCCATTTGCGCAAAAAACTTAACCGACGCCTTCTCATGGCGGGTGAGAGCGGGGTCCGGACACCCTAAAGGGTGGACACCGAGCGGGGCGATGTCCGCAGTCCGGGGGCGGCGCGTATGTTCGGTGTCCACCCTTTAGGGTGTCTTGCGGTGGGGAAGCACCTCCGGTCCAAAGCACCCGAGTTTGCCGTCGGGAGTGGGGGCGGGGAAAATTCTTATGGCCGCTTCGAACTCGGCGGCGACGCCTTTTTGCGCGGACTTCTTCGCAATCCATGTTGGAACCAGACGCGCCAGACCATGAAGAGGGCTTCGTAAACGATTTTGCGCGACATCTTGGACGAGCCCAGGAAACGGTCGGTGAAGATGATGGGCACCTCCTCGACTTTGAGCCCCTGGCGCCAAATCTTGTGGGTCATCTCGATTTGAAAGCTGTAGCCGTTGGAGCGCACCTCATCGAGATCCAGAGCCCGCAATGTCGCGCGACGAAAACATTTGAAGCCCCCGGTCGGATCGCTCACCGGCATACCGGTCACCGCGCGGACATATTTGCCGGCCATCATCGAAAGCATGAGACGCCGCAGGGGCCAGTTGATCACACGGATGCCGTTTCGGTAACGCGATCCGAGAACGAGATCCGCATCCTGTGCCGCCTTGAGGAAGGCCGGGATGTCATCCGGGTTATGCGAAAAATCGCCGTCCATCTCGAAAATATATTCGTAGTCACGCTCCAGCGCCCACTTGAAGCCGGCGATATACGCCCGTCCGAGCCCGTTTTTTTCCTGGCGATGCAGGACATGGACCATGGGATTTTTCGCAGCGATTTCATCAGCCAGCTGGCCTGTTCCGTCGGGGGAATTGTCATCCACGACGAGGACCTCCACCGGGGAGGGAAGTTTCATGAGCCGGTCAACCAGTGGCGGCAGGTTGTCGCGCTCGTTGTACGTGGGGACGATGACCAGCGTTTTTTGGTTCATGCTTGGGAATGACCGCGCCCAGAAGTAAGCGAAGCAGCCGGGCGAAACAATGCTGAAGTTCCTTTGCGCCTGGAGACATGAAATGCCTTGAAGGAAACCCCCTGAGAGTTAGTCTATTGAGAGACAATTCACAGGGCCGTTGCCCCCCTTTTTTGGGGCCCTTCGCAACCACTAACAGTGTTCGCAATGCTGACTTTCGACTGGCGGAAATATCTCGGTGCCGGAATGGTTTTTGTCCTGGCCGGCGGAGCTGTACGCACGGCTGGCGCCCCGGATAAAAACGCCAGGCCCGTGGCGAAGATCGATTTCGTTCGCGAGATTCGCCCGATCCTTTCCGACAATTGCTTTGCCTGTCACGGGCAGGACGAAAACCAGCGCAAATCAAAGCTGCGCCTCGATGTGCGCGAGACGGCAACCCAGCCCGCGAAATCAGGGGATATCGCGATCGTCCCGGGCTCCGTGTCAAAAAGCAAATTGATCGAGCGCATCCTGTCGCATGATCCCGATGAGATCATGCCCCCGCCCAAGTCGAAGAAAATTCTGACCCCCGCTCAAATGGATCTGCTCAAGCGATGGATCGCCGAGGGAGCCGATTATAAGATGCACTGGGCGTTCATCAAACCCGAGCGGCCGGCCGTTCCGGTGGTCGAGAATTCAAAATCCAAAATTCAAAATCCGGTGGATGCCTTTGTACTGGCCCGGCTCGCCCGCGAGAAGCTGAACCCGTCGCCCGAGGCCGACCGGGTGGGCTTGATACGGCGGGTGACGCTCGATCTGACGGGCTTGCCGCCCACGCCTGCGGAAGTGGACGCGTTTGTGGCGGACAAAAAGGCGGACGCGTACGACAGGGTGGTGGACCGGCTCCTCAAATCGCCGCGCTACGGCGAGCACATGGCGCGTTACTGGCTCGATGCGGCGCGCTATGCCGATTCGCACGGGTTCCATATTGATTCCGAGCGGAGCGTCTGGAAATACCGCGATTGGGTGGTGGATTCATTCAACAAGAACATGCCGTTCGACCAGTTCACGGTGGAACAACTCGCCGGCGACCTGCTTCCCGAACCGACGGTCGATCAAAAAATCGGGTCCGGGTTTGTGCGTTGCAACATGAGCACCGGCGAAGGGGGCGCGATCGTCGAGGAATACCAGGCGAAATACACATTCGATCGGGTTGAAACGACCGCGACCATGTGGATGGGCCTGACGCTCACCTGCGCCCGGTGTCACACCCACAAATATGATCCCATCCAAAACAGGGAATATTATGGGTTGTATGCCTTCTTCAACAACCTGAACGAGTCGGTCATGGACGGCAACAAGCCCAATCCGGATCCGATCATCCGGGTGCCGGCCCCCGAACAGACCGTTCGCCAGGCGGAGTTGAAGAAACTCATTTCGGGCGGCCAGACCCGGATCGACGCTCCGATGCCCGCCCTCGATCAGGCGCAGGCGGATTGGCAGGCCAGGTGGAACGAAAAACTGAGCGCCGGCTGGAACGTCCTCGAGGCGACCCGGGCAAAATCGGCGATGTCCAACGGCGCGACACTGCGAGTGCTTGAAGACAAGTCGATCCTCGCGGAGAACGAAAATCCCGAGTCAGACACCTACGAAATCCGTTTCAAGCCGGGGGCCGGAATGCTTGCCGCCCTGCGCCTCGAGACCGTTCCGTCCGATTCATTGCCGAAAAAAGGCGCTGCCCGTTCTGACGACGGCCGGTTTCGGCTGTCGGAATTCGAGGCGGAATGGATCGCGAACCCGGCGGATACGAATTCCAAGCCGAAGAAGCTCAAGTTCACTCAGGCCGTTGCGGACACTTCGGAGGCGGGCTTCGAAATTGCCAAGGCTGTCGATGGCAAAGCCGATACGGGTTGGGGGGTTGCGGCGGATGCCGTGGCGGAACCGCATGTCGCGCTGTTCGCACTGGCCGAGCCGATCAAGGTCACCACGAATTCCGAGTTGCGCGCCACCCTCCGCTACGACGCCTCCAAATCGCGGCGCGCCATTGGTCACTTCAAAATTGCCGCCGCACAAAACGATGACCTCGTGCAATTGCTTAATCCGCCCAGGCTCGAGCCATGGCAGGTCATCGGGCCGTTCAAGACAGAAGGGTTGCAGCAGGGTTTCACCAATATCTTTGCACCGGAAAAGGACATCGATTTTAAAAAGGCCTACGCCGGTGTGCGCGAGGAGATCAAATGGAAGGCGCGGGCCGAGTTCGAGGACGGGAAGGCCAACCAGCTCGTGCAGGATCTTCACGGCATTCATGGCGCCTATTATTTGCATCGGACATTGACCGTCCCGGCGGCGCGCAAGCTGGACGTCGCCTTGCGCGCTGACGATGCGCTCAAGCTCTGGGTCAATGGCAAGCTGGTGGCGGAGCGTCCCGAGGACAAGCCCGGCGCCGGGCTGCTCCGCGTCTCGGTCGATCTCAAAAAGGGCGAGAACAAATTCCTTTTCAAGGTGGTCACCGTCCAGGGTGCGGCTTTCTTCACATTCGATCCGAAAGTGGCGGATGCCGAAACCGTGCCGGCGGACATGGCGGCCATTCTGGCGACGACCAAAAAGCTGTCCGGCGCCCAACAACTGAGAGTGCGCAATTATTATCGGCGCGAACATTCAGCTGACTTCAAAAAGACGTTCGATGAAGTCGAGAAGGCGAAGGAGGAGGAATCGGCGATCGACAAGGCGATCCCGAGCACGCTGGTCGCCAAAGAAGCCGACAAGATGCGCGAGACATTCATGCTGGTTCGCGGGGAGTATGATCGGAAGGGAGACAAGGTACCGCCCGGATTGCCGGCCATTTTCCCGCCATTGCCGGCCGGCGCCCCCACCAATCGCCTCGGCCTCGCCATGTGGCTGATCAGTCCTGACCATCCCTTGACGGCGCGGGTCACGATGAACCGTTTCTGGCAGCAATATTTCGGGGTCGGTCTCGTGAAGACCACCGAGGATTTCGGAGTGCAAAGCGAGGCGCCTTCCCACCCGGAGCTGCTGGACTGGCTGGCGACGGAATTCGTGCGGAGCGGATGGGATGTGAAACGGATGCAGCGGCTGATCGTCACGAGCGGCACCTACCGGCAGTCCTCGAAGCTGACCGCCGACTGGCGCGTGCGCGATCCTGAAAACCGCCTGCTGGCCCGCGGTCCGCGGTTCCGCGCCGATGGCGAAGTGGTCCGAGACACCGCCTTGTTCGTGAGCGGGCTGCTTTCGGAAAAACGGGGCGGCAGATCGGCCAAACCTTTCGAGCCGGGCGGATTATGGGAGGCGGTGTCGTTCAATAATTCGCAGAAATATGTCCAGGACAAGGGCGATGGCAATTACCGGCGCAGCCTTTACACCTATTGGAAGCGCCAGAGTCCCCCGCCCAACATGCTGATCTTCGATGCGCCCACGCGCGAGTATTGCGTGGTGCGCCGGCCGCGGACCAACACCCCTTTGCAGGCCCTCGTCCTGTTGAATGACCCGCAATTTGTCGAGGCTTCGCGCGCCTTCGGCCAGAGAATTCTTCGCGAGGGCGGAACCAGCACCGCGAGCCGCATCGGCTTTGCGTTCCGCCAGGCCACAGGCCGCCTGCCCGGCAGCGATGAACTCAAGGTCCTCGAGGATGTTTACAAGCAGCAGCTCGCCGCGTTCCGAAAAGAGAACGAAGCGGCCAGGAAACTTTTATCCGTGGGCGCCTTCCAGGCCGACAGTTCGCTTGACCAGAGTGAGTTGGCCGCCTGGTCCACCATCGCGAGCATGATCCTGAACCTTGACGAGACCGTGACCAAGGGATGAATTACAAAAGCGCGCATCCTTGATTTTTGAGCATTACAATTTGAATTTCGTCCCATGAATCCCTTCCACGAACATCAAGCCTTCCTCACCCGGCGCCATTTCTTCGGCCGAATGGCTGCCGGCATCGGTTCCGCCGCTCTCGGCTCCATGTTGAATCCGCGGCTGTTCGCGGCCAACGACGGCGCGCTCGAATTCGCCCAACCCCATTTCAAGCCGCGCGCCAAACGGGTGATTTATCTTTTCATGGCCGGCGGCCCCTCCCAGCTCGATCTTTTCGATCACAAGCCGGGCATGGAAAAACTGCATGACCAGGACCTTCCCGATTCGATCCGCATGGGACAACGCCTGACCGGCATGACCTCCGGACAGAAACGTTTTGCGGTCGTGAAATCATTGTTCAAGTTCAAGCAGCACGGCGCCTCCGGCACCTGGTTCAGCGAACTCATCCCCAATATCGCCTCCCTCGCCGATGACCTGTGTGTGGTCAAAACGGTCAACACCGAGGCCATCAATCATGATCCTGCCATCACGTTCATTCAGACGGGATTTCAGCAGCCGGGCAGGCCATGTGTCGGTTCATGGCTCCATTACGGATTGGGGACTGAAAACCAGAATCTCCCGTCGTTCATCGTGATGATCTCGAACGGCAAGGAGAGCGACCAGCCGCTCTACACACGGCTTTGGGGCTCGGGATTCTTGCCCAGCGAATATCAGGGAGTGCAGTTCCGCGGCGCGGGGGATCCCGTCTTGTTTCTATCCAATCCGCCGGGCATCGATGCCGCCAGCCGCCGACGGATGCTGGACGGCATGGCGAAGTTGAACCGCAAACAATACGACGCCTTCGCCGACCCGGAAATCAACACCCGCATTTCGCAGTATGAAATGGCGTATCGAATGCAGACCTCGGTCCCTGACCTCACCGACATGTCGAAGGAGTCCCAGGCGACGCTCGATCTCTATGGGCCGGATGTGAAGAAGCCCGGGACATTTGCCAATAATTGTCTCCTGGCCCGGCGCATGGCCGAACGCGGGGTGCGCTTTATTCAGCTGTATCATCGCGGTTGGGACCAGCACAACACCCTCCCCAAGCGGATCCGGGAACAGTGCGCGGACACAGACCAGGCCAGCGCGGCCCTCGTTAAGGATCTGAAATCCCGGGGCATGCTGGATGACACCCTCGTGGTGTGGGGAGGCGAATTTGGCCGCACCGTTTACAGCCAGGGCAAGATCGAGAAGGATAACTACGGCCGCGATCATCACGGCCGTAATTTTTGCATCTGGATGGCCGGCGGCGGCATCAAGGGTGGAACGTCCTATGGCGAGACGGATGATTATTCCTACAACGTCGCGAAAAATCCCGTCCATATTCACGACCAGAATGCCACCATCCTCCATTGTTTGGGGATCGACCATGAGAAGCTGACCTACCGCTTCCAGGGCCGGGACTATCGGCTGACCGACATCCATGGCGAAGTGGTAAAAGGGATCCTGGCGTAACGCCGCCAGGCGTTTCCGATTCCCGGTCAGCTCTTCATCAATTCCTCGGCCGCTTCCACCAGCTTGGCGGCGGTCAATCCGTGATGCTCGTAAAGATGCTCGGCGACGTACGCGCTCTGGCCAAACTCGCCCCGGATCCCCAGCGTTCGCGTTCGATGCGCAATGCCGGCCTGGCTGAGCGCATGCGAGATTTGCGCGCCCATTCCTCCCACAACCTGGTGATCCTCGATGGTCACGAGACGGCCGGATGCCGCTTTGACCGCGGCGCCGATCGTGTCCAGGTCCACGCGGTTGATGAAGGGGTTGTTGATGACTGTCGCCTGAATGCCTCGCGCTGCCAGTTGTCGGCCCGCGTCTATCGTTCGCCCCAGCAACGGTCCCGTCCCAATCAGCACCACATCCTTGCCTTGCTGCAGGACCTGCGCCTTGCCCCACGGATATTTCGCGTTCTCAACCCAGTAGATCGGATAGTTCTCGCGTCCGACGAAAAAGATGCAGCTTTCGCCGTCCCGTCCGGCGCGTCGATCGGCGGCGATTCGCCGCGCGGCCTCGAGCATCAGCGATTCCGCCTCGTCCGCGCAGGAAGGGCTGATGACCACTGTGTGAGGGATGGAACTAACGGCGGCGAAATAAGTGGTGGCCTGATGGCTGGCGCCGTCGGCGGCATCCTGGAATCCGACATGGGAGAACATCGCGATGAGAGGCGCCTGCGAAAGCGCCGCCATGGTGAGCGGAAGATTTCCCTTGGTGACTCCAAACTGGCCAAACGTATCCACAATCGGGATGAACCCGGCTTTCGCGATGCCTGCGCCGGTGCTAATCATGTTCGCTTCCGCGACTCCGACTTCGATGAAACGGTCTGGAAGACTTTTTTGAAAAGGGCTGATGCCGGTCGACCCCTGGACGTCGGCGGAAATCGAGAACACAGGAAGCCCTTCCTGCGCGGCGCGAATGGCGGCTTTCGCCAGCCCTGCTTGTATTTTGTCCTTCTTTACTGAGGGCTCCGCAGGCGATGCCTGTGCGGCTTTGGCTTTTTTCGCCGTCTCCTTTTTTTCCCAATCGGCGCGCAGCGATTTCGCCCAGATGGCAAAATCCGGCGGGGTCTGGCCGCCGCAGATCTCGTCGACGAACTCCACGATTTTCTCTCCATTGGCCAGGGGGAATCCATGGCCGCCGGCGGAATTTTGCTCGGTCGATTTCACGCCGTAACCCTTGATGGTTTTAATGACCAAGGCGACCGGCTCCCGCGGATTGGATCGCGCCAGCCGAAGCGCC
>JBEEGQ010000415.1:0-7651 GCA_041166945.1 Verrucomicrobiota bacterium
CCTCCTGATGCGACGATTGGCGGCCGCCAAAACGCGACGCTCACTTTGATCGACGACGATGTCTGCCTCTACACCCTCGTGCCCGCGCAGCGGACTCACGGTCCGGAGGGCGGCGCGGGCGAATTCAATGTGACCGCAACCGCGGGCTGTCGATGGACTGTGACCAAGCCGGCGACGGCGAATTGGCTGGCGGTGATCATTCCATCCGGGACGGGTGTTGGGAATGTCACTTACACAGTGGATCCCAATGCGTCCACCGTCGCCCGCAGCGCCATCCTGAAAGTTGCGGGCAAATCCTTCACCATCCTCCAGCGTGGCGTGCCTCCGCCAGATCTCACCAAACCCTCCCTGACAATCCTCTCGCCACCCGCCGGTGCGCGGGTCACCAACCTTCCCTTGATCGTCACGGGAAAATCCGCGGATGCCGGCGGGGTCAACCGGGTGGAATTCCGCGTCGAAAACAGCTCGGGCACCAATGAGTATCGGACGGCCGACGGGACCACAAATTGGACGGCAACGGTCGACGGCCTGTTGCCCGGCCTGAATGTCGTCCGCGTTCGCGCCCGGGACACCGCGGACAACGTCTCCACCGAAATCACGCGCACCGTTCGTTTCGTGGTGGTCAGTCCCATTTCGCTCGCCATCGAGGGCGAGGGCGATGCCAGCGGCGTCATCACCGGCGCCAGCGACGGACAATTTCTCGAAGTCGGGCGCGTTTATACGATCACGGCAACGGCTGTTCCCGCGAAGGTGAATCTTTTCGCGCGCTGGCAGGGGGACATCGCCACCAACACAGCGCGACTGACCTTCACCATGCGCTCGAACCTTTCCCTCCGTGCAGTTTTTGTTGCCAATCCCTTCATCCCGTTGAAGGGGACCTACAGCGGGTTTGCAACCGAGACGGCTCTCGCGCCGCGAAACGAGGCCTCCGGCTTTTTCACTGCCACAATTACTGACTTGGGCGCCTATTCCGGAAAGTTGACCATCGGAGGAAAGGTGATTTCGATCGCCGGCCGGTTCGATTTGGAGCGCGAGGCGACCCTGGACGTGGCGCGACCCGGCTTCAACCCGCTCTCAATCACGATGAGCCTGGCGGGCGAAACCATTCACGGTTCGGTGAGCGACAGAAATTGGTCCGCGAATTTGCTCGCGGAACGCGCTGCGACGGGAGGCGTGCTCGAATCGCCGCCTGCCCCAGGCCGTTATCGCTTTCTTTTCGGGGGCTCCGACGATCCGGCGCAAGGGCCCCACGGTTTTTCCTACGGCACGGCAACCCTCGACGCCGCGGGCAAGGTCACGGTGGTCGCGACGCTGGCCGACGGCTCTGTTTTTTCGCAGCGCACCGCCTTGTCGCAGGTGCCCCGTTTTCCCATGTTCGCCCGACTCTATGGCGGAGCCGGACAGCTCCAGGCGTGGATGGAACTTCCGCAGGATTTCTTTCTCACGTTCGGCCACGGCGGCAATGGCCTCTGGCTGAAATCGCCGGTGCCCACTTCGCGCCTTTACACCAACGGTTTCACTCTGGACATCCAGCCGTTCGTCACGCGCTATCTGCCTACCTCGGTGCCCTCGACGCCGTTCCTGGGAATGTCCGGTCAGGTCAGTTACACCGGCGGTCATGTCATCTTCAGCGGCGGCAACCTCGCCACACCCTTCACCAACGTCGTCCGGGTGGATGCCGGCAACAAGATTGTGAACCTGGGCACCACCGATCAGGGGACAAACCGTCTCACGCTCACTTATCCGCTTTCGAGCGGGCTGTTCAGCGGGACCGTGACTGTGCCGGGCACGACGCGTTCCATCCGGTTTAACGGCTCCCTGGTAGGCGGTTATTTTCTCGGAACAAACGAAGGCGGCCGAGTTTTGCTCCAGGCGGCTCCGTGAAATACTCTCAACTAGCGGTTGTCCGAAGGTCCCACTTGGACGATGACTCCAATGTGGAATTGAAGTGTTGAATTGATTGGCATCATGGAAAATCCGACGACATCGAAAAGTGGAATTCGGCCCGGCATCATTTTGGTGGTGCTGGCCGTGCTCGGATTGCTCATCGGCGGGCGAATGTTGGGCTGGCTGGGCGCCAAAAAAACGACCGATGAAACAGCGGTCCCCGCCGCGAGCGCTTCTTCTTCAGCCCCGACGACTCCTGTGGCGCCACGCCGGTTGACCGGCGATCCCAACAACCCGGGACGCGTCACGGCGGCTTCGTTGAACGGCCGGCGGACTGCGACGCCCGGTGCGATGCCATCGTTACCCGGTGGCGCGGCCGCGATTCCCGGGACAACTCCGATGCCCGAGCCGACCGCTGATTGGAGTGCGAAACTGGATGACATCCTCGGCTCCAATGAAGACGAGACAAAAAAAGCGGACCTCCTTTTGGGAATGTGGAAAACCCTGCCCGAGGATGGCCAGGTCGAAATCATGCAGCATATCTCCAATTTGTTGCCCGATGAAAAATTCTCCGCGCTGGCGCAAACCTTCACTAATGCAACCACACCGGAGGCGGTGTTGGATATCATCATGACGGATACCCTCAACCGGCCCAACGGCATCAAGCTGCCGGTTTTGCTCGACGTCGCCAGGACCCCGGGCCATCCCAAAGCCGAGGAGGCGCGCGATATTTTGGAAGTATTCGTGGATGCAGACCACGGCACCGATTGGCCCAAGTGGGAAAAGGCCGTCAAGGATTGGCTCAAGGAAAATCCGGACGAGCCTGAAATTACCAACTGAACAGGGGCCTTGCCCAGCGCGCGAGGCGTGCCTGTTCGGCGTCCACGCTTCAGCGTGTTTTGCGTCGTCTCGCCAAAGCCCGGACACCCCGAAGGGTGGACACCGAGCCGGCCCTTCCCGACTTGTTCTTGACCACGGAGATGGTTACCGTGGCCGGCTTCGTGGACATCCTAAACGAAATCAAACGGCGCCGCACCTTTGCCATCATCTCCCATCCCGATGCGGGCAAGACAACATTGACCGAAAAGCTGCTGCTTTACGGCGGCGCCGTTCAGCTCGCCGGATCCGTCACGGCACGCAAACACCAACGGGCCACCACATCCGATTGGATGGAATTGGAAAAGAAACGCGGCATCTCGATCAGCTCGACCGTGTTGCAATTCGATTACTCAGGCTATCGCATCAACCTGCTGGACACACCCGGTCACAAGGATTTTTCCGAGGACACCTACCGGGTGCTGACAGCCGTGGATTCGGTGGTGATGGTGATCGACGCGGCGAAGGGAATCGAGCCGCAGACGCGAAAGCTTTTCGAAGTCTGCCGCCAACGCGGCGTGCCCATCTTCACTTTCATGAACAAGTGCGACCGGCCGATGCGCGAACCGCTGGCGCTGCTCGACGAGCTCGAACGCGTGCTTGGCCTCGGGGCATTCCCCGTGAACTGGCCGATCGGCATGGGCGCGGATTTTCAGGGCGTCTATGACCGTCAAACCCGCCAGATGCATCTGTTCGAACGCACGGTCGGCGGCCAGTTTCGCGCGCCGGTCGAAGTGGGCGGCCTCGATGACGCCGTGATTCGTGAGCGCCTCGATGAAACCACCTACGCGCGCACGGTCGAGGAGCTGGAGATGCTGGAAATGGCGGGCGAAACGTTCGACGAAGCCGCGGTCCTGGCAGGAAAAACGACGCCCGTGTTTTTCGGAAGTGGCATCAATAACTTCGGAGTGCAGCTGCTGCTGGACGGTTTTCTCAAGCACGCCATTGGTCCGCAAGGCCGCTGCGGCGTCCTGACCGCCGGCGCGGCTCCGCAGGCTGGCGCGCTGGAGACCAGCGGTTCGGAACCCCGGCTCGATCCTGCGGCGTGCATCCCGCCCGAACACCCCGGGTTCTCAGGGTTCATTTTCAAAATCCAGGCGAACATGGATCCGCGGCATCGTGATCGCATCGCCTTTCTTCGTGTTTGCACGGGAAAATTTGAACGGGACATGAGCGTGTGGCATTCGCGCTCGGAAAAAAAGGTGCGCCTTTCCAGCTCGCACAAGCTGTTCGGCAACGAGCGCGAAACAGTCGATGAAGCCTATCCGGGCGATATCATCGGATTGGTCGGGCACGACAATTTTGGGATTGGCGATACGCTGACGGCGGATCCCGCGATCCTCTATCGCGAAATTCCGAGGTTCGCCCCTGAAGCGTTTTCCTACCTGCACAATCCGAATCCTGGAAAATTTAAGCAATTTCGACAGGGCCTCGATCAGTTGCTCCAGGAAGGAGTGATTCAAGTGCTGCATCTGCGCGATGCGGCGGCGCGTGTCCCATTGCTGGCCGCAGTCGGGCCCTTGCAATTCGAGGTGGTCCAGTTCCGTCTCGAAAGTGAATACGGCGCCCCGTCGCGTCTCGAATCGGCGCCGTGGACCGTTGTGCGCTGGCTGTCGCCGGAGTTGAAGGATCCCGAACTGGATGCGCTCTCCCTGCCCACTGGATCCCGGCTGGCTTATGACATGGAGCGTCATCCGGTCGTCCTGTTCGCCACCGAATGGGCGGCGAATTATTTTGCGCAGACGAATCCCAAGGCGACGCTCTCGATGCTGCCATGGCCCGCCGCGACGGAGTGATCCCTCCTCACGGCACCTCAAGCCTCTCGATGGCCGCGCTCACGTTGGTGCCGAGCACATGGCCGTAGAGCGAGCCGCTTCCAGCCAGAATCACGAATCTTGCGGGCACCAGCCGTGCATTCATCGGGTTCGTATAAGATCCGGTCCATAGGCCGCTCGGAAGATCGAGCTTGAGGGATCGAAATCCGGGGCCATTCCACGTGTAGCCCGCCCCGCGCGTCACGCAGCTGCTCTGAGGTTCAATTCCCAATCCTTTAATCGCCACGCAAAAGTTGGGATGAGCCGCCAGGTAATTGGTCATCAGCGGAATCGAATAAGGCGCTCCATGTCCCATCGTCACATTGGTGAAGCCGCCGGGATAAAGCGGATCCGCCGACACCGCCGGTTTAATCCAGTGGATGCGCGCCAGCAAGCTGTCCACCGATTCGTTGGTGAAAGTCAGCCAGCCCAGGATGGAACCTTTCCCGCGATACAATGGCGCGTACAGCGGCCACCAACCGTCCTTCGAAGCGATACCGGCCTGCGTCGTCTTCGTTCCATCGCTCAACGTGGCTGAAAGTGTGACCGTGCCACTCGCGCTCGCGATAACCGTTGCCACGCTGTGGCCAGCAGGTCCTCCACGATTGGTATCCCCGCTGATGAACATGGTGTAACGACCAGCGAATGGAGCCGGGCTTGTTTTTGGAAACGGAGCCGCGCGGAATGCCAGGATCGCCGAAACCCAATCGGCACCCGCGACCTGCCCCGTCAACTGGTCCGCGCCCGCATTGAAATCCAGGCAAAGCGTAACGGTGAGGAGATTGGTCGACTGCACCCGAATTTGTTTGGTTGCCTTGCCGTCCACACCAAGCTGCCCGCTGAGCGCCGCGGTCGTTCCGCCAAAACGCAACGAAGCGGTGTATGCGCCGCTTTCGGCAATTGTCGCAGTGATGGATCCGGAATGGTCATGCGATACAACATTCGTGTCTTCGAACAAGCCACGATAGGTGCCCTTCGTCGCGACGAACGGATTGGTGACGAAGTTCGCCCGCAACATCAGGTTCGATTGCATGAGAAACTGGAGTCGAAGCGCGTTCGTCATCACGCCTCCCGTCCAGCCCGCAAAAAGGTTGCGCAACGCCGGCTTGGCAGTCAGGACATACGACCTTCCGAGAACCAGCAGCGATCCATTGAGTGTCGGTGTGACAGATCCCGAGCCGGAGACATCCACCGTGAGGGGACTGGCCGCCAGACGAAAAATCTTTCGCGATGCGATCGTGGAAACATTCGTGCTCGAATCATAGGCCACGGCATAAACCACGTTCGTTCCCACCTCGAGGGGAACTTGCGCCGACCAGTTCAGAGTGCCGGTTGCCGGTTGAAATCCGCCCCCGTTCAGGGCCCACGCGACTCTCGTCACGCCTGAATTGTCCGCGGCGATGCCATGCATCGTCAGCACCGAATCCATCACGATGGCATTAGCCGCCGGGGTTGTGAACGCGATCGTCGGCGGTTTGGTGTCCGAAGAATTCAGGTTGGCACTCAGGTCGAACGCCCCCTGGATCAACTGCAAGTCGAAGCTCAAGTCGAATCCATCACGAAGCTGCCGATGCAATTCCACGGCGACGATGTTGGTGCCCACATGCCATGGCGCGTCATCGACCACGGCCGAAAACCAATCGTTTTGACGAGTGTCATTCGAGCCGGTGGAAAGCTGATCGAACGCCGGATCCAGGCTCAGATTGCGCCGAAATATCTCAACGCCGTTCAAATACACGACCACCCCATCCGTGAACAGCAGCCGCAACCCCAGGTTGTTCAAGCTGGATCCCGTTGCGATGGTAAATTTTCGACGCAGGTATGTGGTGACAATTTTCGACGACGTAACCGGTCCAAAGGAAACGGTCGTCTGCTCATCCCCCTGTCCGTAGCCCAATGGCGCACGGCCCGTCCCCCAACTCGAATCATCAAACGCCAGTTGCCGCCAGGCCGCGCCTTCATCTGTCCCCAAATCCTGGAAACGCCAGGTGTCCCCCGGCGGGATCAGGACCACAGGCTGCCGCGGAATGCCCGAATCTGTTCGTCGAAAAAAATAGACCGGCTGGTTGGTCCCTTCGCTGATCGTGTAATAACCGAGACTGGTCGGATGAAAACCTATCGCCTCACCATTGAACTCGTAGGGTTCCCCGACCACCGGAATTCCTGAAGGCACGCCGCCAAAGGCGTCCCCAATGGTTTGACCCGGCGCGCGGACCCACACCGCCGCCGTGTTGCCGCGACGCAGTGCGATCAAACGGCCGTCGGCGGAAATGTCGCCACCCGAAACTTTAAAGAACGAAATCTCCCGCACGAACTGGAGATGCACCGAACCGCCGTCATCGAGATGCGAACGCGACGCCCGATAAATTCGCGAACTGCCGAGCAGTTTGGTCGCGATAAACAAATCGCCGGTGATGGGATCGACCATCATCGCCTCCGCATTCGCCGCGCCGTCCGGATAGGTGAGGGTGATTTCGTCCGTGCCCGCCACTGCGGCGATCACCGGACTCGAAGCTTGATGGAGATAGACCGACGGTTCCGGAAATCGAAAAATGCGAATGCTCGAGCGGCTTTTCCCATTGTCTCCAATGTCCCCGAGATAAATATATTGGAAGCCGGGGACCGGTCCTGGACCGAGGGCGATATCTTCAAAATCGCCGCTCCCAGGCACCGGCAGAATGCTGTAGCGCCCGAGAAGCGTCGCATTGGTGGACAATGCAAATACACTCCCCCGAAACTCCGAGTCGTTGTGCGTCCATAACACACCGGGATTTTGGCGGCTCGCGACAATTCCTGATGCCTCGGTGATGACAGGAGTTTGAATCGTGCCCAACGCCCCTTTGGCAACGAAGGTCGGTGCGCCGTGCGCCACGCCTGGAAAAAAAACCGCCGCTGCGCTCCAAAGGATCAGGAAAATAAGGCCGGACGCCGCAGAAGAAAACCGTTCACGGTTCCGTAACATCCGGCAAAAGTAGGCGAGAATGACCCCCTTCGCAAGCGAGGCGTGCCAAACATGAACGAAGCGGGCCAGGGGGCCGCGGCATTTCGTGCCGCTTCAAGCTGGACATGGATTA
>JBEEGQ010000416.1:0-6236 GCA_041166945.1 Verrucomicrobiota bacterium
TTTCAAAGCAGTTCCACATTGGGTGTGATTCAGCATGGCGATGTGGTTTCGGATCGGGGCCGAATCGTGCATCGCAACCTCGAGCTCCTGTCCGCTTTTCATGTCACGGTCCCCGGGCCTGATCTCGGGCTGGACGCCCTTCAGGTGCGCGAAACCGGGGAAGTCCTGTTTTCGATCGGCAGCGATGTTCCGGCTCCGCAAGTCGGCCAGTTGAGGCATGGTGATCTCCTTTCCAATAGCGGCACCATCGTCGCACGAAACGCTGAGTTGTTGGCCCGCTTTCATCCCGCCGTCAGCAAGGACTATGGTTTGGACGCGGTCTATGTCTGGCCCAATGGCGAGATTTGGTTCTCTACCCGGGACGGTTTTGAAGATACCCAATTAGGGACGATCGGATCGGGTGATCTTTTAAGTGATGAAGGAATGGTTATCTTTCACAACCTCGAATTGATGGCGGCGTTTGCGCCTGTCGAGGACGTCTCCAGTTTCGGGCTGGATGCCCTTTTTGTCGTGACCGATCTAACGGGTCCCGCTGCTCCGTCGCGGTTCACCAACATTGTTCACAACCCCGGCAGAGGAACTGTTTCGATGCAGTGGACCGGACCGGGAAAGGTTTTCCAGGTGTTGAAAGCGGCGCAGGTCAATGGGCTTTACATGCCGATCTCCCCCCTCATGCCGAGCGTAGATTACGAGGATGCCACTGGGCCGGGTTATTATCGATTGCGCCAGTGGTGACCCGTTTCGGCGGCTTCATTTCGGGCATTTACTCCTTCCCTGTGCAAACTGCATTCCATTTTTAGTTCCGGAAGGCAAAGCGCAATCTTCGAGCCTGCGTCGGGAGTGTGGAGGAAGCCGAATAATTGCGAATTGTGCGATGTGGGGATGAACCGGGGGTAGGTACAACCGCTGCTAACGGATTGCGGCGCCGTCGGATGGATCCACGGCGAAGTTGAATGATTCCCAAATGGAGCCTAACAGATTGAACCTGACAGGATGTCTGGATTCATTTTGATAGGCTCGGTCCTTCCAGATATGAAATCGCCAAACCCACTCAACTCGAACCCAAACTCTTCGTTCAGTCGCCGAAAATTTTTGCGCGTCGCCGGCTCCACTGCCGGGGCTCTCGCGCTGGGAGCCGGCAACCTGTCGGCCCTGACGACCGAGCGCCGCATCCGCACGCTGCCCAAGCCGCAGCAATCCGGGATCGAACACATCGTGGTGTTGATGATGGAGAATCGTTCCTTCGATCATTTCCTGGGCTGGTTGCCGGGCGCCAATGGCAGGCAGGCGGGCCTGTCCTATACCGACAGGGCGGGGGTGGCGCATCCGACCTATCCGTTGGCTCCTGATTACCAGGGCTGCGGACACATCGACCCCGATCACACCTACCAGGGAGCGCGCATCGAATATAACAACGGCGCCTGCGATGGATGGCTTCGCGCCCAGAATGATCTGTTCGCCATCGGTTATTATAATCGCAGCGATTTGAAGTTCCTGTCCGCCGCCACTGCCGCGTGGACCACCTGCGACAATTATTTTTCAGCCATCATGGCCGGAACCTACCCCAATCGCATTTACCAGTATGCCGCCCAGACCGATCGTTTGGACAACAGCTCGACCTTGTCCACCCTCCCGACCATTTTCGATCGGCTTGCGGATCACAACCTCCAGGCGCGCGTTTATTTCAGCGACATCCCGCTGATCGCGTTGTGGGGACCAAAATATCTTCCGCTGGCGCGGCCTGTCAGTTCGTTCTTCACCGATTGCGCCGCTGGAAACCTGCCGCATGTCTCGTTTGTCGATCCCCGTTTCCTGGGCGAATCGATGGGGTTGTCGAACGACGATCATCCATTCGCCGACATCCGTAATGGCGAGGCGTTCCTGAATTCTGTCTATGAAGCGGTCATCAAAAGTCCCAACTGGAAGAATACGGTGTTCATTATCAATTACGATGAGTGGGGTGGCTTCTTTGATCACGTCGCCCCGGCCCTCGCGCCCATCCCTCCCGCCGATGCGGCCCTGGGCAGCGACGGGCGTCGCGGGTTCCGTGTGCCCAGCCTGGTGATATCGCCATGGTCGATGCGCGGCGCCATCGCTCATGATCTCTACGATCACACGTCCATCCTGCGAATGATGGAATGGAGATGGAATCTGAGGCCGCTGACCGTCCGTGACACCACGGCGCGGAACATTGCCGAGGTGCTGGATTTCAGTCAGCCGAACTATCAGGCGCCGCGCTTCAAGGTCCCGACCGGGCCCTTCGGAACGGTCTGCTTGAGTGGGACCCTCGACAACGAGTGGACCCAACTTGGCGCACTGGCAGGCGCGATCGGTTTCCCGCTGCGCTGAAGATCTTGACCGGTCGCCCCGCAAATGGCCCCTGCGCGGGCTTGCCATCAGCGCAATCAAAGGGCCGCTGGTAGTCGCCAAGCCGGTTGTCAACCCGTGGGCGGTATGGACTGTGCGTATCGCGGCCTTTCAGGCCGCATGCATTGCGGGGCAGATCCCAGCCCGTTGGGCTGGGCTGAGGAATTCGGGCCCTTTGGGCCATGAATTTGTGGTCGATGGACCGACGCGCTTCGGTCCATTGCACACAAATTCACGGAAGGGCAATTGTGTGAAGAAAGCGCGGTGTCTGGCGCGCGTGAGTGGCTTGCTCGAATGAATAGGCGAGCCCCAACAACCTCCCTTCCTGCCAGCGGCCCCCGGTAAAGGACAATCCCACTGGCAACGCGCGCGCTTCACCGCACGGCACCGTGATGCTGGGCAAACCCGACACCGCGGCGTACGTCGAGCTGCCTCCCAGCCCGCGATCTCCGACGATCATGTCGAGCGTATGCGCCGGACCCGTCGTCGGCGCGACGATCGCGTCGAGGTGATTCGTCTCGAGGACGGTCTCCATTTCCGCAGACCATTTTCTGCATCGCTCGCGGGCATCGAGGTAACGTTGTTCGCTGAGCGGACCCCGGCTTTGCGCCTCGATAAGAATTTCCTGTCCGAAAAGCGCCAATTCTCTGGCGCTGTTCGCGTCGTTGAATTCAATCAGCTCCTGCAAAGTTTTGATGGGTGCGCGTGGACCGAGGGATGCCAGGTATTCGTTCAAGCCTGCTTTAAATTCGTACAACATCACTTCGTGTTCGGCACCGCTCAAATCCTGCCGCGACGGCAATTTGATGGAGTCCACCAGCACGGCCCCTTCGGCCTGCAATGCGCCCAAAGCCGCTTCCAATACCGGATCGACGATGCGATTCATCCGGAACATGCTCCGGACCACCCCAACCCGGGCGGTGCGCAATGCCGTGGTTCGCAAAAACGATGTGTAATCGCCCGAGGCGGGTATTTTCGCAGCCGCGGTCGCCGAGTCGCGAGGATCGCGGCCCGCCATCACTCCGAGCAACGCCGCCGCGTCGGCCACGCAGCGTGTCATCGGCCCCGCGGTGTCCTGGCTGGACGAAATCGGGATGATGCCCGAGCGACTGACCAACCCCACCGTGGGCTTCAAGCCCACCACGCCACAATAAGACGCGGGCGAAACAATGGAGCCGTCGGTTTCCGTTCCAATCGCCACCGCGCAAAGACTGGCGGCGACCGCCGCTGCCGAGCCCGCGCTGGATCCCGAGGTGCTCCGGTCCGTCGCATAGGGATTCCGGGTGAGCCCGCCGCGGCCGCTCCAGCCGCTGATCGATTTTGATCCGCGAAAATTCGCCCATTCGCTGAGATTCGTTTTCCCGAGCAACACAGCGCCAGCGAGACGCAAGCGTTCAACGACGAACGAATCGCGAGGGGCGATCGACCCTGCCAGTGCCAGCGATCCGGCGGACGTGGACATGCGGTCGTGGGTATCGATGTTGTCTTTGATGAGCACGGGGATGCCGTGAAGGGGTCCGCGAGGACCAGTGCTGTGCCGTTCGCGATCCAGTTCGCGGGCGATGTGTAGGGCATCGGGGTTGAGTTCGATGACCGAGTTGAGACGGGGCCCGTTTCGGTCGATCTGAAGGATTCTGCGCCGGTAACGTTCGACCAACCCAGCCGACGAGAAGCGTCCTGAGGCCATCCCGGACTGCAAATCCAGCACGCTCAAATCCTGCAATTCAAAGGAGCGGACAGCCCTTCTGGCGGGATCTCTCCGGCTACCGGTGGCGCAGCCTTGGATGGCGAGAGCGGTTGTGGCCGTTGCCAGTCCGAGTGTGAATTTGCTTAGGAATTCCCGGCGTTGCATGCGTCGAGCATGAAAGAGTCCGTGGACCGAAGGAAAGCCCGAACGGTGTGCGAACGAGTGCCGGGCCCAGCTGCGAAAAGCAGGAGCGATCCCCCGGGACCATGTGCGCGCATTGCGCTCTTTAACGCCGGTTTTGAAGGCACATTCCTCCTCTGGCCGCCCTTCGGACACCTCCTCCATTGAAGCCACAGACGGGCACAGATGGAACACAGAAGAAAGCAGCGAGAATAAGTTCCGACAAAAACATCTGTGGAAATCTGTGTTCATCTGTGGCTCGATCTCAGGCGCGGACTTTGAAGCCAGACGGGCACAGAAGGAACACAGAAGAGGAAAAAAGCAGCGAGAACAAGTTCCGACAAAAACATCTGTGAAAATCTGTGTTCAACTGTGGCTCGAGTCAGCCTCACCATTTCAAAAATGGCGGAGAGGGCGGGGGAGAGAAGGTGTTTCTGTTCAGGGATTGAGGAGCCTTCACTTCCAATTCCGTTACCGGGCAGTGGAGGGTAGCAAGGAAAAGTGGTGCCCCGGCCAGGACTCGAACCTGGGACCAATTGATTAAGAGTCAACTGCTCTACCAACTGAGCTACCGAGGCAACCAGTTTACTTTAAGCTACTTACATTCACTAAAAACCCCACGTTTTTGCCATTGTATACCGTCGTTGTATACCGCATCATTTGTTCAACGCATATATGAACAACAACGATTTAGTCCAACAGCCGGATTCGGCGCAATCGCGAAGGGGCGAAAGGAAAACAAACATATCGTCCGATGGCAAATGGAAAAGTTTCCCTCAAGTGCCTTGCCTTCTCCGATACCAGCCCAGCGGGGTCTATTTCGGACGGAGCAAGATCGACGGAAAGATCACCCGGCAAAGCCTGGAAACGGACGTTTTCACCACCGCCAAGCTGCGCCTCGCGGACTATCTCAAGAAACATCTCAAACGAGCCGCCAAGCCGATTCTCGGAACGGTGGGCGACGCCCGCAAGGCGTACGAAACCGACATCGACGCCGATCACACCCTCAAGGACGGGAGCAAGATTTACCGGCGCAACTGCGTTAAAGCGCTGCTCCGGACCTGGGCCGGGCTGGAGGAATCCATCCCGACGAAGATCACCGAAGCCGACTGCCGCGAGTGGGCCGGAAGATTTGCCGCCAAATATGACGATCAGTTTTTCAACAATACGCTCGGCACGCTGCGCGAGATTTTGAAACGTGCCGGCCTGGGCCGCGACGACAACCCGGCTTTTCAAGTGAAGCGCCTCGGCGTGAAGCCGAAGGAATTGAAGTTGCCCGAACCGAAACAATTTGAGGAATTGCTTACCGAACTCGAAAACGGGGGTGCGCGGCAATCCAAGGACTGCGCCGATTTGGTCCGCTTCCTCGCCTTTTCCGGGTGCCGGATTAGCGAGGCGGGACTGGTGAAATGGGCGGACGTGGACTTGACGCGGGGTGAAATCCGCGTCGAGACTGCGAAACGCGCCAAAACTTCCGGGGCCTCCTCTATCCGATTCATCCCCATCATTCCGCCGCTGCTCGAATTGCTAACTCGCCTGAAAGAAGCAAAGCCGTCGGTAGAGCAAAACGTCTGCAACGTGAGCGAGTGCGAAAAATCACTGACTCGCGGCTGCAAAGTGCTAAAACTCCATCGAATGACGCACCACGACTTGCGGCACTTGTTCGCCACCCGCTGCATTGAATCCGGCGTGGACATCCCGACCGTGAGTCGCTGGCTCGGCCACTCCGACGGCGGGGCGCTTGCGATGCGCACGTATGGTCATTTGCGTCGCGAACACTCCGCAACGATGGCGCGGTTGGTAAACTTTTCGCCTGAAAATGCGCTTGCTTGACCGCGCCACAGAGCGGCCCAACATCATGAAGCAGAAAGTCGAAAAAGGGGTAAAAGCGGACACAGTTCCACAAGTCGACAAGCTAGAAGTGATTTGGGTAACGGGCGAGAAATTGTCCATCGAAGATTTGCGGAGGCGAGACACCGCTGAAATTCTGGAAAAAATTCAG
>JBEEGQ010000417.1:0-4018 GCA_041166945.1 Verrucomicrobiota bacterium
TCCAACCTTCTCGTCCGTCTCCGGCGCGACGATGGCGCCATTGTTTATCTCAATGAAGTGGAGATCTTCCGCAGCAACATGCCCTTCGGATCCGTCAATGCGCTCACTCCGGCTTCCACCACAACCCCTGAGGACGGCGAAAAGTTTTTTTCGGCACTGGTCAGCCCTTCATTGATCAATATCGGTGACAATCAAATCGCCGTGGAAATTCACCAGGCGGCAGTCAGCAGCTCCGATATCAGCTTCGAGCTCGAATTCCTCGGCAACGTCGACACCGCCGGTTTCCAGCCGCCCGCTGTCAGCCTGCTCGCGCCCGAACCGGGCGACACCGTCGCCGCCAACGTCACATTCGTCGCCAATGCCACTGATGTCGACGGCACCATTGCGGGGGTCGATTTTTTTGACGGCGGCAACTGGGTCGGCAGCAGCACGGTGCCCCAAAATCTCTATTACACGCTGTCCTGGTCAAATGCCCCGTCAGGGACGCATGTGCTCACGGCCGTGGCCTTCGACAGCACCGGCCTGAATTCCACTTCGGCACCGGTTTCCATCACCGTTCTGCCCGCCATCATTCCGCGGGGCGCTGAATGGAAGTATCTCGACGATGGCTCGAATCCGGGAATCGCCTGGCGGAACGTCGCCTTCGACGATCACACATGGTCCAACGGCGTCGCCCAGCTCGGCTATGGCGATGGCGATGAAACAACCACGACCGGGTTCGGCCCCGAACCGGCCAATCGCTACATCACCACCTACTTTCGCCACGCCTTTGCCATTGCGAATCCCTCCGCCTCCAGCAACCTCGTCGTGCGCGTGCTGCGCGATGACGGGGCCATCGTTTATCTCAATGGCACCGAGGTTTTTCGCAACAACATGCCCGGCGGCGCCGTGAGCTTCACGACTCCCGCCGTTTCCGCCATTGACGATGATAAATTTCACGGGGCGCCTGTGATGCCTGCGCTTCTCGTGGCGGGTCAAAACACGCTCGCAGTGGAAATCCACCAGGCCAGCGGCACCAGCAGCGACATCAGCTTTGACCTCGAACTTTTGTCGAACTTGCCCCCCACACCACCCCGGGTCCGCCTGCTCGCGCCGACTAATGGAACGATCTGGTTCGGCCCCACCAACCTGATGCTCGTGGCCGATAATTCGGATGTCGACAGCCCGGTGGCCACGGTGGCGTTTTTCGATGGCGCATTGGACTTGGGCGCCACCAACGTCGACATCACCGGTGGCGCGACACTGATACGATCCTTTAATCCGGGGTCCCACACCCTGCGGGCCGTGGCCACGGATACGATGGGATTGAGCGCCACGTCGGCCCCGATCAACATCACGGTCATTCCCGCGCCGATCTTGACCACACTGGTGGCGACCGGATCGGTCTGGCGCTATTTCGACACCAATTATGCGCCCGCAGCGGGCTGGCGCACGGCCGGTTTTGATGATTCGACATGGAAAAGCGGCCCCGGGATCCTCGGATACGGCGTCCTCGGGGCGTCCAGCCTGCCCGCGACTCAAATCAACAGCGGACCCAATCCCAACAATCGCCAAATCACTTCCTACTTCCGCCGCCTGTTCACCGCCACCAATGCCGGGAACGTCACCAATCTCTCCTTCGGCGTCGTGCGTGACGACGGCGCGGTGGTGTATCTCAATGGCAATGAAATCTTCCGGATGAACATGCAAACCGGCGCGGTGAGTTATGCCACCTTTGCCATCACCACCAATGCCGTGAGCGGCACCAACGAATACTATTACTTTCCCACCAACCTCGTTCCCGCGCCGGGCATGTTGCTTGAGGGCACGAATGTTCTGGCCGTCGAACTCCATCAAAATGCGGTAAACACCAGCGACGCCGCCTTCGATCTGGGCCTGTTCACTCTCGCCCCGCCGGGCGGAAGACCGACTCTCCACGCCACTTTCGACGGCGCGCGCGTTCATCTTTCCTGGAATGCTCCCGGCTTTACCCTCCTGGAATCGGCCAGCCCCCTCGGCCCCTTTTCGCCCAGCACCAATTCCACCAGCCCCGCCGTGTTCACCCCCGCCCTCCCCGCGCGCTTTTACCAGCTGCGCCAGCCCTGATGCCCCCCCTTCGCAACGACAAATCCGTTGCCTGCCCCATCGCCCGCTGTACACTCCGCGCCATGCATTCCGCGGCCTGGACGCTGCCATGAAAAACATCGTCTACTTCGATCTCGAAACCCAAAAGTCCGCGGACGAAGTGGGGGGATGGGACAAAATCCGCGACATGCGGATGAGCGTCGGGGTCACCTACAGCACCGGAACAGGCGCCTACCAGATTTATTCCGAGCGGCAGGTGGACGAATTGGTCAATGAGCTTCGGCGCGCCGATCTGGTTGTCGGATTTAACAACCTCGGGTTCGATTACGAAGTCCTGCATGGCTACACCGTTCTGGATCTCCGACAGCTCCCCACCCTCGACATGCTGGTCGAGATTCGCAAAACCCTTCCGCATCGCCTCTCTCTCGACTCCATCGCCCAGGCGACGATGGGCGTTGAGAAAACTTCCGAGGGACTCCAGGCCATTCGGTGGTTCAGGGAGGGGAAACTTGCCGAGATCGCCGAGTATTGCTGCTACGATGTCAAGATCACCCGGCTTGTTCACGAATACGGGCTGACCAATCGGCAGCTTTTTTACAAAAACCGGTTTGGTGGGAAACTCTCACTGGCCGTCCACTGGTAGAAAACCCGGCGGCCGCCGTTGTCGAACATTCCGTCGAACCGTTCCGAATTCCCCGATCAGAATAATTGGTCCCAGGACCGCGGATCTTCCAACAGGACTTCGCGAAGCAAACGAATGGGCGGCATGCCATGCCGAAGCAATTCGTCATGAAACCGCTTCAGTGTATATGACGCGCCCTCCTGCTTCTCCCAGTCCCGGCGCAGTTTTAAGATTTGGAGCTTCCCGAGCGTGTAATAAAGATACTCCGGATCAAATGTTCCCCGCAGGGCCTCCTGCCGGGCCGGTTTCTCCTCGTAATAACAATTGTCCTGAAAAAATTTCGTCGCGGCATCCACGCTCATGCCGTCGCAATGCATCTTGATCGACACGCACAAACGACAGAGGCGCAGCAGGGCCTCGTCGGATTGTGCCAGGCGATATTTCGCTTTCTTCATCTCGTCCGACTGCGCCACCCGCGAGGGCATGTTCGGGCCAAACCCCGCGTCCGGCATCATCTGCTCGGTGTAATGCGCCCAGCCTTCCACGAACGCGTAGCTGTCGAGGATTTTTTCCAGCCGATTCGCTGGGGACGCGTTCAGGCATAGGAATTGCACGTAATGGCCGGGATACGCCTCGTGGATCGAAACAATATCCGTCGTGTAATAGTTGAATGCCGTCAGCCATTCCTCCGCCTGCGACGGCGGCCAGTTCGTCTCCACAGGCGTGACGTAATAATACGCGTCCGCCGCTTTTTTCTCGAACGGACCCGGCGAGTCCATCGACGCAAAACTCGTCGCTCGATCGAACTTGGGCGTCTCCTCCACACGCGCCCGGACCTCGGACGGAATGGTAATAATCTGCCGGTCGACCAGGAATTTTCGAATGGCTTCGAGATTGGCCCGCGTGTCGGGAAGCAGGCTCCCGGCGGTCGGATGATCCTTTTGTATCGCCTTGAATACTTCAATCGGAGGCTTCGTGGGATCGATGATTTTTGCCGCGCCCGCGAACACCTGCTGCTCTCTCCGCAATTCGCGCATTCCAAATTCCAGGACCTTGGCCGGCGACCACGTGATCAATTCCCCGTCGCGCAACATCCGCGAAAACTTTCCCCGGCCCAGCGCATAGGCGTCATCGGCCCGCGGCAGGCGCGTCTCCTGAAGCCATTTGACATAGGCCCGGATTTCAGCGACCGCCCGGTCATTCGCCTTCTTGAACTGCGCCTGCATCGGATCATTTTTCAGGACGACGAGCGCCTCCACCAGGTCCTTGCTCAGAAAATCCGCCGAGCCTTCCGCCACCTGAATCGCAGTCTCGACAAAGGGCTTCGGCAGG
>JBEEGQ010000418.1:0-3650 GCA_041166945.1 Verrucomicrobiota bacterium
TACAAGGCCCGCCTTCGGTGAAGTAGCAGGACGCCCGTTCCGTGTCGTTGCATGATTGCATTCCTTTTTTGTCCACCCTTGCGCCGCTGGTGCGCCGCCTTTTTCGCCCAGGCTTGCAAACGCTCCCTTATCGCGGCGGGCGTCTTCAGCTTTTTTGTTCTCGTCTCCGGCGCCTCTGCGCAGATGGATCCGCCGGTCATCACCAATCCCCCCGCCAGCCGGACCAATGTTGCGAATTCCCTCGCGACCTTCGAAGTAGCTGTGTCCGGCACCGAACCATTCGTGTATCGATGGTTTTTCCAGCGAACCAACCTTTTGGCCGACGCCACTACCGGGACCCTCGCGATCAGCAATGTCCAACCGGTTCATGCGGGCGAATATCACGTCGAGGTGACGAATGAGTTCGGTGCCGCCACCAGTGTCGTCGCGGTCCTCACGGTCCGGGTGCCTCCCGGCATTGCCCTCCAGCCATCCAGTCTCATCGCCACGCAGGGAGATAATGTCATTTTCTCCGTGGTGGCCACCGGCGATGAACCGCTGTTTTTTGAATGGCGGCGTAATGGAATCGCCATTTCGGCCGCCACCAACGCATCGCTTTTGCTCTCCAATGTCCATCCGTCCGACTCTGACGGTTACTCGGTCTTCCTGTGGAACGTCTCTGGATCCATCACCAGCAGTGTTGCGACATTGTTGGTGGCGGCCCTCGATTTCGGTGACGCTCCGAATGGCTCATATCCGACCCTTCTGTCGCAAAACGCCGCGCGACATGTGTTGAGGCCCGGGATTCACCTCGGGGCGGGAGTCACCGCGGATTCAGACGGCCAGCCATCGTCCGACGCGGCAGCCGACATCGACGACGGGATTATTTTCAGGGCCCCCGTGCGCGTGGGTCAGGTCTCGACGGTGCAGGTGGTGGCGTCAACGAACGGCTATCTGAATGCATGGATCGATTTCAACCGAACGAACGGCTGGGCGGACGCGGGAGAAGGGATATTCACCAACCTCATCGTGGCGGCGGGAACAAATACATTGTCGTTCGCAACACCCTCGGGCGCCGCGTTGGGCCCGACATTCGCGCGCTTTCGATTCAGCACGATCTCGAACTCCGCCCCCGTAGGCCTGGCTGCGGATGGAGAGGTTGAAGATTATGCGGTGGCGATTGAGCCGGTGTCGGATTTGGCATTGGGTGTCGCAACGCCCCTGCCTCTTGTTGCTGTGGGCGGCCTGGTCGCGTTCACGGTGAATGTGACAAACCGCGGTCCTTCCGCCGCATCCAACATTGTTCTGGTCAATCAACTCTCGCCCGTTACCCAGTTCCTTTCCGCCTCGGCGACGCAGGGGGCCTGCACCAATTCGGGCGGGACGGTGACTTGCGCCGTGGGAAATCTCATTTCCGGCGCGCGTTTCTCCGTGACGCTCAACGTGACCGCCGGCGCGGGCACAAATCAGTGCGCCTCGTCAGTTGCCGCCGCGCCCGTCGATCTGTTTCCCGCGAACAATGCGGCGACTGCGGTGACTTTGGGGACACATTCGCTGGTGCAGTTTTCCAGCGGCGATGCCATGGAATTCGTCGAGGGCGAATCCGGTGCCGCGTCCATATATCCCTCCGCCCTCAATGTTTCCGGCCTGACCGCGCAGGTGTTCAAGGTGACCGTCACCCTCTTGGGCATCACGCATACCTGGCCGGATGACCTGGACGTTGTGCTCGTCGGCCCGGGCGGCCAGACGGTGATGTTGATGTCCGATTGCGGACTCGACAACCCGATCTCCGATGTGACGCTGACTTTCGATGACGACGCAGCGACGATGCTCCCGGACGGCGATCCGGGCATCGTCACCGGTACCTACAAGCCTTCCAATTACGGATCGCTGGACATCCTCGAAGCCCCTGCGCCGCCGCGGCCCTATGGAACGCAATTGCTCACGTTCCGTGGAACAAATCCCAATGGCACCTGGCGGCTTTATGCTTTCGATGATTCGCCCGGAGGCAACTTCGGCATTATCGCCGACGGCTGGAATCTGTCGATCGTCACTTCCGATCCAATTGCGGACCTTTCCGTCGGACAGACAGCCAGTCCGTCCATTGCGGTGGCCGGCAGCAACCTGGTTTATACCATCTCCGTGACGAACCGGGGCCCGGCCGACGCCCGCGCCACCATCGTCGACACCCTGCCGGCATCCGTCTCGTTCATCTCGGTGCCGCCCGGCCAGGGAACCTGCTCGAATTCGAACGGAACGGTGACGTGCGATCTGGGCAATATCGTCGCGGGTGCCACAAAACAAATCAGCCTCACGGTCGTGCCTGCGAGCGGCGGTACCATCACCAATTTTGTTTCCGTCAGCGGCAACCAGGTGGACCTGATCTCGAGCAACAACGTCGCGCCCGCACTGGTAACCGTGGTGTTGCCAGCCGCCGATCTCGCGGTCACCGCGGTCATCTCCCCGCAACCGGCGCTGCTGGGACAACCGGTGAATTATACAATTGTAGTGACGAATCGCGGCCCGAACAGTGCCACCGCGGCGAGCCTGACGGATACACTTCCCGCGTTGATGACGTTTATTTCAGTCACAACGAGCCAGGGTTCCTGTTCCAACGCGGGCGGAGTGATCAACTGCGCATTCGGCACGGTGGCGCCGGGCAACAGCGTCGCAGTCAGCATCGCGGGCAGGCCCGGCCAGTTGGGAATGAACTCCAATCTCATTCACGTCACTGCCGCCGAGTTCGATCTCAACGCCGCGAACAACAACTTGGAGGCCAATGTCCTCGTCCTTCCCGACGCCGATTTCCAACTCGTCTCCGTTCCGCCAGTCGCCACAGTGCTGTTGAACCAGACTTGGACGCATGTGCTCCTCATCTCGAATCGCGGACCCAGCTCGTCCACCGCGACATTGACCGCTCTCCTCCCTGCGTCCGTTACGTTCATTTCCGCAACGTCGTCGCAGGGCGTTTGCAGCAACGGAGCAGGGGTGGTCACCTGTCAGCTCAATGCAATGGGTTCAGGCGATCAGGCGACAGTGACCATTGTGACGCGACCGCCATCGCTCGGCTCGTATACCAACAGTGTCACGCTCGCAGTCGCGTTGTCTGATCCGGACGGTTCCAATAACTTTTCCAGCGCGGTGGCCAACGTCGTTTCCAGCGCGGACCTGGATCTTCAAATGGCAGGCGCGCCGGATCCCGTCTGGCTTGGGGAGGATGTCGTATTCACCCTGGCCTTCACCAATCGCGGCCCCAGCCAGGCCACCGGCGTCGCGGTCACCAACGTGTTGCCGGCGGGACTCAGTTTTGTTTCGTCGACAACGACGCGCGGCAATTGTTCTCACGTTGGCAACACCGTGATTTGCACTGTGGGCAGCCTCCTGCCAGGCGCCGGGGGAACCATCTCCATCGCCGCGCGCGCCCTCTCGGCCGGCTTCGCGACCAACTCCGCCCGGCTGGTCGGATCCGATGGGGATCCTGATCCTGCGAACAATTTTGCCAGCCTGACGATTCGCGCGCTCGCCCCTTCCGGACAGTTTGTGAACGCCGCGCCCATCGTGATCCCGGCATCCGGTACCGCCGCTCCGTATCCCTCCACCATATTCGTCAGCGGATTGACCGCATCCGTTTTCCGCGTTCGCGTCGCCCTCACCAACCTGGCGCATAGCTA
>JBEEGQ010000419.1:0-4877 GCA_041166945.1 Verrucomicrobiota bacterium
ACTCCGGCGGCGTCATCGGGTTCCCGCGGCCGCCCTGGCGATTGGGTCGATGGCGCTGGCCTTTTGCCTGTCATGCGTGGCGTTTGCCCAAACGCTTCGGGATCCGGCGGCACGGCTGGTCCACAACTTCGATTGGTTTGTGCTGGGCGAGGCGAGCCTCCGTCTCGGCTGGGTGCTGGATCCGCTGACGGCGGGGATGCTGGTGATGATCACCTTTGTCGGAACGCTGATTTTCATTTTCAGCGCCGGCTACATGGCCCACGACGACAATTTCACCCGTTTCTTTTGTTTTTTGTCGCTGTTCGCGGCGGCGATGTTGGGATTGGTCATCGCGAATAATTTGCTCCTGCTTTTCATGTGCTGGGAGCTGGTGGGGCTGGCGAGTTACCTGTTGATCGGTTTTTGGTATCACAAACCCAGCGCAGCCGCCGCGGCCAAAAAGGCATTCATCACGACGAGGATTGGCGACATCTTTTTTTTCCTGGGGATCCTCTGGCTGTATGCCGGGACGGGGACGCTGTTGTTTTATGATGGCGGCGAGGGATGTCTTGAGCAGTCAGTCCTGGCGAAACTTCTCGGACAATCCACGATGATCGGAATGGCGGTGAGCACTGCGATCGCGCTTTTGATTTTTTGCGGGGCGATTGGCAAGAGTGGACAGTTTCCGTTGCATGTGTGGCTGCCGGATGCCATGGAAGGCCCGACACCCGTCAGTGCGCTCATTCATGCCGCGACCATGGTGGCCGCCGGGGTATTTCTCGTTGCGCGGGTCTATCCATTGATGGAAGCAACGCCGCCCGCGCCCGCGGCGGTCGAAATGGCGGCGGCGCCGGTTCCGTCGGGCACGAACCTGACACAAATCCTTCCGGCAGCCCTGACAAACGCTGTCGTGGTCGCCGCCGGCGCGACCAACCGTGCCGCCGACGCGGGCATTCCAGCTGCTGGCGATGCGCATGGCACTGGAGCAGGGGACCACAGGACGGCTCATTCCAATTCGAGCGTGTCGACCGCGCTTCAAACCGTCACATGGATTGGCGCGATCACGGCGTTGTTTGCGGCGTTGGTCGCGGTGGCGCAAACCGACATCAAACGAATTCTCGCCTACTCCACCGTTTCGCAACTCGGTTTCATGTTCATGGGACTGGGAATGGGCGGCGTCGCGGTGGGAATGTTTCATCTGCTGACCCACGCTTTTTTCAAGGCGCTGCTATTCCTCGGCTCGGGATCGGTGATCCACGGATCCGACGAAGAACAGGACATCCGCAGAATGGGCGGCCTGAGGAAGTTCATGCCGGTGACATTTGTCACCTACGCGGTTGGAATGATGGCGCTTTCCGGTGTGCCCCTGTTTTTTTCGGGGTTTTGGAGCAAGGACGAAATCCTCCACGCGGCATGGCTTTGGCAGCCGAGCGAATGGAAGCTGCCATTCCTGGCGGGACTCTGCGGCGCGTTTCTCACTGCGTTCTACATGACACGTCAGATGTGGTACGTGTTCTTCGGCGAACGCAGGGCGCCGATTGCGCCGACGGAACCGATTGTGACTGGCGTGGATTTTCCGACCGCGTCGGATCATCCCTCCGGCGATCTCCATGCGCCTGGCCTTCCGCACGAGAGCCCGCCGTTGATGATTTTCCCACTCGCCATCCTGGCGGTGTGCGCCATCGGCTTGAGCGTGTTTGCCACCCCTGTTTGGCCGTGGTTCCACAGCTATCTAAGCGGGCATGCGGCACGGATCAGCACGTCCATCGACGTTGGCACCTTGTTGATCATGTTGCTGTCCGGGGTCATCGCCCTCAGCGGCATCGCGGCTGGCTGGAGGCTTTACAGCAGGTGCGGTCCCCGGACAGCGGACGAGCCCGATCCGTTGGAGCGTTTGTTTCCGGACACTTTCCAGGTCCTGCGCCGTAAATTTTATATCGATGAACTGTATGAAATTTCGGTGCTGCGCTGGAATGCGGCGTGTGCGCGGGGATGTCGCTGGCTGGATGAGGTGGTGTGGGCGGGGGTCGTGCGGAGCGTGTCGCTGCTGATGGTGGGTGTCGCCTGGGTCAGCCGGATGATCGACGAGTTGGTGGTGAACATGGGTTTCGACCAGGGATGCGCCGGCTTAAGCGGGAGCGCCCGATGGCTGGCGGCCTGGCAGAACGGCCAGGTGCAACGTTACCTGCGTATGATCGGGCTGGCGTTCACGGTGGGCGGTTTGATCTTCATCTGGGGATGCAAATGATTGGCTTGCCGCTTATCACCCTCCTGACACTGACGCCGCTGTTGGGGGCGGCGTTGATTGCGGGGTTGGAGAAGGACCAGCGCGCGCTGGCCCGCTGGATGGGACTCGGCTTTAATCTCCTCGCGCTGGCGCTGGTGGGAGTGCTCTGGCTGAATTTCGACACCAAGTCGGGCGACCCGCAGTTCGTCGAGCGGCACGAGTGGATCCCATCCCTCAATGTCCAGTATTTCGTCGCGGTGGACGGGCTTGGGCTCCTGATGGTGCTGCTGGCAGCCTTGATTATGCCCTTTGCGCTGCTCGCATCGTGGCGGGTCGAGGACAACACCAAGGCGTTCGTTTCTCTCATGCTGTTTCTTCAGGCGGGTTTGTTCGGGGCATTCACAGCGTTGAACTTCGTCCCCTGGTTCGCCTTTTGGGAACTGACCCTCGTGCCGGCCTATTTTCTGATCAAGCTCTGGGGCGGTGCGCGGCGAAGCGAGGCGGCCACGCAATTTTTCATCTATACCATGGTGGGCAGCATCACGCTCCTGCTCTCGATGCTCGCAGTCTATCTGGTAACCGGCACGTGGGATTTCAAGGAGTTGGCGGAGAAAGGGCGGACGGGTGAACTGGCATCGCTCTTCAATGTGAAGCTCGGCTGGTACGGGTTGTCGGCGCGGACACTGGCGCTTCTGATTTTCTTCGGCGCCTTTCTGGGGTTTGCCGTGAAGGTGCCGGTGGTCCCTTTCCACACGTGGTTGCCGGCGACGTATGCCGAGGCGCCCACGGGCGTGTCGATGGTCTTGACGGGGGTGATGTCGAAGATGGGTGTTTACGGCTTCCTGCGGGTGTTGATGCCTATTTTTCCAACTGAAATGCGGGATCCATTTGTTCAGAATATGCTGCTTTGGCTGGCGGTGGCTACCATCGTCGCGAGCGCATGGACGGCAATGACCGAGCGCGATCTCAAGCGTGTCGTCGCCTATTCCTCCATCAACCATCTGGGTTACTGTTTGCTTGGCATTTTTGCGGCCACCCAGGCGACCGCGGGTGACGACGCCCGATGGAGCCTTGAAAAAGCCGCGGCCTTGAACGGTGTTCTACTGCAAATGTTCAATCACGGTATCACGGCCGCCGCGCTGTTTTATTTCGTCGGCCTGATCGAGCAACGCGCCGGACGCCGGGGGTTGGAAGATTTCGGCGGTCTGCGCAAGACGGCGCCGGTCTTCTGCGGACTGATGGGCATCGCGATGTTTGCATCGCTGGGTCTGCCCGGGCTGAGCGGTTTCGTGGGCGAATTTCTTATCTTCAAGGGAACATTCGCCCTGACGGGCTGGGCGGCCGTGCTGTCGGTATTGGGATTGCTGACGACAGCGGTGGTTCTCCTGACGATCCTGCAACGCGTCTGGAGCGGCCCGCTGGAGCCGCGATGGCATGGGTTTTCGGATCTGACAACGGGCGAACGCTGGCTCGTATTGCCGGCGATTGGTTTGATGTTGCTGCTGGGCATATGTCCTCAACTCATCCTGGGGATGGTGAACAACACCGTTCTTCAGATGGTTGAAGGATTGAAGCTATGAGGGCGGCAGCATTGGCTTCCGGCATCCGTTGCGCCAGGTTGTTGACGGTTCTTTTTTTCACGGTGACCGCGGCAGCGTTGGCCGATGATTGGCCTCAGTGGATGGGTCCGCGGCGGGATGGAATCTGGCGGGAGCCGGGGATCCTCGAAAGATTTCCCACCAATGGACCGCCTGTGCTTTGGCGGGTTCCCATTTTTCCCAGTTACTGCGGCCCGGCCGTGGTTGGAGATCGGCTGTTCGTCATGGATCGCGAGGCTGGAAAAGCCGGCGAACGAAAACGGGGAGACCGCTCACTCCCGCAAATTCCCGGAAACGAACGGCTGCTTTGCATCGACACCCGCACAGGCAGGACGCTTTGGGAGCAAGTTTACGATTGTCCGTATCGAATCGCCTACCCCTCGGGCCCTCGCGCGACTCCGGTTGTGGAAAACGGAAGAGTCTACACTCTGGGCGCGATGGGCGGCCTGCGTTGCCACGCGGCCGCGACCGGCAGCAACCTCTGGTCGCGCCAATTCCTCAAGGACTTTGACCTGGCGGAACCTCCTGTGTGGGGCTGGTCAGCGCATCCGCTTCTCGATGGCGACAGGCTCATCTGCACGGTGGGCGGATCCAACTGCGCGATCGTCGCCTTCGACAAACAGACGGGCCGTGAAATGTGGCGGGCCTTAACCACGCCCGAGATTGGGTATGCTCCGCCCGCGATCCACACAATTCATGGACGGCGCCAGTTGATCTTCTGGCATCCCGACGGCGTTGCAGCGTTGAGTCCGGACACGGGAAAGGTGCTCTGGACTCAGGCGTATCCGGTGGGCGGTAAACCGCAGCGGCCGGAGGTCACCATCGCGATGCCGCGCGTGGACGGCGATCGCCTGTTCATCACGTCGTTTTACCAGGGGTCGATGCTTTTACAAATCCCGCGGGAAGGCGCCGAGCCCGTGGTGCTCTGGAACCGCCGCAGCTCCAGCAAATCCACATTCAACGACGGGCTTCATACAACGATGGCAACGCCCGTGATTCGCGACGGGCACATTTATGGAATTTGCGGCGCCGGGGAATTGCGATGCCTCGATCTCCGAACCGGTGATCGCGAA
>JBEEGQ010000420.1:0-3206 GCA_041166945.1 Verrucomicrobiota bacterium
TTTACGCCTCGGGTATGTACGTGGAATCGGAATTCCTTCGTATGGTTCAAGCCGTTGAGGCGTTCCATCGAGCGACACACCAAGGAACATACTTGCCGCCAAGCAAATATGCGATGCTTGCTGACAAGCTTTGTGCGGCGATACCGGCCACAATTCCCCAAAAAGAGGGCTCGACTGATTCGCCGGAGCAAATACCACAATCCTTGAAACAGAGTCTGAAGAGCCGTCTCAGGTATGGGAATGAGTTCTCGCTACGCAAGAGAATGGAGGATATTTTCGCTTCGATCAGCGCCGATCTGCTTGCGGAACTTCGAATAAACGTTCCTGAATTTATTTCACAGACCGTCGATGCTCGGAACTTTCTCACGCATTACTCTGATGAACTCGAGGACAATGCGAGATCCGGCACCGAGCTTTGGGAGTTAAGCAAACGCCTTGAAGTCCTCGTTGCGATTCTCCTTCTCAGGACACTTGGCATCGCAGACGCGAAGATTAAGCAAATGGTTAACCGCAAGTACGGTTACGTTTTGGGCACTTTGAACGTGATCTAGATTTCGTCGTTCCCACGACCGAACTTCGCGCGCGCGACTGGCAAAGATGAGCAAAGGGAGACGAAAAACGAAGTGCCCCGTGGAGCCGGTGACCTTCTTGAAGGTTGTCTGTCGCAACGAATGAAAGTACGTGGCCGACGTCGTCACCGATTTCGACAACGCGCTGCCGCCGGTAAGGTGTCTTCCAAGCGAGTTCAACCAGGTGGTTCTCAATCTCATCGTCAATGCCTCGCACGCCATCGCCGATGTCATAGCCGGTGGCACCAAGGGCAAGGGCACAATCACAGTCTCCACGCGCCGCGACGGGGATTGGGCCGAGGTGCGCATTCGCGACACGGGTACGGCCATCCCGGAAAAGGCGCGGGCCACGGTGTTTGATCCGTTCTTTACTAGCAAGGGTGTGGGCAAGGGAATTGGTCAGGGCTTGGCCATCGCGCACAACGTCATCGTCGAGCAGCAAGGCGGCACGTTGGCGTTCGAGACGGAGACGGGGCTCGGCACGACGTTCATCATTCGTCTTCCCCTCCCGTCCGCCGGCCAAGTCAGGATGGCAGCAGGAAAAGGAAATCCTGTTCGTGGATGACGAGGCCGTGGTGATTCAGGGAGGTGAATCCAATCGACGAGGCTGGTCGTTCCCTCGACGATCATCAGGCGGCCATCCGGGACGTTCGGGATGATGAAGTGCTGGATCAGTTCCTGAAGGGTGAAGTCGATGCAATCGAGGGCCGGCACGCCATCTGGCCTGCGGCCGGCGGGCTTGCAGCCGGCGATCTCGCTGCTCTCGGGCTCTTCGCGACCAGCGCGGGTGAGGTTCTTGATCCAAATGTTGTCGTCGCGCAGGCGGTTTTCCATGAAGGACCACTCACGCCCAGACTTGTCGGTGATCAGAATGCACAGTTCCTGACCGACGTACTCAATCTTCTCTAGTTCGCCGCTGAGGTTGGGCCGTTCTCCGGTGCGGCGGATTGTGACTGTGTGGGTGCGGATTTTGTAAAGCGTGCCGGCGCCGAAGAGTGGCTTTTTCCGAGTGGCACGTAACAAGTTAGTGCGGCACCCGATTTCATCCTCCTCGTCCAGGTAGCCGAGGCGCTGGATTTCGGGCAGCGGATAGAGTGGGGCACGTTGGGCGTGGTAATCCTTAATGGCTTGGCCGACGGCCGCAGCCAGGTCCGGAGAGACTTTCCAAGGGGACCGTTCGCTAATGCATTCCATGAGGGCATCGCGTTGGGCGCGTTGCAGGACCAACTGCATCGGGCGCTTGCCGTTAATGTCGTGCAAGGCGGCAGCGGCAGCTTTGTCGACCTTGACGCTGTGTTGCTGGAACAGGGAGAGGAACGTGCGGATAACGCCGCTTTGGGACAGCCAGACGTTATAAGAGTGATTAGTGACTGGTGACGAGTGGCGAGTGGACTCTTCGCGGACGGCGGACCAGAGGGTGGGTGTGTCCTTGGTGAACATGTAATCGCGAACCTCGGGGCCGTCGCGGTGGTACCGGACGAACCGGGACATGAGATCTTCGGCGGCTTCGATGTTCGCAGCGTGAAGAAAGATCCGCGGGCTAGCGGTGTGGCCTTGCGCGAAGTAGAGGATCGCCGTTCGGAAACTGGCTGATACAGAAGGCAACGAAGGCAGCGAAGATTTCAGCTTGGTTTGCGGGGCGCAGATGTTGCCGTCGACCGTCAGGACTGCCCACACGTGGTCACGTAGGGCGACGTGCGGCGCGCCGTCCTCGAGGATGAGCCGTGTGACGGTGGCCGCGTTGGCGATGATATAGCCTTCGCCCATGTCGGAACAGAGATCCAAGGCGAACATCAGCGTGGCAACGGTGCTGTCGATGGTGTCGGCGCCCAGGCGGGGATCGGTCGCCGCGAACGCATTGGCCACGGCTGGGATGCGGCTCTCGGCCAAACTTGCGAGACGCTCGCGGTGCCAATGGAGATCCCATGGCGGGTTCAATACGAACAGGTCCGCCTTGAATTCCACTTCACGCAGGAGCGGCAGCAAGAGGGTGACATCGGTATTGATGAAATTCGGAGAAGCGATCAGGAGCCGCCGGTCGATGGGATCGATGTCGGCGCCCAGGGTTTCTTCGGTGGTGCGGTTGCGTGCCGCGACGAGCAGGTCACCGCGTCCGCAGGTGAGATCCACGATGGTGCCTCGGAACTGGGGAAGTGGACGGCCGAGCAGTCGTCCCCATGCTTGCGGGGTGAACCATTGGGCCTGGCCTTTGTCGGCAGCGTTGGTGGCGCTGTCGAGGTACGGTTGGAGGATTTCCGGGGAGATGGACGAGCGGTTCATAATTGGAAGGACATTTGGCCCGGCTTGGAACTAGGTATTTGTAGGAATAACGAAACCGCGGAGGCCTACGCGGCAGTGGTGGATGGCTGTGCTTGGAGGGCAGACAGAGCGTCGTTCAAAGCTTGGCGGACATTGCCGCAGGCGAACGTGGCGATTTGCTTGAGTTCGTGTTCGAGCAGTGGGAATTGTCTCAGGAATTGTTCGACCTGATCTTGGGTGGGGGGTCTTGGCGCATTCTTTCTCGGCGGCGGAGGTGGCGCATCGCGCACGTTTCTCGGCGACGCTGCGTATGCTATCCATATTCCCGGATTGGCGCTGAGTCATCTTCTCGGGATTGACGGTTCCGCTGCCATGTTG
>JBEEGQ010000421.1:0-9622 GCA_041166945.1 Verrucomicrobiota bacterium
TCACAATGGGCTCTTCTCCACTACACGCCTCGGCGGTGACCGATAAGGGTCTAATCAAAGGATTCCGCGAGGTTTTCTGCCGGAATAAATTGAAACGGCCTTCCGAATGACGAACTTGGGTTAACAACCGGCGAAACAGCCGACTGCCAGTCGGCGCTACGGTCGCGTCGGAAGCGCAACCCATCTCCCGCAGACTTCGATCCGCCGGCACGGCGGCTGTTTGCGGCTTGCAAGCCCCGCGTCGGTTTGCAGACTCGCGGCATGTCGAATGGAACCAATCCCCCAAAAAAACGGGGCTGCCTTTTTTACGGCTGCCTGTCGGTCGCCATTGTCTCGCTGGTCCTGGTATTGATGTTGTGCGTCGGGTTCTACTTCGCCAAACGCAAGATCACGCAACTCATCAACGACTACACCGACACGACGCCACAGCCCATCGAGAGCGTCACCTATCCGCCGCCCGAACGGGCGGCATTGCAGTCGCGTCTCGAAACGTTCAAGGCCGCGGTCGACAAACATGAGCCGCAGGCCGAACTGGTCCTGAACGCCACCGACCTCAATGTGCTCATCGGCGAGAATCCGGATTTAAAGGGAAAGCTGTTCGTCGAATTGGATGACGATCAGGTGAAGGGAAAAGTGGCGATGCCGCTGCCCGACATCGGGCCCTTTCGGTTAAAGGGCCGCTATCTCAATGGGGCCGCCAGCCTGCGTGTCGCGTTGGATGGCGGCAAGCTCAACGTCCGCGTCAACACGGTGGAGGTCCGCGGAAAGGCGCTTCCCGGCCCCATCATGACCGAGCTCAAAAAGAACAACCTGGCCGAAAGCGTGGCGCAGAACCCGAACCAGGCGCGGGAACTCGAAAAGTTCAACTCGATCGAAGTCAAGGATTCCAAGGTTATCATCCACGGCAAATGATCGATCAAGCCATCGGCGATGTGTCCGCATGATTGAGGTCGAGGGACTCACGAAACTTTACGACGCGTTCGTCGCCGTCGAGGATCTCTCCTTCACCGTGCGGCCGGGGGAGGTGCTGGGGCTCGTGGGCCCCAACGGGGCCGGCAAGACCACCACGCTGCGTTGTCTTTCCGGTATCATCCCGCCGACGCGCGGCCAGGTTCGCATCGCGGGCCATGAAATGTCCTCCCACCCGGTCGAGGCCAAGGCGGCCCTGGCGTTTTTTTCGGACGAACCGCGCCTGTTCGATTACCTGACCGTCGAGCAGCATCTGAACTTCATCGCTCGCGTTTACCGGGTGCCGGACTGGCGAAACCGCGCGGGCTCGTTGCTCGACGAGCTCGAGCTCACCGAAAAACGGGCGGTCCTCCCCGGCGAACTGTCGCGCGGCATGAAACAAAAACTCGCGATCGCCTGCGGCCTGCTGCATTCGCCCCAGGTGATCTTTTTTGACGAACCTTTGACCGGCCTCGATCCCTATGGCATTCGCCGGATGAAAACCACCATCCAGCGCCGGGCGCAGGAAGGCGCCACCATCCTTATCAGCTCTCACCTGTTGCACCTCCTCGAGGAGCTGTGTTCGCACGTCCTGATTTTGAAAAACGGGCACAAAATTGCCGACGGCACCGTGGACGAGGTGACGCGCCGTTTCTCCGCACAACAGACCGACGTGAGCCTCGAGGAAATATTCTTCCGCGCGACGAGCGATCCCGTTGTGCCCCCTGCCCCGCCGCCCAATCCTCCCATCGCATGAACACAGCTGCCCTGCTCTGCCGGCCTCGTGGGGAGATCGAAACAGGCATTCTCCCGGCATTGCGTCGGACGAAATGATCAGCGCGCTTTTCTACCTTCAGGCTTGTTCGGGCTGGAACCGCATCCTGGCGCGGGTTCGGCGTTTGAAGAAACCCAAATACCTGGTGGGTCTCTTGTTTGGCGGGGTCTATTTTTACTTCTTTCTCTTTCGCTACGGTGCCGCCGGCTCCCATTCCAGGAGCAGGGTGACAGTCCCGACATTTGGTGATCTGTCCGCATACGCGGGCGCCATCGAGTTGCTCGCGGCGCTGGTGCTGATGATGTTCCTCCTGTCGGGCTGGATTTTGCCGCACGAACGGGCCGCGCTGGCGTTTTCCGAGTCGGAGGCCGTCTTCCTTTTTTCAGCGCCCATCTCGCGACGCACGCTGGTTCATTTCAAGCTGCTGAAATCGCAGGTGGGCATCCTCGTCACCACGCTGTTCATGTTCGTGATTTCGAATCGCTTTGGCGCACGGGGCAGCCCCTGGCTGAACATCGCCGGCTGGTGGATAATTCTCGCGACCATCAACCTGCATTTTCTTGGCGCTTCCTTCGTGCTAACGCGGCTCCTTGATGCCGGCTGGGGCAACCGGCGGCGGCGCCTGGCCATTTTCGGTGTGCTGGCGATCGCCGCGGGGGCGATCCTTTACGTCGCGCGCGACAGCCTCCGGCTTCCGTCCGAGGCTGAAGTCAGTTCGCCGCGGGCCTTTGCGAATTATCTTCAGGCAATACTGGGCGCCGGACCGGCGCCGTGGTTGCTCTATCCGTTTCGCCTGATTATCCGCCCTTATCTTTCGCGTGAGGCCGCCACTTTTCTAAGCGCGCTCGGTCCCGCACTTCTGGTCCTGGTTTTGCATTACGTCTGGGTCATTCGCAGCACGGTGGCGTTCGAAGAGGCAACGCTCGCCATGGCCCAGAAACGGGCGAAACTGTTGACCGCCGCCCGGCATGGCCAGCTCGGAATCATTAATCCCAAAGCCCGCCGCGGACCGTTCAACCTCAACTCGACCGGCCCCGCTCCCACCGCGTTTCTCTGGAAAAACCTGATCGCCGCCGGCAACCTTTTTCGCACGCGATCGGTGGTGATCATGCTGATCGTCCTGGTCACCGTTGGATTTTCCACGGGGATGGGTTCCATGCGCAATGGCATGGGCGCGGTCATCGGAGTGCTGGTCGCAATTTCATTCCTGTGGTCCGTCATGCTGGGACCGCTGATCCTGCGGTACGATTTTCGATCGGACCTGCGGTCGATGGACGCCCTCAAGTTGTATCCGCTGGCGGGCTGGCGCGTCGTGCTCGGAGAATTGCTCGCGCCCGTGCTGGTGCTGAGCGTGATCCAATGGCTGCTGCTGGTGTTCGGGGTGATCGGCGCCCGGCTGCCGCCCGGTGCGGGCTCTTTCGGATTTCAGGAACGTCTCGCTGTGGCGTGCGGATTGGCGCTCGTCGCTCCGATGCTCAACCTGGTTTCCTTCCTGATCCCGAACGCAACGGTCCTTCTCTTCCCCACGTGGTTCCAGCCTGGGCAGGATCAGACGCAAGGCATCGAGGTGACCGGGCAGCGCCTCATTTTCGGGCTCGGCCAGTTCGCAGTGTTCCTTGTCGCGCTGGTGCCGGCAGGGATCGCGGCAGGCATCGTTGTTTTCATATTGGGACAGTTGACCATGCCATGGACGATTGCAGTGCCTGTTGCAGCGGTGCCGGCAGCGTTGGTGCTCGGACTGGAGGCGGCCGCGGGAATCGCCCTGCTCGGACGGATCTTCGAAAAATTCGATCTTTCGAGCGAGCCGCCCGCTTGATGGCATTCCCATGCGGTCGTAACGGCGCGGACTGAAAAGTTGCCGTGAGTTCGGGTTACTCCTTCTGCCAGGCGCGCATCGAGTCGGCGAGATTCCTGCGCACCTTTTCACGGTTCGACGCGTCGTAGTACTCCACCGGATTGTAGTCGTCCGTCAGGACAATCCCATGGACCGGGTCCGGCTCGCGAAGGCTCCCATATGCGTCGCTGACAATTTTGAAAACATTCGTGTGCACCCGGCTGTAGTCTGGGGGACGGATGAATTTCATCTCCTTCCGCGATGAGGCCACATACAGGGTGTTCCCGCCGTAACTGTTGGCGTGAATGACCACCCCATCGAAAACGCTCTTGAGCGTTTTGAACAACGAGGCGCCGAAAAAATCGTGGCGTCCTTCCAGATCCGCAAACGTATTGATGACAAGCACGCCATCAGGCTTCAACACGCGCCGCATCGACGCGAACGCCTCCCGGGTCATTAGGTGAGACGGGCAGGAATCCCCGAGAAACGCATCGAGGATCACAGCATCGAAACGGTTCGTCGTCTGATTAAGAAAATAGCGGCCATCGGTAAGATGAATCCGCAGACGGCCGGGTTCCAAATCGAAGTACTTCTGCGCCACGGGAACGACCGCCGGATTAATCTCGGCCACATCCACACGCGCCCCCTCGCGGGCAAATTCCATGGGGACGATGCCGATCCCCATCCCGATGCACAGCACGTCCTCGGTGCGTGGCGTGTAAACTTTCGCCAGGCCCTGGAGCATGTAGGTGAACATCGAGATGCTCTTGTGCTCGTTCGTGTCGTAGGTGTTTTGCGTCAAATAATCGTTCAGATAAAACCGGTGTGGCGCATTGTCGTCCTGGAGCACCTGGAGCAATCCGAAATTCGAATTTCCACGGAACAGTTCTGTCGTGCTTTTGCCCTGCCAGCCTTCCCGGGCCACGCTCCGATACCCCAAGCCACAACCCACCAGGATAAGCGCGGTCACCGCGATTTTATTTCGTCCCGCGGCGCGGGCCCCGAAAAAATAACCGGCCGCCAGCAACATCAAAGCCACTGCGGTCGCATACATCGTGCCCGAGTTGGGCAACAGGGGGATCATCACGTAGCCGATGAGGATCGTTCCCGCGAAACTTCCCAGCGTGCTCAACGCGCTGAGCCGACCCACGTTCCCGCCTACATTGCTGACCGAAAGGGTCAGTGCCCGAATTACAAACGGACACACCATCGCCAACAGGCAGAGCGGCACAAAGAATAGGAAGCCTGAAGCCAGCAGCGAACCCAGCGCCAGGTCGGCACCCAGAAAGAGATAAGCCACCGGCTCGCGAAACAGGACGCTGAGAATCAGGTAAAAGCCCGCGCCCAGGATGCCAGCATACAGGCGGCTCAGACCGAACGCCCGGTCCGCCCAGCGGCCTCCCAAATAGTACCCGCACGCCAGCGCCACCAGTGTCACCGCAATTTGCGCCGTCCAGACAAAGTGCGACGTCCCCAGGTAAGGCGAAAGCATCTTGGCCCCCAGAATTTCAATGATCATCACCGCCGCCCCGGTGATCGCCGCCGTGAAATAAAGATAACGACGCAGGCCCGGCGACAGGGGCGGCTCATTCAGGGATGGCGGTTTCGGTTTCACCGGGACGTTCTACGGGCAGGAGGCAGGCCGGAGCAAATGCAGAATTCAACCGTGCCCCCTGCATTTGTGTGAATCGACCAGGCCGGGGTCGGGTCAATTACGGGTCAGTCCGGCTATTGACCCCGAAGCCCAACATGCCGAAATTGTGAAGTCATGACTGACCGTTGACCCGGATTTGCATGAAGAAAGGAATCCCGTGGCAAAGACACAAATGAAACGTAAGGAAACGTTTGAGCTGGTGGAACCGCTGGCCTGTTCCGTCCAATTGGTGGGCGATTTCACCGCTTGGGAGGATCGTCCCATCGAGTTGAAACGCCAAAAGGATGGCATCTGGCGGGCCACTGTGCCTTTGGATCCCGGCCCCCACGAATATCGGTTTGTCGTGGACGGCCAATGGCGAAACGACAATCGCTGCGAAGGACGGGCCCCGAATCCATTCGGTGGCGAGAATTGCATTCGTGATGTTGCTGCGTAAAAACGCGATGCGACTTCACAATACCCGCTTTCTCCACAAAAAACTTTTTTTGACACCCCACTGTCAACTTAACAACCATGCTCCGACAACTTTTCAAAATTGAAGTACCGTGTTCCGCTGCGCCGTCGCGTAGACGGCCCCCCGAAAGATCACGGAAGGCGCGAACCGGACTCCAACAGCAGTTCTGTTCCGTGAAAAAAGAGATTGTAACGCGCGCCAGCCTGCGGCACGCTAAGCGGTCACTTATTTCGGGTGCCTTGGATGATACGGACCGCTGCCGGTCAGTTCTTACGGAAAAGAACGAGTTCGTTGTGTCGGTTTTAAGTATGTTCCGTATGAGCAAACTCTTCCTGATCCTGTCCCTGAGCGCTGCCAACGCGTTTGCCGGTTTGTCAAAAATCGATGCGCTGGGGATGATCGAATCCGGTAATAATGACGCCGCCATCGGTTCGTCAGGCGAGGTCAGCCGTTATCAGATCAAGCCCCATATCTGGCGAGAATATTCCGCATCACGTTCCTGGCGGGATGTCCGCATTGCCGCGCATGTTGCCCAGGATTACCTCACCGATCTCGAAGGCGGTTTTCGAAAGCACGCCCGCCGCGAGCCGACCGATTTTGACCTCTACGTGCTCTGGAATGCCGGTCCTGCCTACTACTCGAAGCTCGGGTTTGCTCCGGATCGCGTCCATCGCATCATCCGCGAGCGCGCCGGCCGCTATGTGAATCTCCGCGAGATGCAGAACGGCGGCGCCCGTTCCCAAACTGCCGCGCTCGCTCCGTCTCCGAGTGTCCCGACGGTCAGCGCGGTTCCGCTTCCTCAAATCATTACCACACCCCTGCCGCTCTCCTCTGCCGAGTCGTTCTCGCTGGCGTCGCCTATCCCGGGTCTCGCCCAGATGCCATTCGATTCGGGCGCCATGCCGGGCGGACGTGGCGTGTCGTCTTTCCTGACCGGCGGCGGCATGCGCGCCCGCTGAGCTCACTTCGCGGGGTGAAAGCCCCGTCCGACGGCCGCACGCGATCCCGCACGTAGCGCAGACTTCTCGTCTGTGGTATAGCCGAAATGGAGCGGGGGAAACGAGGACGGGCCGTCCCCGCCCCTGCGCGGGCGGGCTTTCTGTCGGCAGGCGCTTGATAATCGTGACGCAAAAGGCCAGTCCCAGCGCGTGCGGATTGGAAATCGCGATGCGGCAGACTGGATGTCTGCGCTACAGTGAGAAAGCACTTTGGGTTACGACCTCCTCCCTCCCATGAAGGAGTGGGAAAACTAACTCTAGGGGATCACCGCGGCGTCATTGCTGATCCATTTTGTCTTTGACTCTGGAGGCGTCAACGGTTGGCATCGGGGCACATCGCAAAATGAAAACGCTCTTCCTGGCAATGACTCTCGCCCTCGTCTCGACGCTCACCACCTCCGCAGCCGCAAAGGATACCCGATGCTATGAGTTGCGCATCTATTATGCCGCGCCCGGCAAGCTCGATGAACTTCACACCCGCTTCCGCGATCATACGGTGAAACTTTTTGAAAAGCATGGAATGCAAAACATCGGTTATTGGGTTCCCATCGAAAATCCCGACAACCGGCTCATCTACCTCCTCGCTTATCCGGATCGCGCCTCGCGTGAAAAGGCCTGGAAAGCCTTCCAGGCGGATCCTGAATGGAAGGCGGCCCAGAAAAAATCCGAAGCCAACGGACGGTTGGTGGCCAGGGCGGACAGCTCATTCTGGGAAGCGACCGATTATTCGCCCGCCATCGAGCCGGCTATTTCGAAGGAACCGCGCCTCTTCGAAATGCGCACCTACACCGCCTCGAAAGGCAGCCTTCCTGCCCTTCATTCCCGATTCCGCGATCACACAGTCCAATTATTCAACAAGCATGGCATGGGTCAATTTGGCTATTGGTCCCCCATGAAAGGCGAGCCTAATGCCGACAACACACTGCGTTATTTGCTGTTTCACAAAAACAAGGAGACCGCAGACGCCTCGTTCAAATCGTTTCGAACCGATCCAGAGTGGGTCCAGGCGAAAAATGAATCTGAAAAGAAAGCTGGCGGCTCCCTGACCGAAGGCGGCATGGACGGCGTCAAGTCTGTCTACCTGAAAGCCACCGACTATTCGCCGACCCGATAATCGACACCGCGGCGGACGCGGAGTGCTCGGATAATTCTCAAACCCATCGCGCTCGCGATCGTATGGGGACGGGCTTCCGTTTTTCCGAAACCGACGACGGTTCCATCATCGTTTGCTGCGCACTTTTTCGGCCAGTTCCTCAGCGGGATAGGTCCAAATCTCGGCAAGCGTTGGATGATAGTGCGGCATGGCTGCCAGTTCCTGCACGGTCATTCGTTTGGCCATTGCCGCGGTGATTTCATGGATCAATTCCCCGCCTCCCGGCCCCACACAGGCGCCCCCGAGAATTTCTCCTGAGATCGGATCGGCCAGAAGTTTCACGAACCCATCCTTTGCGTCCATGAGAAGCGACTTGCCATGATCGGCAAAGGAATGGCTCGCCGTCAGGTGCGGAATGTTTCGTGAGACTGCCTCCTTCACATTCAATCCCACCCTGGCAATTTGTGGATCGGTGAACACGACGCTCAGTGAAAGCCGGTAGTCCATCCGCCGCGGAGCTTCCGGGTGGGCAATGTTATGTCCCGCCACCTCCCCCTGCTGCACCGCCACGTGAACGATTTCGTGCGGCCCTGCGCAATCGCCGCCCGTGTAAATGTGGGGTGCGCTCGTCTGCATCCGTTCGTTGGCGGCGATCCAGTCCTTCTGCCTCTCGACACCCGCCTTGGCCAGGCCGAGCGATGCCGTGTTGGGCGTGCGTCCCCACGCGAACAAAATTTCCTCGGCGGCGACCCGTTTTTCCCGGCCTTCGTGACTGAACGTCACGCCTTTCAACGCGCCATCGCGCCACGCGTCGTTCAGCATTGTGCCGGTAAAAATCTCCACACCCTCCCGTCTCAGCACTCTTTCAATCACCTCCGCCGCGTCGGTATCGCCGTCACGAAACACATGATCGTGGCGCTGAATCAATGTCACCTTGACATCAAAGCGGGCGAAAAACTGGGCAAATTCCAGCGCAACGGCACCGCCCCCCAGCACGATCAGCGACTTCGGCGGATGCAAAAGCGCCAGCGCCTGGTCGCTGGTGATGAATCCCGCCACAGACAACTGGGGCAACGGTGGCGTCGAAACCACTGAGCCGGTTGTGATGACAAAATGGGCGGCGGACAACGTTCCCCCTTTGTCGAGCGCCACGCTGTGAGGATCGATGAACCGCGCCTGGTCGCGGATAAATCGGAACCGCCCATCCATCAACTGCGCGGCCCGGTCGTCGGCGAATTCGCGAATCAAGCCGTCCTTGCGCGCCATCACGGCGGCCCAGTCAAATGCCACCGCGCCCGGTTTGACTCCCCAGACCGAGGCGTGCTGCGCGATGTGCCTTACTTCGGCGGCATACAATAATGCCTTGGTGGGCATGCAACCGCGAAGGATGCAAAGTCCGCCGATATCCTTGCCGCCTTCGATCACAACGGTTTTCAAACCGGCCGCGTGCGTCGTGCGCGCGGCGGCGTATCCGGCGCTGCCGCCGCCGATCACCGCCACATCAAAATCAAATGAACTCCGGCTCATGTTCATGGAGCATTGTGGACAAGTCCGGTCATTTTAGAAATTTTGAAATTTGAATTCACGATTTTGAATTTCGATTGCCCTGCGGCTGCTGGACGCCGATGCTTTCCGCATGCCTGACACCATTTATCCCCGCAGCCCTCGTGAAACGATGTGCGGCTGGATGCATCTTCCGCGCTACATCGACAAAATTCGCCTGCATCTGGCCGGCAAATTGCACCCGGATTATCAGCCCAACTTCGGCAAAGGCTTCGATGCCGCATGGCTCAGGGCAGCGGGGCTCACTCACGAACCGTTTGTCGGGATTGTGAAGGATACCGTGACCGACGGCGAGGTTGCCGA
>JBEEGQ010000422.1:0-16060 GCA_041166945.1 Verrucomicrobiota bacterium
CGGAGGGTTACAAGGAGAAGGGTCGTTTCGATCCGCCCGATCGCAGCGAGAAAAACAGCTGGGCCCATCCGGTCATCAGCGACGGCAAACTCTGGTTGCGCGATCAGGACGTGTTGCTCTGTTACGATTTGAAGGGCAAATGAACTTTTTTCCCTCTAGGATTCGAGGATGATCATTGGAGTTCCGCGGGAGATTAAAGAACAGGAATATCGCGTGGCGCTGCCGCCCAGCGCGGCCTATCAGCTGGTGCGACGCGGTCACCAGGTCCTCGTCGAGCGCGGCGCAGGCGACGGCGCGGGCTATCCCGACGTCGAATACGAAAAGGCAGGCGCCTCCATCGTCACGGGCCATGCCAGCATTTTTCAGAAGGCGGGCCTGATTGTGAAGGTAAAGGAGCCGTTGCCCGCTGAATATCCGCTGCTGCACTCCGGCCAAATCCTGTTCACCTACCTGCACCTGGCCGCCAGCCGCGTCCTCACTGACGCACTCGTGAAATCGGGAGTGACGGCGCTGGCGTACGAGACGATCGAAGTGAACCGCCGGCTGCCATTGCTGGAACCGATGAGCGAGATCGCGGGCCGGATGAGCGTGCTGGTCGGCGGTTATTTCCTGGCGAAACATTACGGCGGAAGCGGGACCCTGCTGGGCGGTGTGCCGGGCGTGTTGCCGGGACGCGTCGTCGTTCTCGGCGGCGGCACTGCCGGCGTCAATGCCGCGCGCATGGCGCAGGGGTTGGGCGCGGACGTCACTATCCTCGAGGTGGACCTCGAGCGGATGCGTTTTCTGGACATCACGCTGCACACCGCGCACACGCTCTATTCGAGCGAAGCCCATCTGATGGATTTGTTGCCCAACGTGGATCTGTTGATTGGCGCGGTGCTGGTGCCCGGGGCGAAGGCGCCGAAGCTGATCAATCGCGCCATGTTGCGCCAGATGCGGCCGGGAAGCGTTGTCGTGGATATTGCCATCGATCAGGGCGGTTGTGCCGAGACCTCGCGGCCGACGACGCATCATGACCCCGTTTTTGTGGAGGAGGGCGTCACCCATTATTGCGTTGCCAACATGCCGGCGGCCTATGCGCGAACCGCCACCCAAGCACTGACCAACGTGACCTATCGTTACATCGAGCTCCTCGCCGACTCTGGTCTCAAGGAGGCGTGCGAAAAACAACCGGCGCTCCTCGGAGGCATCAACGTGATGGCCGGCGCCGTCACATGCCGCGCGGTGGCCGACGCTCATGGTATAAAATACAAGGAGCCCAGTCCCGCTTCGTAAAAAAGGCGCCGCTGCCCCCGTTTGGTGTCCACGCTTTAGCGTGTCTTAGTGCGTGGGGAGCCGTCCGGACACCCTAAAGGGTGGACACCGAACTTAGCGGGCGCCGCAGTTTGGTATCCACGCTTTAGCGTGTCTTACGGCGCGGGGGAGCGGTCCGGACACCCTAAAGGGTGGACACCGAACTTAAAGCGGCGCGGGCGCAGGAAGAGCAGCCCGCTCAGTGTCGCCAGCGCGAACCACACCGCAGACGGTTCCGGGACGGGGGTGAAGTCAATCTCGAGCAGCGGCGCTGCAAAAGGATCTTCACGCGATGCGAACCGGCGCGCGGTGAATCGCTCGTCCTCCGAGCGGGACAAAAGCATCCAACCCGAATTGAGCTCTGGATGATCGAGCCACGACTGCGCATCGGCAACCAGGCTGGGGCTCGACAAAAAATTGTAGGGTGAAAAATCCCTTCCATAAACGTAAGCCTCGCCGCTGCACGCTGTGGCGAAGTCCACCCCCGCCAAGCCCCCTGGCGCGCCCCATGTCAGGGGTGTTTGGGCAAACCGATGTAACCAGTCCGATTCACCGGGCAGGGCCGGGCTTCCCAGCGACGGCGCCGACCCAAAGCCAATCCCTTCACCCCAGTTGACGAGCATCCGGTGCAATTCAAACGTGGACGGTGTGTCGCCGTCCTTGGGTTGGCCGACGACTTCGAGGGTAAGCGTCACGGAGTGGATCACCGATCCGAAGGGAATGCTGCCGGCGATGTCGAATTCGATCAGGCCCCGGTTGCGCGGCCCGTTTTGCGTCGTGCCGGAGTTGAAAAAGGCCTGCCCTCCAAAATTATTGCCGGGAAAATTCTCGAGCAGCGCCGTGTCCGCGGAGGGATGAAGCCGCACGATGTCCGCGCTCGCTGGTGTGAAAGCCTGCCAGGCGATTCCGCACGCGAGGGCCGCCATTCGCCAATCGAACACACTTTTTATTCCGGGTTTCACACCTGGCATTCCATCTATTCGGAGAAAGCGCGGCGAGGTTGAGGCGGCAGCCCGGGACTTCGGTGGGCAGATCTGCGGGAAGCCGGGCATCGTGAGAGCGGGGCGTCGAGTCAAACCACATCGAGTTCGCCGAGGATCGAGGTGCTGTCGCCGGACGAGACCCCGCCGAATTGGAGGTGTTCGCCGGGGGTGGTGTAGCCGGGAATGATCCGGCCGAGTTGGTCGGTGCTGGCGCCCAGGTGATCGCGGATGATTTCGCCCAGCACGGATCGGTAATCCACCGCGCGCTGCAAATAGCGGCCGGCCACGCCAAACATGGAGCCGGCCGGACCGGTGACCCACGGGATGGAATCGGTGGGATGGCAGGCGTAAATGCCGCTGGGCCGTCCATTTTTCTGGTAGCCTTTGACGCCGCCGCCGGCGACGAGCATCATGCCGCCCTCGGCGTGGTCGGTTCCGTTGGAGGTGTTCTGTATGCTGGTGCGTCCGAACTCGGTGAGCGTGACGACGACGAGGTTGTTCCAATCGACCTTGTTGTTGTAGGTCTTGAAATATTTTCGGAGAGCATAAATCGCCCAGCCGACGCGTGTGAGGAGGTTGGCGTGCTGGCTGTTGAACGTGCCCGCGCCATTGGCCCCTCCCTGGTTGTTGTGAGTGTCAAAACCGGTCATCTCCGTTCCGGCGATTACGGCGTCCGTGTTGTTCAAAATCAAGGCGGCCCCCTTGAGCTGTTCGAAAAAGCTGTACGCGCCGGCGTCCACGACATATTTGCTGAGCGTGCCGCCGCCGTTTTTGGCGTTGGTGGTGGGGAACAGGGAGTAGGCGGAGGAACCGGCCCCATCGGTGATGCCATTGTCCTGGAATGTATTGCCCGCTTCCGTGAAATCGATCGTGGCAAAAAGATTCAGGGTGCTGACCATGTTCTGATACTGGAGCTCGAGCAGCGTCCGGCTGCGCTTGTCGCCGAACTTCGCGGGCTGCGCAGCCAGGATGGCATTCATTGCCTTGCGATCGCCTGTCGCTGCGGCGTGCGGCAAGCCGAGCAGGTCGTAGCGGGTCGGATCAGAGAGGTTGGTGAGCGCGGCCTGTGAGCCTTTCAACAGGGTGGGCAAACCGGATTGAATCGACACGCCGCTCAGGGGGTTGCTCGTGGGCAGCCCGGACTCGACCAGGGTCCGGTAAAAAATGCCTTCGCGTCCCGACGAGTTGGGTTCTCCGGTTTCCCAATAGGCTTGAGAATCGAAATGGGACCGTGATTGCCGCGGGTAACCCACACGATGAATGAGCGCCAGATCGCCCGCGTTATAGACTGGCGCCAGGAATTTAAGCGAGGGATGAAGCGCGGCAAATCCGTTCCCTGATCGAATGCCGTCGGCGTAGGAAAACGTCGAGGACAAGCCCGTGGGAAAATCGCAGGGACCCGTCGTGGCGTAATTCGTTCCGGCATCCGAAGTGATGAAGAGATTGGGCCGGTTGACGAGGCTGTAGGAGGAGTCGCGGATGGGGATCAGCGAATTGAGGGCGTCGTTGGCGCCCCGAAGAAAAATGAAAAGCAGCTTTTTTCCATTGAGCCCGATTCCACTTTCTGCCAGGGCGCGCCGCGCAAACGGGGGCACCTGTGTCAATGACGCCAGTCCCAGCGCGGCGCCCGTCCGCAAAGTGTGGGAAAGAAAATCGCGCCTCGAGAGAACATTGATGTAGGCCATAAAATTTGAATGGTTGGCGGCGGCAACTGCGTGGACTTATTGCTCCTGGAACCGCTGCAAGGTCAGCAGCATCGACGCCAGGCCGCGCAGCCGTGTGTCATAGGCCGCCCCGGCCGCGTTGCTGGGCGTCAGGTTCGTGAAGGGAGACGACGCGATGCCATCGTCGGCGGTGTTTAGAAAATCGAGGGCGATGGTCCGGTAAACGCCCAGGCTGGCCCGGCCTTCGCCGGGGTAGAGCAATCCGAGAAACAGGTCCGCGACCTTTGCGGCGTCCTTTTGATCCGCCACGAGCGGGAGTCGCTTGCGAACCAGTGAAACCGGATCGGTCGTGTTGTTGAGCAAGGCGGTGTTCGCGTCGTTCTTGTTGGTGTCGCTGCCGGCCATCAACAGCGTTTGCACGAACCGGATCCGTTCGGCGAGGGCACCGGCATTGACCCAGTTGTCGCCGGCTTCCGCGTAGCCATCGGGCGCGTCGCGATTGAACAACGACATCCCGCCCTGGCGCATGAGCGGCGAGTTGTTGCCCTGGACCTGCCGCGCGCCGGAACTATAAACCACCCCGTAACCGTCCGTGGCGGCCGTGAAGGAACCGAAGGCGCCCGTGCCGTTGGTGCTCTGGCGCAACGCGCGTATCGCGCTGACACAAAACTCGAGCGGTGTCTTCACCTTGTGCGCATTTCCTCCCGGGCCGCGGAACAGCGACGAGTTGAAGATCGTCGCCAGTATCGCGCGGATTTGTCCCTTCGGATTGCCGTTTTCCCATGCCGCCATGCAGGCCTTGACGAGACGGCCCTCTTCCGAGAGCGCTGGATCGGTAAAATCATAGCCGATTTGAAATCCATCATGCACCAGCAGCCGGCAGAGTTTCACACTGATGAACTCCTGCGTGAAGGGAAGGGAGGCCAGGTGATTGACGACGTCGTAACCGTCCGCGAACCCGTTGGTGCCGGTGCGGGCGGGGATATCGAGCTGATATAATCCGGGCGTGATGTTGCCCCCGTAGAGCTTGGTGGTGTAGGGCAGCCCAAATCGCGCGGGAACCATTTTCCCCGCGAAAATTCGCTTGGAATACGTGGCGTGGGCATTCACGCGATAGTTCAGCGCCCAGGCGCCGAGCAGGTTGGTGACCGCGGTGGGGTTCAGCGAGCCGGGCGCGATCTGGGTCGTGGACTGCGTGGCGAAGGGATTGCCCGCATTGTTGGTCGCGACAATTTCAAACGTCCAGCCCGTCCAACAGGGTGCCATGTTGGTGATGTCACCCTGGTCATAGCCGTTGTCGACGCCCATGGTAAACAGCTCCATAAGCTCGCGCGAATAATTCTCGTTGGGAATATTGGCGCCGTTTGCGCGGCTCGTGTAGGTGTCGAGATAAATGATCATCGCCGGGCTTTCGGCGCTGATGCGCAGCATGTCCAGGAATGTTCCGTTGGTGCTCAACAAAACCTGCCGCCAGCGATTAACCTCGCGCCACTCGAAATCCGCCGCCAGCCGGTCCGGAGCCGATTGTCCATACTGCCGGCCGATGAAGTAATTGGCGCTCTTCCCAAATTCCGTGACGAAATGGTTCTCGAAGAACTGGGTGAGGATCTCATGAAGCTGGCGATCGGCGTTGACCGCGTTCAGGACAAGCCACGCGCGCAAATCGTGGATGTCGGCGGTGCCCGGCCCGGTGGCGTTGTTGCCCGAAGGGATCACGGTCGTCGGGCTGCCAAACGTCGCCATCAGGGAATTAATCGCGGGCGCCGCCGTGGCCGCTCGTTCCACGATGGTTTCAGGATTCAATTGTTCGTGGATGTAGACGTCGGCCCCGACGGTCGCGAGGCGATCGAGGAGTTCCGGAGTCGGGCCGTACGCCAGCTTGCTGAGCACCGTCGTCGTGAGCAGCGCGTTGCTGGAAAGAGGTGTCACCTCGAGCTGATGAAAAACGTTGCTCGCGACCGCGGGCGCGGTCCAGGTGAGATTCGAGAAGGCACCCGTGAGATCCTCCAGCCACGGATCGCCCAGGCTGCTCTTTCGCAACATGCGAAAGATGTTGCCGGCAGGGTAGGGTCCAAACGTCACGCGACGCTGGCCATTTGACAGCGTCGAGACGCCCAGGGAAGGGGCGGGAGGATCGGTGAAGTTGTCCGCGGCCGCCACCCACGGTCCAAGCCAGATCGCGGCCGCCAACGGGAATAATGGGAAAGTAAACCTGCGTGCGTTCATAAGCAGACTCAAATATCCGCTCGTCCGAGCCGGAGTGATACCTGTCTAGTCGGCATGACGCCCCCAAAGGTTACATTTGGTTTCAGAGACCGCGGGAACCACCGGGATCGGCCTGCCGGGAATAGCTGAAAATGGGGCGGTGCGCTCCGGATCGTCGCCGGCTGTCAGCATGCGTTCTAGGATTGTGCCGAACGGGCCGGCCTGGCTACCCTCTGCGCGCTTAATGCGGCAAAAGAAATTCAATGTGCTGCCGGGGTTCGGCTTGACGATGGGTTACACGCTCTTTTATCTGGGCGCGCTCGTCCTGATTCCCATCGGCGCCCTGTTCCTCAAGGCCTTTGAAATTTCGTGGCATGACTTCTGGCGCCTGGCTGTCACCGATCGCGCGCTCGCGGCCTATCGACTCACCTTCGGCGCCTCATTGATCGCCGCGTGCGTCAACGCCATATTCGGAAGCATTCTTGCCTGGGTGCTCGTTCGCTATCGTTTTCCCGGCCGCCGTTTCGTGGATGGCCTGGTTGATTTTCCTTTCGCCCTGCCGACGGCGGTTGCTGGATTGACTCTCGCCAACCTCTTCGCGCCGGGCGGCTGGCTGGGACGATTCCTGGTTCCGATGGGCATCCATGGCGCCTTCACCCAGCTCGGGGTGATCATCGCGCTCACCTTCGTGGGACTGCCATTCGTCGTCCGGACGTTGCAGCCCGTGATGGAACATCTCGAACGCGAAACCGAAGAGGCGGCGGCAACCCTGGGCGCGGGCCGGTTCCGCACCTTTCGCAGCATCATCGCCCCGACCCTGCTGCCCGCCGTGATCACCGGCTTCGCGCTCGCGTTTGCACGGGCCATTGGCGAATACGGGTCCGTGATTTTCATCGCGGGCAACAAGCCTTACCACACTGAGATCGCCCCGCTGCTTATCATCATCCGGCTCGATGAATTCGAGATTCCCGGCGCCATCACGCTGGCGGTTGTCCTGATGGTTTTATCGTTTGTCCTGCTGGTGGGCATCAACCTGCTCGAACGCTGGGCGGGCCGTTACCAGGAATGAGGGATGAGTTTCACTTCCGTTGAGTTCTTAAATTAATTCCATGGCTGGCACTGTAAAAACCAATCGAAGCCCATCGCGGCAAAAATCGGATCGCGGCTCCGAGGAGTCCCCCTTCTCGCGGGCGGTTCTCATCTCGGTGGCTCTGCTGTTTGCGTTCGCGCTGTTGCTGCTGCCGCTGGTCAATGTTTTTGCGCAGGCGCTGGCGCACGGATGGCGGCTCTATTGGCGCTCGCTTGTCAATCCCCACACCCTCTCAGCGATCCGCCTCACGTTGCTGGTCGCGTTGATTTGCGTTCCGTTAAACGCCCTTTTCGGACTGACCGCGGCCTGGGCCATCGCGAAGTTCGAATTCCGTGGGAAGGCGCTCCTGACCGCTGTCATCGACTTGCCATTCGCGGTATCCCCGGTGGTCACGGGCTTGATGTTCGTAATCCTGTTCGGCATGCAGGGATTTTTTGGACACTGGCTGGACGAGCACAATGTTCATATCATTTTCGCCGTGCCGGGAATCGTCCTGGCGACGCTGTTTGTCACCTTCCCTTTTGTCGCGCGCGAATTGATTCCGTTGATGCAAACCACAGGGAGCGAACAGGAGCAGGCGGCGCTGACCCTGGGGGCAAGCGGATTGAAAACCTTCTGGCACGTGACACTGCCGAGCGTCAAGTGGGGCCTCCTTTACGGCATCATCCTTTGCAATGCGCGCGCCATCGGCGAATTCGGCGCGGTGTCGGTGGTCTCCAGCAAAATTGCGGGGCAGACCGAGACGCTGCCGTTGCGGGTCGAGAAGCTGCATCTCAGCGCGACCGCTGACAGCGCGACGGCGGCGTTTGCGGTGGCCAGCCTGCTGGCGGTTCTGGCTTTGCTCACCCTGGGGCTCAAGACGTTTCTTGAATGGAAAACCGAGCGCGAGTACGAACGGGCCCAGCAAATGGACCCGGCCGCCAAATAGTCATGCGCGTCCATTCCTCCAATCACCCGCGTTGATGCATCCAGCGCCTCCGTTTGTGTTCACTTTTTTCCCGTTTCTCTCCAAGTCCTGCTCATGAGCATCGAAATACGCAACGTCAGCAAACATTTTGGCGAAGTTGCCGCCGTGGACAATGTCAGTTTCACGGTGAAGGAGGGGGAGTTGCTCGCCCTGCTGGGCCCCAGCGGCGGGGGCAAAACGACGGTGTTGCGAATGATCGCGGGCCTCGAGGTCCCCACCGAGGGCGATCTTTTCATCCGCGGCGAGCGGGTGAATGACATCCCGGTCCAGAAGCGGAACATCGGCTTTGTTTTTCAGAGCTACGCGCTGTTCAAGAACATGAACGTTCTCAAGAACATCGCTTTCGGGCTGAAGATCAAGAAGTGGAAGAAAAAGGCGATCGAGGAACGGGTCCGTGAGCTGATCGATTTGCTGGGGCTCGACGGCCTGGACAAGCGGTATCCGCACCAGCTCTCCGGCGGGCAGCGCCAGCGGGTGGCCATCGCCCGCGCCCTCGCTTCCAAACCCACCGTGCTGCTCCTCGATGAACCCTTCGGGGCCGTGGACGCCAAGATTCGACAGGACCTGCGCGACTGGCTAGTGCGGCTGCAGGAGGAGCTGAAATTGACGACATTGTTTGTCACGCACGACCAGGAGGAGGCGATGGAGGTGTCGAATCGCATCGTGATTTTCTCGCGGGGTCATCTCGAACAGATCGCGACGCCGCGCGAGGTCTACGAGCAGCCGGCCAACGAATTTGTGGCGCGGTTCATCGGCGTGATGAATGTCCTCGAGCTGGTGGTGGACAAGGGAGTGGGCCGTTGCAGCGAGCTGCGCTTTCCGGCGGCCGGTTATGCCGACGGGGAACGAATCCGGATCGGGTTTCGGCCGTTCTCAGTCCAGCTCTCCCCCGACCTCAAGCAATATCCGTATCAGGCGGTTGTCCGGCACACGTTCTTCCTGGGCGTAATGCTGCGGCTGGAACTCGAGCTGCCGTCCGGGCTGGTGCTGCGATCGCGCATTTCCAAGGAGGACTACGCCAACCTCGCCCTCTATGACGGGCGCAAGGTGTCTTTGCACATCCGCAATTACCGGATTTTGTCGCGGGAAAATGAGCCGCTGGGACCGGAACTTGTCGTCCCGGAGAACTCGTCCATCTTCATCGCCGAAGGCATCTGAGCCCGACGGCGGAATGACCCGCTCAACTGAACAGCTTCGTCACCGCCTTGGCCTTCACCAACTCGCGCGGTTGCTTGAGGTGATTGTAAACAATGGTCTCTGGATCGATGCCAAACGCGTGATAGAGCGTCGCGAGAAGTTCCATCGGATGCACGGGGTCCTCGGCCGGGCTGCTGCCCGTTTTGTCCGATTTGCCATGGACATAGCCCCGCTTGATGCCCGCGCCCGCGACGATGCTGGTGTAGCAATAAGGCCAATGATCCCGGCCGTCGGCGCTGTTGCCGTTGCCCGAGGTGCTCACTCCTTTTTGGGGCGCGCGCCCGAATTCGCCCAAGGCAACGACGAGTGTATCCTTTAAAAGCCCGCGTTGATCCAGATCCTCGATCAGCGCCGAAAGTCCCTGGTCCAGCATCGGCCCCGACTGATCTTTCATCCGTTTTGTGAGACCCACGTGGTGATCCCAGGAATGGTTGTCCGAGTTGGCCACCTTCGGCCAGATGACTTCCACCACGCGGGTGCCCGCTTCGACGAGACGCCGCGCCAGCAGGCAGCTTTGCCCAAATGTATTCCGCCCATAACGATCCCGCATCGCCTCCGGTTCCAGCGCCAGATCAAATGCGGTCCGGGCGCGGCCTGAGACAATCAGGCTCAGCGCGCGATCGTAATACTCGTTGAGATTGTAGCTGCCGACGGCCTTGTCGATCTCCGGCATTGCGTCGCTGATGGCTTCGCGGAGGCGCGCGCGGCGTTCGAGGCGCATCGCAAAAACTTCGGGCGGAAGCTTCAGGTCGTCGGTCTTGATTTTGTCCATCTTGCCCATGTCCATGTCGTCGCCATCCGGATAGAGCGTGTAGGGATCGAAGCCCTTGCCGAGAAAACCGGCGGAGCCGCCTTTGCCCACGACATTCGATTCCTGCAACGGCCGGGGCAGCATGACAAACGGGAGCATCGGTTCGGTGGAGGGTTTCAGCCGAACGAGATTGGAGCCGAAGTTCGGGAAGTCCTTAGGATTGGGCGGTTCGAGCTGGCCGGACGGGCTGACCTTGTCCGTCGTGTAGCCGGTCATGATCTGGTAGATGGCCGCCGTGTGATTGAAGAGCCCGTTCGGAGTGTAACTCATCGACCGGATCATGGTGAACTTGTCGTTGACCCTGGCCAGCCCCGGCAGGATCTCGGTGAACTGAATGCCGGGGATTTTGGTCGGAATATTTTTAAACGAGGAACGGATGTTGTCCGGCACGTTCTCCTTCGGATCCCACAAGTCCAGGTGGCTCGGGCCGCCCTGGAGATACACCATGATGACACTTTTGGCCTGGCCCCACCCGGGTCCGCCGCCCTTGCTGGATTCCTTGGCCATGGCCTGCAACTGGAAGATGGAGCCGAGACTCAGCCCGAGCACGCCGCAGCCGCCCACGCGCAACAAATCGCGGCGGGTCATCTTCAGATTTGGATTGCACAGGTCGGTGCAAAGTTCGCCGGGTATTTTGATCATAATTCAGCCTCTGGTTGCCAGGATGGGTTGTTATGCTGGGACGCCACTAAAATCAATGGTTAAAAAGGAATGCCGGGTTGTTGATCAGCGCCCAGGCAAGATCCTGCGCGCCCGTCAGGCGTTTGTTCAGCAGTTGTTTTTCGCTGGCGGCCGCGTCCTCCCTTAGTTGCAACAACGCGGCATCGGTCGGAACTGGCGCCGAAGCCTTCGTGATGGACGCCCGCAATTCCGCAAGTTTCGGATCTTCGGGCATCGGACGCTTCGCCACGAGCAACGCCTGGTCCCGCTTCAAAAGGTCCGGGTCGATTCCGCGATAATATTTGGCAAGCTTCGCTGCCTGCTCCGGAGTTCGATCGGCCGCCGGACTGGCGACAACATTCGAGATGTCCTCGGGCAGCCCTCGGTCGAGCGGGGCGGACGAGCTGGTCGTCCAGAGGCGGAAACGGCCGATGCTGCGGCCGTCCTTGTATTTTTGATTCAGCTCGAAACGCAGGGTGCCGCCCTTCGCCAGCGCGAGCGGCTTGGTCAATTGAAACGTCGCCCAATGCGGATTGCCGGGCGGTGCGCCGCCAATCGACCAGCCTTCGCGAACCCCTGCGACGTCCTTGCCGTCGATCACCTGGTTGGTTTGATAACCCTGCTGCAGATAATCCAGGCGCACATCCTTGAGCGCGACCTCCTTGAACTTCCCGTCGATTTTTTCGCCTTTCACAGCGAATTTCACACGAAACTCGGTCAGCACAAAACTCCCGGCATCGCGCCCGGGTCCGAAATCGGGGAGTGAATCATCCGGCAACGTCTCCAACATGATTCCCGTGATATTGGTCGCTCCGATGTCGGCGGTGACGGTGTAATCCGTTTGGACCTTGGCCCCGTAGGCCTGGATGGTGCCGTCCTTGAGAATGCGCAATTCGACGCCGGCTCGTCCCTTGACCTGCTTGGGAGTCACGGGTTGCCATGCAGTTCCGAGGCGGTTGGAATCGAGGCCGCGCTCCCAGGCGACCAGCTTGGCGGGCAGCCCGGACTCGCTCTTCTTCACTTCCGTCTCCGCCTTTGCGACCGCCGCAGCGTGCTCGGCCTCGCGGCGGGCGACGGTGGATTCCATTTCCTTTTCATAGCTGGCGAGGTTGCTCTTTGCTTTGGCGAGAGCCAGGGCGCGTTCATTTTCCTTTTGCGCCAGGACGGGCCGCCACGATTCCTCCTTGCGGGCGAGGGTGCCCTTCAGATCGCGATTTTCCTTTTCCATGCCGTCCCTGTTGGCCAGCGCGGCGCGGATCTCGGCATCGGTGGCAGGACGGTTGAGGATCCGGAGAAAAAGCTGGTTGACGAGTTCGGCATCGGTCCTGGCCTCGACAGCCAGCCTGGCGATGGTGTTTTTCGAATCATTGATGGCGCCGGACACCGCGGGGCCGCTCAGCAGGGCCATCACGGAGCCGAGCCGGAGATCGCTGCTCCGCTCGCATTCGCACGCGCTCTCGCGCGCGGGACGTCCCAGGTTCGCCAGGATGCCGCTGGGCAAATCGAGCGCCGAGTCGGTCAATTGCGCCGCCCGTGTCCCCGCCTTGGCACCCGGAAAATCCGGCGTCGCCCCGGTCACGGCGAACACCGCGTCGAGCAGGGTCTCGGCGGGAAGCCTCCGCGCCTGGGCTCGTGAAAAATTCACCGCGTCATCCTCGTTCCATTGGTTGCCGACGATGGAGAGTTGATACGTGCGCGACTTGCAGATCAGCTTGACGATATGCTGCGCATCGAAGCCGCTCCGGATGAATTCCTGGGCCAGATAATTTAAAAGCTCGGGATTTGTCGGCGGATTGCCCGCGCGGGTGTCATCGAGGGGTTCGATGATCCCGACACCGAGGAGGTAGCCCCAGACCCGGTTGACAAAGCTCGAGGCGAAATAGCGATTGTCGGGCGACGTGATCCACGAGGCCAGTTGTTCGCGACGCGAGGGATTCTTCGCGTCCAGGACGAACTTGACCGGATACGGAAAGTCCGGGGGCGAAATCCTCCCGGTGCGATCGTGGGTGACTTCTCCCGCCGTTTTGTCGTCGACAATTTCGAACAGTGGCTTGGCGCCTTCGACCGCGGTGCCGCCTATTTTTTTGTCCTTCGCGGCCGGGTCCGCCTTTAGGTCGACCTGTGCGAACCACGCGGCCATCTGATAATATTGGTCCTGGGTCCAGCGTTCGAACGGATGGTCATGGCACTTGTTGCAGTTGAAACGGGTCGCAAGAAACAAGTGGGTTGTGTTTTCCATCGTTTCCGCCGGTGTGCGAAGAATCTTCCAATAGCTGGCGGCGGGATTCTCCTTGTTGGACCCGCGCGCCGTGATGATTTTGCGGACCAATTGATCATACGGGGTGTTGGTGGCCACTTCGGAATGGATCCAGTCGCGGAACAGGCGCGCGCCCTCTTCGCCGAGGAACTTGCGGTTGACCTGTAACAGATCCGCCCATTTGTTGGCCCAGTGATCCACGTAATCCGGGCCGCCCACCAGCCGGTCGATCAACGCGTCCCGCTTGATCCTCGATTCGCGTTTGTCGGCCAAGAATTCATCGAGCTGCGCCGGGTTCGGCGGCAGTCCCGCCAGGTCCAGATAAAGCCGCCGCACAAACTCGATGTCGGTGCAGAGGTCGGACGGCTGGATTTTCATCCGCTTCCATTTTGCCGCCACGAGCTCGTCCAGGGCGTTGTTAGCAGGCGTTTCCTTCCAAGCAAAACCCGAGCGCTCGCCCATCACGGTCACCGTGGTCGCGGCGTAGGCACCTTCGTAACGGGCGAGCACCGGCGCTTCGCCTCGTCGCAGCGTGGTGACAAGACCGCTCTCGTCCGCTTTCGCCACATCGTTGTTGCCGCTTTCGATGAAGGCTTCGCACGTCACATCGCGTGTCGTGCCATCCGGGTACGTCGCCACGACGCGCATCTGCTGCCGGGAGCCGATCTCCTGCACGACCGGGTTTCGCGGCAGAATTTCGATCCGCGCGGCGCGGGCCGATTTGCGGTCGAGCTTCGCGCCGCCTGCGATCCATGCCCGCAAGATCTGATAATACTTCGTGTCGATCGTCATCCGCCGCCCGCCTTCATGGGGCACTTCGGCGACGGCTTTTAACAGCATGAGACTGTCATCCGGAGACGCCGGGTTGACACGGCGACCGGCGAGATCATCGACGAAGGCGCGGAGGTCATAGGCGGGATCATAACCGCGCAACGAGAGCTTGAATCCGTTTTTGCCGTCTTTGGCGCCGTGACAGGTGCCGGCGTTGCAACCGGCCTTGGCGAGAACGGGATTTACATCGCGCACGAAGTCGGCATGGAACCCATCAGTCTGGCCGGATATTTCCAGCCTTGCGGAAGTGGTCCTGCCGCCATAGGAGATTTGCAAAGTGCCGGAGCCGTTGGCCCGCGGCTCGATGACGCCACGCGGGGAAATGGCCGCCAGCCTGGCCGGCGCCTCAAGCTTCGCGGTGCGCGTCACATCCACCGTCTCCCCGTTGTCGAGTTTCGCCGTCACCAGCATCTGCGCATATTCATTGCGGGAGGTGAACTTGAGCCGGTCCGGCTGAATCTCCAGCCCGATGACCCGGGCGTTTTTTGGAAAGGGTTCATCCGCGGACTGCGCGGCCCGGGATGTGGCGCGGGCCACGGACGCCGGCCTGGCGATCGCCCTGGATTTGGAAATCGATGCGACCGGGAACGCCTTCGTCACTTCACCGCTGACGGGATCCATCAGGCGCACCTGTCCGTCGTCGCCCGCCGCAAAGAGGGTTTTGCCATCCGGACTGAACGCGACGGAATAAATGGCCGCCGGCAATTTGGCATGGGCCAGGAGTTTGACATCGGCCGTGACATATTTTTCGATGACCGCCTTTTCCTCCTTGGATTGTTCGCCCACGGTTTTCTTAAGGGCAGCGATGACGTTCGTGGACATCTTGGAGTCAAATTCTGCGGCATAGACGTTCACATAGCCTTCGCCATCGAGGCTGCTTCCGGCAGCGATGCGTTTGCCGTCCGCGCTGTAATCCACGCTGAAGATGCGCCCTTCCATTGCCGGAAATTTACGGATCAGATTGGCGTTATCGCCGATCTTGCGTTCGGTCTGTCGAAAGATGCGATAGATCTGGGGCACGCCGTCCGAACCGCCCACCAATATCTCCTCGCGCGCGGGATGTCTCGCGACTGCCTGGATGCCGCCGCGCAGCGCGCCGGGCGTGATCGAGGTGATGTTGTCGATGAACCGCTGGGTGGCAACCTCCGTGACTTTGGCCGTCATGTCGCGGCCGACGGAGATGACATGGTCGCCCTTGATCGAGAAGACGGTGTCGATCACCCAGTCGTTATGGGAACTGAGCTTGAGGATTTCCTTGCCGGATTTGGCTTCGATGGCGCGCACCGAATTATCGGTGCAGCCGAACGCGATCAGCGCGCCGTCGGGAGACCAGTTGACGCCGTAAAGGGTGTCGTAAGTGACCGGCACGGAGATGGCCAGTTTCCGCTTCGCCACATCCCAGACCTGAATTTCACCCATGCGCGCCGGATTCCCGCCTGCCGCGGCGAGCCACTGGCCGTCCGGTGAAAATCGCACGGACTGCACCCGTTCCGAGAGGCCGATCAGCCGTGCGACGAGGCCGGATCCATCGGCATGATGCAAAAGAATTTCGTGAAAACCGGCGATGGCGAGGAGTTTTCCGTCCGGTGCAATGTCGAGGGCCGCGATCACCGGCGGCCGGGTGTAGAGAGGTGGATGTTCGGCGTCGTAATGTTTCACGGCATCCGGCGGCGTGTCGTCGATGGCTCCCTGGGTGATCCAGGCCTTGATGCGTTCGATCTCGTAATCGGGCAGCGCCGGTTTGCCCTTGGGCATTTCGGCCTCGCCATTTTGCGGCGTGATCAGCGTGGCAAGATGACTTTTCGCAGGCTGACGGGGGACGATGGCCGCCTCTTTGCTATCGCCGCCAGCCAGGAGTTTTTTGAAGTCGCTCATCACATAGCCGCCCTTGGCTTTGGACGGCTGGTGGCATCCGAGGCATTGCGCCTGAAGAATCGGGCGGACTTCGCGATAAAAGCTGACGGACGCGTCGGAGGACGCGAGGCGTTCCGCAGGAAAGGCCGGCGTGTTCACCGCAAGCATTGCAACCACCAGGGCCGTAAATTTCCGTCCGTTCATCATGATTCTCATAGACTCGTGAACATCTTCTCAAGCTGCCATCC
>JBEEGQ010000423.1:0-10210 GCA_041166945.1 Verrucomicrobiota bacterium
TGCGGATTGGAAATCCGCGATACAGCAGACTGGAAGTCTGCGCTACGGGGAGCGAAGCGGTCTCGGCTCGGACGGCCACCAACAACTTTGGGATGCACCGGTCGGCGACAAGTCACTTCTCGCCGGCAGCCAAAATGGTGGCGAAATGCGGAGGCTGTTCCTCGCGCGCGACGACGCTGACTTCAATTTTTTTAAATCCCGCGGCTTCGAGCCAGCGATGGACTTCGCTTTCGGGAAAACCCAGCCAGCGATCCCCGTAAAGCTCCCGCGCCTGCTCGAAGTTGTGCTTCAACAGGTCGAGGATCAGAATCTGCCCGCCCGGTTTGATCATCCGATGGATCGCCACGATGGCGCTGCCCGGGTCTGTCGCGTGATGCAACGCCTGGCTCAGGATCGCCACATCAACCGACTGGGGTTCCACGGGAGGATTCTGCAAATCCCCCAGGCGGAATTCGAGATTCTTGAGGCCGTTCTTTTTCGCCTTGTTGGCGCCGAAGGCCACCATTTTTTCGGAGTTGTCCACCGCGATGACCTTCTTGCAGCGGCGCGCGAGCAATTCGCTGAGCAACCCTTCCCCCGAACCGAGGTCGGCGACGGTGATCGGGGGCAGGATGCGGAGGAGAAGATGACCGAAGGCCTGCCACGAGCGGCCCGGGCCATAGCTCCGATCAAACCGGCCCGCAATTTGGTTGAAGTAAACCTGCTGCTGATCCTGGCGCCGGGCGAGTATGCGCTTGAGATTCACCTGGTCGGCCCCGTGCTCGGGCATCTCCTTCGCGCCTCGCGCCGCCACCAGGATCACATCGCGGGCTGCCGAATCCGGCTGCGGTGTGACCCTGTAAAAGGTCCTCTTGCCTTCGCGACGGGATTGAACGAGGCCGGCATCCTGGAGGAGGCCCAGGTGGGTCGAGATTCGCGATTGCCCCAGGTGGGTAATCTCCTGGAGTTCGTTGACGGAAAGCTCGTCGCGCTCGAGGAGCGACATGATGCGGAGACGGGTTGGATCGCCCAGCGCGCGCAGGGAACGGAGGGTGGAAGACATGCGATGACGGGAACGTTGTTTTCTTTGCCTAAAGTCCGGCCCGATTCTTACGAGATACGTGGGGCGGATGGCGAACCCCGATTTCGCCCGCCCACGACACCGCCCGCATAACGGGATCAAATTCGGGATTGAAATTCCAGGTTGACGAATTGTCAGTTCAATATATCTTCGCATCCTGATACGTCAATACGTGGCTTGCATCGCGGGCTGCGCGACAACAAAATTGAATGAGCAAAAATTATATCTTCTCCTCGGAGTCCGTCGGCGAAGGCCATCCGGACAAGGTGTGCGATACCATCTCTGACGCCGTCCTGGACGCCTGCCTCGCACAGGATAAATACAGCCGGGTCGCCTGCGAGACTTATGCCAAATGCAATCTGGTCGTTGTCGGCGGCGAAATCACCACCAAAGCCAGGCTCGACTTCAGCGCCATCGCCCGCGATGCCATTCGCGAAATCGGCTACACGCACGACGATGATGTTTTCCACGCCGACAAGGTGCTGATCATGAATGCGATCACATCGCAATCCCCGGACATCGCGCAGGGCGTCGATGATCGCGCCGCTGATGGAAAGGAAAAGGCCGAGCAGGGAGCCGGGGATCAGGGCCTGATGTTTGGCTATGCGTGCAACGAGACGGATGAATTGATGCCCGCGCCGGTCATGTACGCCCATTTATTGGGGCGCAAACTGACCTCTATTCGCAAGAGCGGCCGGGTGCAGTGGCTGCGGCCGGATGCGAAGTCACAGGTATCGGTGCGCTATGTGGACGACCAGCCGGTTGAGATTACCAACATCGTAATTTCCACCCAGCACGCGGCGGCAGCCAAGCACAGGACCATCAAGGAGTTTTGCATCGAGGAAGTGATCAAAAAGACATTGCCGCGGCGGCTCCTGACGAAGAACACCAAGTATTTGATCAACCCGACAGGCCGTTTTGTCGTGGGGGGACCGCAGGGCGATACGGGGCTCACCGGCCGTAAAATCATCGTGGATACCTATGGTGGGATGGGTCGTCACGGCGGTGGCGCCTTTTCGGGCAAGGATCCGAGCAAAGTGGATCGCAGTGCCGCCTACATGGGCCGGTATGTCGCCAAAAACATTGTGGCGGCAGGCCTGGCGACCAGCGCGGAAATCCAATTTGCCTATGCCATCGGCTATCCCGATCCGGTCAGCGTCTGCGTGAATACATTTGGAACCGGCAAAGTCTCTGACGAGGCGATTGAAAAGGCCGTGTGCAGCGTTTTCAGTTTCAAGCCTGCGGACATCGTTCGGCAACTCAACCTGCTTCGCCCCATTTATTCCAAAACGACCAACTACGGGCATTTCGGAAAAGTGGACGACCTCGACAGCATTACTTGGGAACGCACCGACAAGGCTGCGGCGCTCAAGCGGGCGGTGAAATAATCCGGCGTTTTTCTCCAAACCAAGAACCATCTTATGGCCAAAGTCCAACTGACCCCTTCGCGCAAAGCCAAAGCCAAAACCAAAGCGGCAACGTCACGGCCTCCCGGCACCAACGGGAAGCCTGACTTTTTTGTCCGCGACCTCTCGCTCGCCGAGTGGGGCCGAAAATCCATCGAGGTGGCCGAGCACGAAATGCCCGGCCTCATGGCGATCCGCAAAAAATACGGCACGCGAAAGCCACTGGCAGGCGTCCGCATCACTGGATCGCTCCACATGACGATCGAAACGGCCGTGCTGATCGAGACCCTCGGTGAACTCGGAGCCTCTGTCCGATGGGCCAGCTGCAACATTTTCAGCACCCAGGACCACGCCGCCGCCGCCATCGCCCAGGCGGGCATCCCCGTCTTTGCCTTTAAAGGCGAGTCCCTCGATGAATATTGGAAACTGACGCTCGACGCTCTCACCCATCCGGGGATGAAAGGCCCGCAGCTCATCGTCGATGATGGCGGCGACGCCACACTCCTGCTCCATAAAGGTTATGACATGGAGAATGGCGACAACTGGATCAATTCACCCAGCGACAATCACGAGGTGGCCGTCATCAAGAATCTTCTCAAAAAATGCGGGCGCGACAGGCCGGGCTGGTTTCATTCCATCGTTCGCGAATGGAAGGGTGTCAGCGAGGAAACCACCACCGGCGTTCATCGGCTTTATCAAATGCTGGAAGCCGGCAAACTCCTGGTCCCCGCCATCAACGTCAACGATTCGGTCACCAAATCGAAATTCGACAATCTTTACGGATGCCGCGAGTCTCTCGCTGACGGCATCAAACGCGCCACAGATGTCATGATCGCCGGCAAAGTCGCGGTCGTCTGCGGCTACGGCGACGTCGGAAAGGGATGCGCCCACAGCTTGCGCGGTTTCGGCGCGCGGGTGATCGTCACGGAAATCGATCCCATCAATGCCCTCCAGGCCGCCATGGAAGGATTCGAAGTGACGGTCATCGAGGAGACCCTCGGGACCGCTGATCTCTATGTCACCACCACGGGCAACTGCGATGTGATCACGCTGGACCATATTCTCAAGATGAAGGACCAGGCGATCGTTTGTAACATTGGCCATTTCGACAACGAGATACAAGTCGACCGCCTCAACAACTTGAAGGGTGTCAAAAAGATCAACGTCAAGCCGCAGTACGACAAATACATCCTGCCCAACCAGCGTACGATCTATTTGCTGGCGGAAGGACGTCTTGTGAATCTGGGTTGCGCCACCGGCCATCCGAGTTTCGTGATGTCCGCCAGCTTCACCAACCAATGCCTCGCACAGCTGGAGTTATGGAGGAATCGCGACACCAATAAGATCGGTGTCTCGCGATTGTCCAAGCGTCTCGACGAGGAAGTGGCCCGTCTGCATCTCGATCGCATCGGCGTCAAACTCACCCAACTGACTCCCAAACAAGCCGGATACCTCGGCGTGCCAACTGATGGCCCTTACAAGCCTGACCATTATCGCTACTAACTGCCCGTCCCATCAGTAGCGGTCGAGGTAACGAGACTCAAACCCGACTTCCCCGCTCACTGGGTGCAGCCCGAAGTTGTTGGTGGCGCTTCGAGCCGCGACTGCTTCACCCCCTGTAGCGCGGACTTCCAGTCTGCTGTATCGCGGATTTCCAATCCGCATGCGTTGGGCGATGCCTTTTGCGCCAGGATTATCAAACGCCTGCCGACTGGAAGTCGGCGATACAGCAGACTGGAAGTCTGCGCTACGTGCGGTCACACCGGGCTTCCCATTCTCCGATGGCGTCTCCCGCGCCGTGGAGTATGTTGCGTCAAGTGCTGGTTGCACCTGCCTTTGTCCGGGCGGAATTCCACACGGCCGGACATGGGCCAACCCTCAACTCCGTTTGATTATGAGAATCATTGCCTTGCTCCTGTTGACGGGAACCGCTGCGACCTTCGCAGCCGACCCTCCGCCGTTAGGTCGATCGCCATTCACCAATCGTCTCGGCACGAACCTGCCTCCCGGCTTCACGAACCGGCCTGGGTTTTCCAACCTGGTCCGCCCCGGTTTTCCCGGCACGAATGGTTTTCGCACCAATCGCTTCGGTCCTTTCGACACCAATCGTGGTGGGATCGCGCCGACGAATGCGGTGCCATTGCCCGGCTTGACACCTCCGGCGAACCCCGCGCCGCCGCAGAATCCACTCCCGCCGCCTAACACGCCTCCAGCGCCTCCAGGCAATCCCGCTCCTCCGTCGAATGTACCATTGGCTCCGCCAAAACCGCTGGCGCCACCACCTCCGCGCTAAGCCGGTCCGCGGAACGCCCAAGCTACGAATAGTATTGCGGCCGCCCCTTGGACAGCCGCGAGAACGAGCAACAGCAGTTGGATAGCGAGAACTTTTCGGCTGCGTTCCCTCGTGCGATAATTCCAAAAGGCCAGGATGTGGAGCATGCAGGTGCTTAAAAGCAAGACCCCCCCGCCGACCGCCAGCGAGACGGTGCGCGCGTCGCTCTCGGCGGTCTGTCGAGGCAGCATCCAAACCTCAACTCGCGTGCAAATCCCCGCAATGATTCCCGCCGAAACCAGGATAATGCCCAGGCTGAGCATCAACGCACGCGAGGTGTTCGTCACCAAGGTCCCGGCGTAAATCGCTATGCTCGTCAGCAGAGCCTGCCCCGCCAGCAGACAACAAATCAAAGCCACCACGGTACTGACAGGCGCCAGAGGAAAACCATGCGGCGTCAAACCGTCACGCATCTCATGCAAAAACGGCAGGGCTTCCGGATTGGATTTTCCAAAAAGCATCCCCCCCGTCGCGGCCAGTGCCAATGGTACCAACACCCCGAGAATTAAACTTGTGCCCATCGCCGTCAGCACCTTGGCCCTCCATTGCGTTCCGGTGGACGGCGGAAGAGTAAATTGCCAGTCGGCCACGCCCCACGCCTTCTCCTCCGCGACTGCGACGCTCCCAACGACCAGCGGCAGCACCGGCAAATAAATGGCAAAGCTTCCCATGATGAATACCGGGATCCAGCCCTGCCCGGATCCGTTTGCGGAACTTGTCGCGAAGAGCAAGGCGAGGGTCGTCACCAGCATACAAAAGATTGTGGCCCCCACAAACGCGACTTGCTGAAGCCGCAACTCCTTCTTCATAAGGACCGCGAAGACGCCTGTAAATTTGCTTCCCAATAATCTCATCGGCCGCAACACGACGTTCTCCAGTCGCACAGGGAGTCCGAGCTCCCGGCCCGCTGCGGATGAATGGGCATTGGCCACCTCCAATAAGGTGAATTTTCTGTAGCCAAGCCAGCAGCAGACAGCGCAATACACCACGAGAATGGTGAGCACTGAGCTTTCTTCACCCGCCGGATCCTGCACCCAAAGCTGGTGAAGCTGGTGCGTCAGCTTGAACCATCCGCCCACCAGTGAGTCGGGGTTCTGAAGCCAGCGCTCATGCAGGGCGCTGTTGAAACCCAGGATCACCGTGGGCGTCACCACCGTGACAAGTCCTCCCATCAAGGAACTTTGAAAAACCAGAGTCCAGTATGGAACGCTGCAGAAAGCTCCGATCGGGATCAGAGCAAACCCGAGCCACGGAAAATCCTCAGCCAATACAACCCGGCGGTCGAAGCACAGCACGGTGGCGAGCACGCACGCCGTCCCCAGCGCCAGCGCCACTGCCAGCGTTCGCATCTTTTCCCGCCAGATCCGGGCGCGCGAAATCGGCTGGCTCAGGAGCAGCAGCACCGTGTTGTGCTGAAACTCGTTTCCAAAAATCTCTGCGCCCATGATCAGGCAGCCCGTGAAAAAAAGACCGACGATCCAGATCTCCGACGCTTCGTGCCAGTGCGGTCCGCTCACCATCGGGAGCAATGCCGCCACCAGCAACAGGCTCAACGCCGGCCTCAAAACCCTGATATCTTTTGCAGTCCGGGGGTTCATGCGAATGGTCTTTTCATCATTGCAGGCTTTCGATGAAAATCTCCTCCAGCGTCAGGCCTTCCATGCTGATCGATTCCGGCGCCATGGCTTTCACCCGGTCCAGCACCCGGGCAGCGTCGCCGTTCACCGTGATTTCCACCTCGCGCCCATCCCGCTTTACCTTTTGCGCCGGGACAAAATCCATTGTCGGCGCCTCGGCATGAAATCGCGCCCGGATTTTTTGAAACCTGGAGCGAGCTTCATCCGCCTCGAGCGTCAGGGTTTCTTTCCCGTTGTCGATAATCGTAAATTCATCGATCAATCCCTCGAACTCCGTGATGAGATGAGTCGACACAAAGACGGTCCGCTCTCCCGGAGCGGCATCCTGATAGGCGCCGATCACGGTTTGGATGAACTCGCGCCGCACGATCGGGTCCAGGCCCGAAGTCGGCTCATCGAGGATCAACAATTCCGGTTCCGCGCACACGGCACCCACCAGGGCCAGTTGGGTTTTCTGGCCCTTGGAAAGGGCACTGACCTTCTTGGCATCATCCAATCGAAATTGTCCCAGCAACTCTCTCTCTGTCTGCTGATTCCAGCGCGCGCGGAATGAAGCCAGGTAATCCAGCGTGTTGCGGACCGTCATCCAGGGATGGAAAGCCACCTGATCGGGTACATAAGCCAGGCGCGATTTCACGGCGACTTCATCCCGATGCGGTTCCATGCCGAAAATACGCACCGCGCCGGCGGTGGGCCGAAGCAGGTTTAACAGACATTTGATGGTGGTGGTCTTGCCCGCGCCATTGCGTCCAAAAAAACCGTAGCAACGGCCGGCCGCCACTCGAAGGCTCAGGCCATTCACGGCGTCTGAGCGTCCATATTTGCGCACGAGATGATCGATCTCGATGGCGGGGGTGTCAGTTTTCATCGGTGGTCTTCGGCCGTGGGTTGGCGTGGCTCTCATTTTTCCGGCGAAACGTTTCCAGCCGCTCGTGGACAAGCTGCAGGAAATCCTTTTCGCTCACCTGTAAATGGTGCGCTTGAACGATCGCGGCATCGATGTCATCGCCCAGCATTTTCTGGCGCACCGCCTTCTTGAATGGAGAATTGTTTTCAGTGACAAAACAGCCCTTGCCGGCCCGGGTTTCAATGACACCCTGGCTTTCGAGCTCGGCGTACGCCTTGGCAACCGTGTTGCGATTGAGACGCAACTGCTCGGCCAGGGGCCGGATGGGCGGCAGGGATTCGCCCGGACGCAACACCCCGGAAGCCGCCGCCGCCCGGATCTGTTCCGCCACCTGCAAATAAGCCGGCTTGCCAGACTTGAAATTGAGTTGAAGCAACATGCGAACTATCGGCCTACTGTCATAGACATGTATGACAGTTGCGAAACGATGTCAATGGAAAGTTTCCGATAAAGGAGAGCTCTCCCCGGACTTCTGTGCTCGTATTGCGCCCCGTAACGCCCGTCGGGAGGGATGCTCCTCCTCTCCCGCCCTTCGGGCACCCTCTCCTCCATTTCCGAAATAGAGAAGAGGGAGGGGGAGAGGTAGGAGTTGTCGCACGGGCCGGCACTCCCCTACCCTGCCACGACAATGACCCGGCCAACTCCCGATCCTGAAACGCCGCGACCCGGGCCGCGTTCCTCGCCAGGCTTGCTGCCCGTCCTGGGATTGTTCAGCACCATCATGCTGGTGGTCGGAGGCGTGATCGGCTCCGGGATTTTCCGTAAACCCGGCGTCATGGCCGCGGAAATCGGGTCGCCAGGCTGGCTGATGGGGATCTGGCTGCTCGCCGGAATCATCACGATGTTCGGCGCGCTCACCAACGCCGAGATTACCGGAGTGATTCCGGAGACTGGCGGGCAATACGTTTATTTTGAACGGATGTATGGCCCGTTCGTGGCGTTCCTCTATGGGTGGGCGGCGTTCATCGTCATTCAAACCGGATCCGTTGCGGCGCTGGCCTATGTATTTGCCGAATACTCGACGCGCTTCCTGGATCTGGGGGAGCTGCCCGCCGCGCTGGCCGGCTGGTCGGTGCACCTGCCATTTATCGGGGACCTCGCTCCCTTGAAGGAAATAGGGGTCAAAAGTGTCGCAGTGCTGGTGGTGGTGGTGTTGACGGCGATAAATTATGCGGGAGTTCGATTTGGCGGCGTGGTGCAGAACATTTGCACGATCGCGAAATTGGCCGGGATGGGTGCCCTGTTGTTGGGCGCTTTCTTGCCCAGCACCCATGGGAGCATGGCGAACCTCACGTCCGCAGGAAGCGCGATTCCGAAACAAGGACTCGCGCTTGCGGCGGCGGTGGCCGCGGCACTTCAGGGCGCCTTTTGGGCATTCGACGGATGGGTCAAGGCCTCCTTCATCGGTGGCGAGGTCCGGGATGCGCAGCGTGTGATCCCCCGCGCGACGGTGGTCGGAATGCTGATCGTCACCGGCATCTATCTGGCGATGAATGCGGCTTACTGCTGGGTATTGCCCTCGGACGCCATGGCCGGTTCGAAACTCGTGGCCGCGGACGCCGCCGAAAAAATCTTCAATGGTGGCGGAAAATGGATTGCGGTGCTCGTCATGCTTTCCACCTTCGGCGCCAACAATGCCGTGATTCTCACCAGCGCGCGGGTTTACTTTTCCATGGGTCAGCGCGGCGTCGCGCCCGCGATGTTGGGCCGGGTGCATCCCCGTTTCCACACTCCTGGCGCGGCGCTCACCGCGCAATGCATTTGGGCGGCGATCCTGATATTCAGCGGCACTTTCGACACACTGACCAATACCCTGATTTTCGTCGGTTGGATTTTTTACGCGGCGGGCGCATTTGGGGTGTTCGTGCTGCGCCGCAAGGATCCCCTGGCTCCCCGGCCCTACAAGGTGCCCGCCTATCCTTTTGTCCCCGCGGCCTTCGTCCTCTTCGCTGTCTTGTTCCTGGCGCTCACGATCTACAATGATGTCTCCAACTACAGGGCGGCGGTGGCAGCAGGAAAGCCCGGCCTGATCAATTGTGCAATGGGCCTGGCACTCATCGTCGCTGGTGTCCCTGTGTATTTTCTTGCCCGCTTTCTGCGAAAACCTGCGCTGTCGGAACGGCGCGAAGAGCCAAAGTGATTGCCCGCTCCTCGGTTTATTTTTTTCGAGACACAAACCAGCAGAGCAACACGGTCCCCGCCGCGAGCAGTGCGAAAGTGATGATAACCCGCCAGATATTCCCTTTGGAGGGAGCCGATGTTTTCCCAGGGGAGGCGGGCGCCAGCGCTTCTGGAGGAGGCGTTGGGCGGGTCATCAGAACGGTGTGATCGCCCAGTTCCGGGCGCGATTCGGCCTCCAAGGTCATGGAGGGATCCAACGGTTTGGGGGTTTTCTTCTCGCGTCGCTGGTCACGCATGATGCGTTGCATGGCGAAGACAGCGGTCTCTTCCGTTGCAGTGTCCTCCCATTGGCGAAGTCCCAAATCCAGGCGCGCCTCGACCGATCCGAAACGCACGAGCTGGCCGTCCTTCACCTGGCATTGGCCCTGGATGCGGACGCCATTGACATAAGTTCCATTCGCCGAGCCGAGATCATGGACGATCACTTCCGGCCCGTTGACCAAGATTTCACAATGGATGTTGGACACGGAGTCGTCGCGGATGACGAGGGTGTTCTGATCACCGCGGCCCACGGTTGTTTTTTCCGGGACAAATTCGTAGACCCGTCCGCCAAACTTTTCGCCAATAAAGACCAGTTTAGACATACGCAACGTGCTTGGAAAAACATCCGGCGGATGGCATTGAAGGCGCACCGCCGTTCGCCGCACGATGAGGGGTCACAGTAGATTTGCCGAGGATTTTTTCAGG
>JBEEGQ010000424.1:0-22496 GCA_041166945.1 Verrucomicrobiota bacterium
GCTCACCCCCGTGAGCGCGACAAAGCGGCCCAGAGGAATTTCAACCGTCACATTTTTCAGATTGTGGCGCGTCGCATTGTGGATCCTCAGAACGGGATCCACCTCCCTGCTCCTCCCAAAAGGAACCGTCGCATCCTTCATCGATGGGACATCGTCGATAATTCCGCGATCCAATCGCCGCGGCGTACCGGCCCCCTGCCCCGCCATCGTGGGTCGGCGTGATGGAATTTCGATGCGTTTTTGGCCGCTCAAATATTGGCCGGTCAAGGACGTCTTGCTGGCGAGCAGGTCCTTCAGGGAACCATTAAACTCGATGTGCCCGCCCTTCTCACCCTGGCCAGGGCCGAGATCGACGATGTGATCCGCCGCCCGCATGACGCTCGATTCGTGCTCTACCACCACGACGGTGTTCCCGGTGTCGCGCAGTTGCTCGAGAATATGAACCAGACGCGCCGTGTCCCGCGCGTGTAGTCCAACGCTCGGTTCATCGAGGATGAAGAGCGTGTTCACCAGACGCGTGCCCAGACAGGCTGTCAGGTTGACCCGCTCCGTTTCGCCTCCCGACAGCGTGCGCGTCGGGCGGTCGAGCGTGAGATAACCGAGACCGACCTCCACGAGATACCTGAGACGGGCGCGCACTTCGTTCAGGGCCAGGCCGAGCGGGTCGTTCGACTTCAGCGAATGGGATTGCGCCAGTTGCTCGATAAGCTTCAAAGCACGTTCGATCGACATCGAATAAAAATCCGCCAGCGACAACGAAGGTGAGGAAACATCCGCGCGTGGCGCCGCGTCTTTCTTGTCAACCAACTCCAGCCGGTAAAGCAACGCCTCCGGTTTCAATCGTTGGCCGCCGCATTCGGGGCACAACGTGTAGGCCCGATACCGGCTGAGCAGGACGCGCACGTGCATTTTGTAGGACTTGCTCTCGAGCCACCGAAAGTAGCCTTTCACGCCGTACCACGCGCGCGGCCAGGAATGCTCCGGATCCGCCGTGTCATAATCGGTGTCCCCCTCGATCACCCAATCCTGCGTGCGTTGTGAAAGTTTCTCGAACGGAACATCGGTTGCGATGTCACTGGCGCGGCAGAACTTCATCAAGTCGCGCTGGCAGTCGGCGCTCATCCCCGTCTGCCATGGCTTTACCGCCCCGCCCGCGAGGGTCTTCGAGCGATCCGGCAGCGCGAGGTTGTAATCGATGCTGATGATCCGGCCAAAACCCTTGCAAGAAGGACAGGCGCCCACCGGATGGTTGAAACTAAAAAGCGCCGGCGACGGTTCGCGATAATCGATGTCGCAGGCCGCACAGTGGAAATCGCGCGAGAATAGCGATGACTGTTGGATCACGAACGCCAAGGGCGTCGCCGCGCGCTTCAGGATATGCACGGTCAAGCGCCCTTTTCCAAAATGATACGCCTGCTCGCAGGCTTCGGTGAATCGCGCCCGATTGGGTTCAGCGACCTTGAGCCGATCCTGCACAACCACGAGCGCCGGCGGCGCTTTCAGGCCGAATTTTACGGACGCGTCCTCGAGCCGGATAATTTCGGAGCCGAGCAACAGTCTCTGGTATCCCTGCCGTGCCACTAGCCCCAGCGACTCCGAAAATGGAAGCTTCTCCGACAGTGGCAAAATGAAGGTGACCAGCACCTCGGGCGCATCGGCCCCGGTTTCATCCCCCGCAACGCCGGACTTCTGTCGGATCCGTTCCCAGACCAACTGCGGCGATTCCTTTCGCACCGGCTGACCGCATTGTTTGCAATGCAATTTCGCAACGTGCGGCCATAGCAACTTCATGTAATCGCACAGCTCCGTCATGGTGCCCACGGTCGAACGTGTCGAACGAACACTATTGCGCTGCTCGATCGCAATCGCCGGCGGAATGCCCTCGATGCGGTCCACCTGCGGCTTGTCCATCCGATCGAAAAATTGCCGCGCGTACGGGGAAAACGTCTCGATATACCGCCGCTGGCCTTCGGCGAAGAGGGTGTCAAATGCCAGCGAACTCTTTCCGGAACCGCTCAGCCCGGTGATCACCGTTAGCTTCCCGATGGGCAGATCGAGATCGAAATTCTTGAGGTTATTATGCCGCACCCCCCGAAGGCGGATCGCATCATGCGTGAAACTGGGCTTCGTCATCGAACGCACAATCTAACCAGCAACCGCGACCCTCGCAAGCGGCACACCGGCAACTCCGCCCGCTTCGACGGCGCTGTTGCCGTCCTGCTGGTGAATCGCTAAATTGGCTGCGCAAAAGAAATCCCATGCCCCACGACTTCGCACCCTACGCCAGGCTCCTGGCTCGTTCGCACGAAATTGCCTGCGTGGATGCCGCCACCGCGCTGCTCACGTGGGACGAGGAGACCTACATGCCCCGTGCCGCGCTCGAATTCCGCGCGGGTCAGCTCGCCTTTTTCAGCGGATGGAGTCATCGCCAGTTCACCGCGCTCGAAGTCGGCGATTGGATCAAGGCCTGTGAAGATCGGGCATTCGGACCGGAATCGGATGAAGCGGCGAACGTGCGCAACTGGCGCTGGGCTTACGATCGGGCCACGAAACTCCCGCCGGAATTGGTCGAAGAATTCAACCGGGCCACCACCCTGGCCCGCGACGCATGGGCCGAGGCGCGGCGCCGCAGTGAATTCGCCCTGTTTCAATCGCATCTCGAAACCGTGCTCGGCCTTTCGCGCCGGATGGCCGACCACTGGGGCTACTCGGGCTGCCGCTACGACGCCTTGCTGGAAGGGCACGAACGGGGAGCGCGCGCCGCGGATCTCTCAAAATTGTTCGCTGAGTTGCGCCCCGCCATCGTTGAAATCCTCGCGCCCGCCGCGGAACGCACCCGCGGGATGTCCGAGACCGCACTCGATGGCGACTATCCAATCGCGGCACAGGAGGCCTTTAATCGCGAGGTCGCCGAAGCCATCGGTTTCGATTTTAACGCGGGCAGAATCGACACCACCACGCATCCGTTTTGCACGGGAGTGGGTGCGCGGGACTGTCGTCTCACCACCCGCTACGACCCGCGGAATTTCGTCCAGTCCCTCTACGGAGTGCTCCATGAAGCCGGCCATGGCCTCTACGATCAAGGGCTTCCGGTAAAACATTACGGCACGCCGCTGGGCCGCGATGTCTCCATGGGAATCCATGAATCCCAATCGCGTCTGTGGGAAAATCACGTGGGCCGGACGCGCGAATTCTGGGAGCACTGGCACGGGCCGGCGTGCCGTCATTTACCTGCGCTGAAGAAATTTTCCCCCGAGCACATCTCCCGCGCGATCAATCGCGTCGCGCCGTCGTTCATCCGCGTCGAAGCGGACCAGGTGACTTACGACCTTCATATCATCCTCCGTTTCGAGGTCGAGATGCAGCTGATCGAAGGCCATCTCAAGCCCGCCGATCTTCCCGCGTTCTGGAACGAGGAATTTGAAAAAATGCTCGGGTTGAAAGTTCCCGACGACGCCCGCGGTTGTTTGCAGGATACCCACTGGAGCATCGGCGCGTTCGGATATTTCCCCACCTATACACTGGGCAACCTCAACGCCGCGCAATTGATGGCGTGCGCCGTTCGCGAACAACCCGCGCTGCCTTCCGCCCTCTCCGCCGCCCGCTATGGCGAACTCCTCGGATGGTTGCGTCAGAAAATCCACGTTCACGGCCAGCGATGGCTTCCCCCGCAATTGATGGAGCGCGCCACCGGTGAGCCCACCGCGGCGCGTCATCATCTGGAGTATCTCCGCCGGAAATTCGTCGCCTGACGCCGCGACCGATCAAAAAATCGGCTCGCCGCTGACCTGCGTCAGCGCGTGATATTTTTTCACCAGGCTCTTGGTGACAGGCCCGGGCCGGCCGGTGCCGATCACGCGCCCGTCAATCTTCGTCACCGGGATGATCTCAGCGCCGGTGCCGGTCAGGAAACATTCGTCCGCGATATAAAGATCGTAGCGGGTCAGATTCGGTTCGCTGACAGCAATGCCCCGCTCGGCCGCCAAAGCCATGACGGTTCCGCGCGTGATGCCGTAAAGGGCCCCGGACGAGAGCGGCGGCGTGTAGATGAGCCCGTTTTTGACGATGAAAATGTTGTCGCCGGTGCATTCGGCGACGTAGCCGGATGCGTTCAGCATGATGGCTTCCTCGACGCCCGCGATGTTGGCTTCGATCTTGGCCAGGACGTTGTTGAGGTAATTCAGGGATTTGATCGCCGGGTTGAGCGCGCTGTGCAGATTGCGGACCGTGGCCACAGTGACGATGGCCATCCCGCGCGCGTAGAGAGCGGGCGAATAAAGCTGGATTCGATCGGCGATCACGATGACCGATGGGCGACGGCAACGATTCGGATTGAGCCCGAGGGTGCCGACCCCGCGGGTGACGACGAGGCGGATGTAGCCGTCGCGAAGATTGTTCCGGCGGCAGGTATCCACTACAGCGCGCATCACGGCGGCCCTCGAAAGCGGGATGTCGAGGAGAATGGCCTTTGCCGAATCGAAGAGACGATCGATGTGCTCCTTCAACTTGAAAACCCGGCCGTTGTAGGCGCGGATCCCCTCGAAGAAGCCCTCGCCATAGAGCAATCCATGGTCGAACACGCTGATCTTCGCGTTCTTTTCGTCGTAATACCGGCCGTCGAGATAGATTTTCATTCTACAAACGCAGCGACGGTAGGATAGGTATTCGAGCGGCGCAACTGTGGAATCGAGGACAAGTATGGCACGGAGGGCTGGCTGTACATCCTCAAGGAATCCTTGACGATGTGAGTGGAAATGATTCCGATATTGCTCCGTCTGGGTTGACCAATTCATTGAGCACGCTACTGATTGAACAGGCTTTGGAAGAAGCGCGCACAACGCTGCTTGAACTTCGTTCCGGGAAAATCGCATGGAGTGGCAACCTGTCCGCGAGCCCGCTCTCAACGGCCACAGCGGTGGTGGCCCTGGCGCTGGCGAAGCGGGAAAGCAAGCAGGCCGGGGCGCGGTATGACCGGCTGATCGAACAAGGCCTGGGCTGGCTTGCGAAACATGCCAACGCAGATGGCGGCTGGGGCGACACCGTTTGCAGCCGCAGCAATCTCAGCACCACCACGCTGGTCTGGGCGGCTTTTGGGATTTGGCCGGACGCAGCCATGGTGCATCAACCGGCCCTTTCCGCTGCCGTGCACTGGCTGACTCAGCGCATCGGCAATCTCGATCCGGAAAACCTTGCGGCGAAAATCATCGAGTTCTACGCGGCCGATCGCACGTTTTCGATTCCCATTCTCACTCATTGCGCGCTCGCAGGACGATTGGGTTCAGGAACGCAAAAGTGGCGCCAGGTGATTCCGCTGCCTTTTGAACTCGCACTTTTTCCGCGGTCATGGTTCGCCGCCATGCGATTGCCGGTGGTGAGCTACGCGCTGCCTGCGCTCATTGCCGTCGGGTACGCGCGGCATTTCCATGCGCCGTCGACCAACCCCTTCGTCCGCTTCGTCCGCTCTTTGGCTGCGGATCGAGCCCTGCGTGTTTTGGATTCGGTTCAACCGCCAAACGGGGGATTTCTCGAAGCCATCCCGCTGACAAGTTTTGTCGTGATGAGTCTGGTCGCCAGTGGTCGGGCGGAACAGCGCGTGGTTCAACGCGGGTTGGAGTTCATCGTAAACTCGGCGCAAGCCGATGGCAGCTGGCCAATCGACACCAACCTCGCAACGTGGGTAACAACGCTCGCCATCGAGGGCCTTGCTGCCACCGGTGCGCTCCCGCTGAGCGATCCCGAAAAGCTCGCGGTGTCCGGCTGGATTTTGCAGCAGCAATTTTCCCAGCGCCATCCCTACACCAACGCGGCCCCGGGTGGGTGGGCTTGGACGAATCTTCCGGGCGGTGTGCCAGACGCGGACGATACCGCGGGAGCGATGCTCGCGTTGAAATCGCTAGGCGTGCGTGAGGCGGAAGTCCACCCAGCCGTCGTGGCAGGAGTGAAGTGGTTGTTGGAGTTGCAGAATCGCGATGGCGGCATTCCCACATTTTGCCGCGGCTGGGGCAAACTACCGTTTGATCGCAGCAGCGCTGATCTCACGGCGCACAGCTTGCGAGCCTGGACGGCCTGGAAGAGCGTCATGCCATCATCGCTCCAGCGCAAAATCCAGTTGGCCGCGCGGCGCGCGGCGGATTTCCTGCGGCGCACGCAGGAAGCCGAAGGCGCGTGGTGTCCGTTGTGGTTTGGAAACGAACACGAGCCCGACGAGTCCAATCGTGTTTACGGCACCTCACGGGTGCTGCTGGCTCTTGCCGAGACTGATTTCTGCCCGGAAGCGGAGGCCAAGGCGGTGGACTGGCTGGTTCGTGCGCAAAAAGACAACGGTGGCTGGAGCGGAGGACTCGCTCCTGCGCCTTGCAGTGTGGAAGAGACGGCGCTGGCGGTGGAATCTCTTTGCGCCGCGCTGGAACATCGCTCCGAACTTCAGCGCAAATTGACCCCCGTGATTCGGCGCGGCGTGGCCTGGCTTGCTGGTCAGATGCTCGCCGGGAACTGGCGACGCCCCACGCCCATCGGGTTCTATTTCGCCAAGCTGTGGTATTTCGAGGAACTCTATCCGGTGATCTTCACCGTCGCGGCACTGGGCCGTGCCGTGCGAGTCTTGAAAAATTAAACGGCGGCGAGCGCCTGAAATTCGCGCGCCCCCTGTTGGATGGAAACGAGCAATGTCTCCCAATCCTTTTCACCCGTTTCCCAGCCGGCACTGAACCGCAACACCCGCCCCGCTTGTCCCGGGGCGTAGCCCATCGCCAGCAAGACGGGCGAAGGCTCTTCCTTGCCGCTGGAACAGGCCGAACCGGTGGAAACGACAACGCCTAATTTGTCCAGCTTCACCACCCAGCGTTGACGGCAATCCACCTCGGGCAACATTGCGGCGATGGTATTCCACAGCCGGCGTTCTGACGCGCCAACGATTTCCACTCCGGGCAATTCTGCGGTAAGGCGCTGAATAAAATGATCCCGCATTTGTCGGCGAGCTTCGCGTTCACCCAGCAAATTGTGCCGTACTTCCATCGTGGCGACCAAGGCCAGCGCTCCGGCGACATTTTCGGTGCCCGCACGGCGGTTTTCTTCCTGCGGCCCCCCAAACAAGAGAGGTTTGAAGCCGCCCTTTGATGGGCATTTCAGAAAACCTATACCGCGCGGTCCGCCGACCTTGTGCGCACAACCGCTGACAAAATCACAGTCACCGAGGCCGGGTGCGGCTTCCTTACCCAGCCACTGCACTGCGTCACAAAAATAGGGCACCTCCCAGCGGCGGCAGAGCTGGGCGACTTGCTCCCAGGGTTGAATCACACCGGTCACGTTATTCGCAGCCATCACCGCGACCAGGACTGGCCGCTCCCGCGCCAGCTCTGCCGCCAGCCAATCCAATTCCACCACGCCATCGCGGCTGACGGGAATCAGCCGCACGCGGTCTCCGAAATAATGAGTGGCCGATTCCATGACGCTGGGATGTTCGATCGCCGAAATGCAGATCGACGCGTCTGGGGCCAGCGTGCGGGCGAAATGATGGAGCACCTGGTTGTTCGCTTCGGTGGCGCCAGACGTCCACACGATGTCGTTGTGATGGCAGCCCAACATTCCCGCCAGCCGCGACCGGGCATCTTCCAAGGCGGCGTCCGCGCGGTTGCCCCAGCGGTGCGGGCTGGAGGGATTGCCGACAAATTGCTCCGCCGCCTCCAACCAGGCCTGCCGGGCAAGGGGATGCAGCGGAGCCGTGGCGTTGTGGTCGAAGTAAGTCACGTTGCGTTCAAGCCGGAAAATAAGGCACGCCGCTTTTCTGACGAGTTTTTAATGAACAAACTTGCCAAGTTGTCCCGGCCAACTGCTACTTTGAAGCCAGCCACAATGAGCGGGATCACCAAACCAAAAACGCTGCACTACAAACGCTCGCATTTCGTGACGCAGTTGCCGGTGGATCATCTCTACAGCCCCTCCCACTTCTGGCTGGCGCGGCAGACAGGGGATTTATGGCGCGTCGGCCTGACCAAGTTCGCCACGCGGATGCTGGGGGACATGGTGGATTGCGGCTTTGAACCGATGTCGGACGTCCCCGTCGCCACCGGCCAAATCATTGGCTGGGTCGAAGGGTTCAAGGCGATCTCGGACATTTATTGCATTGTCGAAGGAGCTTTTTCCGGCGCGAATCCCGGCTTGAAGACCAACATCACCGTCATCACCAAGGACCCGTATTTGACCGGCTGGCTTTACGAAGTGCACGGCCAACCGGACGGCAAGTGCATGGACGTTCACGCCTACCAAACCCTGCTCGACCAGACGATTGACCGGATCCTGGAGAAGCAACAGAATGCCGGGCGCAAATGAAACATCCCACCCGGGCGCGTTATGTCATGATCGGCGGCTTCCTCGGCGCGGGGAAAACCACCTGCGTCGTAAAACTCGCGCAGCAACTCACCGCCCAAGGTCTGAAGGTCGGTCTCATCACCAACGATCAGGGCAGTGAACTTGTGGACACGGCGATCCTGCGCTCGCGTGGCTTTGCGACGGAGGAAATTCCCGGCGGCTGCTTTTGCTGCCGGTTCAATTCACTTCTGGATGCGGCGAAGAAACTTACCGCTGCTGCGCGCCCGGATGTTTTCATCGCCGAGCCGGTCGGCAGTTGCACCGACCTCGTCGCGACTGTCACCTATCCGTTGCGCCGGATGTATGGGGATGATTTTGCCATCGCGCCGCTCAGCGTGCTCGTGGATCCAATCCGCGCGCAACGCATCTTCGGCTTCGCCGAGGGCGGGAAGTTTTCCGAAAAAGTGCTCTACATCTACCGCAAGCAACTGGAAGAGGCGGACATCATCGTGATCAACAAGCGCGACCTGCTCGATGACGCTCAACTCCGGCAACTCACGACCAAACTTTCTGTCGAGTTTCCGAAATCGAAAATAATCTCTGTTTCGGCCCGCACTGGCATGGGGCTGGAGGAATGGTTCGCGCGAATCGCCACCGCCGAACAACCGGAGGGCGCAGCGATGTCGGTGGATTATGAAGTCTATGCGGACGGCGAGGCGTTGCTCGGCTGGTTGAACTGTACGGTGGAATTGGATGCCGTCGAACCCTTCAACGGCAACGCTGTGTTGCAGTCCTTGGCGCGGCGGACCCAGGAACTTCTCAACGCCGGCGGCGCCGAGATCGCCCACCTGAAGATGACCCTCAGCCCGAATGAAGGCCTCGGCGACATCGCCGTCAACAACGTCGTGCGGAATGATTTCGTGCCGGAGCTATCGCTGGAATTGCCCGACGCCATCTCCGGCGGGCAGCTCATCATCAACTGTCGCGCCGAAGCTGCGCCGGAGACCCTGCTCGTCGCCGTCCAGAAGGCGCTCGCCGACACCGGGCGGCACTTCCCCGGACTGACAATGAAGCTGGAGCACTCCGAACATTTCTGCCCTGGTAAACCGCAGCCGACCCATCGCATCGCCAACCTGAGGGACTGAACAACTTTGCCACGGCGAGGAAAACCAATCGTTGGCAGCGGCAAGCAGGGCGTGTATGAGTTTCACCGAGTCATGACAGAATCTCCGCGCATACTTTATTGCCACTGCCAATACGCCCAAGTCGTCCCGACCGAAGTGAAGGAGGCGGTGCTGCGCAAACTGGCCGAGTCCGGAGTGGCATTCGATGCCGTGGCGGACCTGTGCGAGCTGAGCGCGCGGCAGGATCCGTCCCTCAAGTGCCTCGCCGACGGCGGGCCGGTGAAAATTGCCGCTTGTTTCCCGCGCGCCGTGAAATGGCTCTTCCACACGGCCAAAGCCGACCTGCCACCCGACACTGCCGAGGTGCTCAATATGCGCACGCAGAATGCGGAGGAAATCTGCGCCGCGTTGTTCAGCAGCCAGGTGAATCCAAATTTGCCGGGAGGAAAAGTCACCGCGACCGATACACCGAAACCCAACCCATTGCCGGAACCTGCGTAATTCACATGTCTCTCACCACTGGCACCAGCCTGCGCGTTGTTCTTTACGAAGGGGCCGATTCGCAACCGCTCGACAGCACCGATCGCTTTTTCGCACTCACCGCGCTGCTGGAAAAGGGGTTTGCCGTCACGCGCACTGTGGCGGGGGCGCGGGTGGCGCCGCACGAACGCGGCACATTGCTCGTGCTCGGCAGGTTCGGGCAGGGAGGCACGCTGGCTGCGGAAGGTTTTTCCGGCGGGACACCTGTGCGCTTTCAGGACATCACCGGCTTTGACACGAACCGCATCACCGAGGTCGCCGAGAACGTTCGTGCCGAAACGGGCGCGGCGAAGCACGGCGATTGGAAGCCATGGTTTCCTGTCATTGACTACGACCGCTGCACGAACTGCATGCAGTGCCTCAGCTTCTGTCTCTTCGGAGTTTATGGCGTGGACGACCAGAACAAAATCCAGGCGCAGAACCACGACAACTGCAAAACCAACTGTCCCGCCTGCTCGCGTGTCTGCCCCGAGGCGGCGATCATGTTCCCGAAATACAAGGCGGGCCCCATCAACGGCGACGTCGTGCAGGATTCTGATCTGGGCAGGGAGAAGATGAAGGTGGACATCTCCGCGCTCCTCGGCGGCGATGTGTATTCCGCGCTGCGCGCGCGCAGTGAGGGGGCCAAGCAACGCTTCAGCAAGGAGCGCGACGATAAAAAGGCGTTGGCCGAGCGCCAGAAATGTCTCACGAAACTCGCCCAGGCCGGGGACATTCCGATGGAAGTGCTAATGAGCCTGCCTTCGCCGGAAGAAATCCAACGGCGTGGGGAGGAAGCAAAAGCGAAGGCCGCAGCAGCGTTGGCGGCCCGAGCAAACTAAATCATGCTTCCCCAACTCATCTTCCGCACCCTTCGCTCCGCAAACAATCGGTGCCTCGCGAAGTTCTGCTGGAACTTCGGCGTGAAGGGCATGCTGTCGGTCGAGAAGTTCAAACGACGCATCAAACGCGGCGAATATTTCCCGCCCTTCCTCTACATCTCGATTCTTAACTCCTGCAACCTGCGCTGCCAGGGTTGCTGGGTCGACGTTGAAGAAAAGAACGCCATTGATCTCGACACGCTCAATCGCACCATCTCCGATGCCAAGCAGCACGGAAACACCTTCTTCGGCATTCTTGGCGGCGAACCGTTCATGCACCCGCATTTGCTCGATCTGCTGGCGGCGCATCCGGACTGTTACTTTCAGGTTTTTACCAACGGCCAATTCATCACGGAGAAAACTGCCAGGCGCCTCCGCGAGATCGGCAACACCACGCCGCTCATCAGCATCGAGGGCCGGGAAATCACGAGCGACGAGCGTCGTGGCAAAAAAGAGGTCTTCACTCGCACCCTGCGCGGCCTCGACAACTGCCTGCGTGAGGGGTTGCTCACCGGCGTCGCCACGAGCCTCTGCCAGTCGAACATTGATGAGTTGCTTACCGAGGAATGGCTCGGCGAACTCATCAAACGCGGCGTGCATTACACCTGGTATCACACCTACCGTCCCGTCGGCCCAAAGCCGAACTTCGACCTGGCGCTTCGTCCTGCCCAGCTTGTGCGCGTGCGCAAGTTCGTGACCGAAATGCGCGCGAAGATGCCCATCGCGATCATTGACGCCTATTACGACGGCGAAGGCCAGGCGCTCTGCCCGATGAGCACCGGTGTCTCGCATCACATCAGCCCCAAGGGCGACATCGAGCCGTGCCCGATCATCCAGTTTGCGACGGAGAACATCCGCGACCCGCGTGGCATCTACTCGACGATGCGCGACAGCGCGTTCCTGAAAGACTTCCGCGAACTCAGCGCCCATCACACGCGCGGCTGCGTGGTGCTGGAGCGTCCCGACCTCGTCAAGCAACTCGTGGTGAAACACGGCGCGCGCGACACGACCGTGCGCGGCACCGCGATGGCCGAGTTGGAGGCGATGACTCCGCGTTTCAGCCAATGGCTGCCTGGCGAGGAAGTGCCGGAGAAGCACTGGTTATACCGGCTTTCAAAAAAGTTCTGGTTTTACGACTTCAACGCCTACCGCAACGTCGACCACCACGCCGAGGCCAAGGCGCGCGCTTTGAAATTCAATCTCGACCAACCCTCCCCGGAACCAAATAATTCCCGCGCAGGCGCGGTCTCGAACCAACCATAAGGCGAAAATGTCGAACAATCCGACAGTACACCCCATTTCACTCAATCCCCCGGGCACTTTCGTGCCGGTTGCGGCCCAAATTCCCCGCCACATCGTCCAGCAACGCGTCCGCGCGCCAAAACAGAACATTCCGCAGACCGTGGTCGAGCGGAATCATTACCTGCAAGTCGTTCGGAATTACGTCGCTGAGTTCAATCCCGTGCCGCCGCTGCCATCCGAGGAACTCAAAATCCACGCCGACCGCGTCGTGGCGATGCTCCGGTGCGATCCCATTTACCGCGATTACCTCGGGGTGCTGCTCAACAACGAGATGTGGCGCGAGCAACTTGCCGCCGTGCCGTTCGAGCGCCGGCTGTTGCTGCTGCCCAAATGCCTGCGTGTGGAGAGCAAATGTCCCGCGCCCTTCGATGAATTCGGCTTGCTCTGCAAACAGTGCGGGCTCTGCTCGATTCAGGATCTCCAGGCCGAGGCGGAGAAGCTCGGCTACGCCTCGCTCGTCGCAGAAGGATCAGCCATCGTCATGTCGCTCATTCAGACAGGCAAAGTCGAGGCCATCGTTGGCGTGAGTTGTCTCAGTGTATTGGAACGGGCCTTCCCCTACATGGAAGCGGCGGCGATCCCGGGTGTCGCGATCCCGCTGCTGCAGGACGACTGCATTGATACGACCGTCGACCTCGACTGGGTTTGGGAATACATCCACTTGACGAGCGATGATCAGACGCGCCGCCTCGATCTCGGCGCGTTGCGCGACGAAGTGGACTTCTGGTTCAGCCCCGGCTCGCTCGACACGATCATGGGCAGTGGCGAGGGCGAGACGGAACGCATCGCGCGCGAATGGCTCGGCCGCGACGGCAAACGCTGGCGACCGTTCCTCACCGTTGCTGCGTTTCAGGCTTTGCGCACGGACACCGGCGCCCAGCTGCCCCATGACCTCAAGAAAATCGCCGTCGCCGTCGAATGTTTTCATAAGGCGTCGCTCATCCACGACGATATCGAGGACAATGACGCAATGCGTTACGGAGAAAAGACGCTCCACGAGGAATACGGCACGGCTGTCGCCCTGAACGTGGGCGACATGCTCATCGGCGAAGGCTACAGGCTCATCGGCGCGTCCAGAATTTCCGCCGAGCAAAAAGCGCAGATGCTCCTCGTGGCTTCGCTGGGCCAGCGCGAACTCTGCCGCGGTCAGGGCGCCGAGCTCTGCTGGGCGCGCACGCCGATGCCGCTCACACAGCATCAGGTGCTCGATATTTTCCGCAAAAAGACCGCGCCCGCCTTCGAGGTCGCGCTGCGGCTGGGAGCCCTTTTCGCCGGCGCGGAACAACACGAGGAAGTCGAGGACGTGCTGAAGGCCTACAGTGAGGCGCTGGGCATTGCCTATCAAATTCGCGACGACCTGAGCGATCTGGGCACGAGTGGGGAAACGAACGACCTCGCCGGCCTGCGTCCAAGCCTGTTGCTCGCCATCGCATACGACAAAGCCAAGGATGCGCAAAAAGAGCTGATCGGCTCCGTCTGGAGGCGCGCGCTGCCCACCGGTGCCACATTCGAGCAGGTCGAGCAACTTTACGCCGAGTTGGGCGCCGCCGAACGCGCCCGCACGCTGTTGGAAACCTACAAGGAAGAGGCCATTCGCTGCCTCGCCCAGTTGGAAACCCCGAATCTCAAAGGCCTGCTCCGGCGCGTCATCGCCAAAATCTTCAACGATGTTGAGATTAAAGGCTGGTGCAAAGAACAGGAAATGAAGAACCGGGCGCGCGACGTCGTGCCGTTGGAAGCGCCGGCCGAAACGGACACGGTCATGGCGAAGTGAGTCTTCGTCTCCAACTTCTCCAAGTTGCCCGTCTTGCCCCCCGGTTGCTCGGCGACTCGACCGAACTGGTCCGCGATTTTTTCCGGCGCCAGCTTTCCCCCGAGGGAGCTGGATTTGACCGTGCCAACCGGCATGACCTTTATTACACCATCTTCGTCCTGGCCGGCTTGCAGGCCCTGGACGCAGTGGTGCCGCATGAAAAAGTGGAAGTTTTCCTTCGCGCGCACGGCGACGGCGCTTCGCTCGACTTCGTCCATCTTTCCGCCTTGGCGCGGTGCTGGTCCGTAGTGGGGAAGGAAAGAATGCCGCGGGAGCTTGACCGGACGTTGCTGGAGCGCATTGAGACTTTTCGCAAATCCGACGGCGGCTACGAAGGCGACGCGAAGCTAGCGCATGGCACGGCTTACGGCGCGTTCGTCGCGCTTGGCGCCTACGAGGACCTTGGGCATACACCTCCACACCCGCTCAAGCTCATCCAAAGTCTCAAACGCCTTGAAACGCCGGACGGAGCGTGGAGCAACTTTCCAGGTGCCCGTATCGGCGCGACGAATGCCACGGCCGGCGCGGTAACACTTATCCGGCATCTGGGTTTTTCGGTGAACGAGCGTGTGGGCGGCTGGCTGCTCGCGCAGGCTCACGAGCAGGGCGGCTTTCTCGCGGTACCCGGCGCGCCAATGCCCGATCTGCTCTCGACCGCCACCACGCTACATGCCCTGGCCGCGATGGAACGCCGCTTGCCAAGCGAGGTTCACGAACGGTGCCTGAATTTTCTGGATTCGCTCTGGGACGCGCGCGGCGGCTTCCACGGCCATTGGGCCGACGACCCTCTCGACGCGGAATACACTTTCTACGCCCTGCTGGCGCTGGGGCATCTAAGCTTGTGACGTTCCGCGAGTAAAGACGACGGGCTCAGATCCCGGCAGAGTCATCGCGCTTCTCCAGCTTGAGCAGCTGTTTTTTCACGACCTCAACGTTTTTCGTGAGCTCATAAAGCGCTTTCAACAACTCCCCTTGCGTCGGCGGGTCGGCCAGCCCGGGCACGAGCGGATGGATGGTGGTCACGTTGACGGCGATCTGGTTCACCAGCTCCCGGATTTTTTGGATCCCTGTGCTTCGTTCCATGTGGATAACCTGCAACATTTCAAACCAGCTCCGCAATCCAATCGTCGCGCGAGTTTGGGGCATTGGCACTTGCGGAGCGAAAATGAGAATGCGGCTGGACCGCGGGAGAGAGGCACGGGATCGGCCTATGGCGTGGCGGGGGAGATGAATTCAGCGGGATGATTCTGGCGTAACTCTTCCCAAAGCCGTTGAAGTTCGGCAGGCTTGATCAATGACAACCCCTTCCCCGCATCACTCACGCGACGATTGGACAGCACTTCGGCGTAGCCAAGGAGGTAATCGAAGGGTCTGCGGTCCTCGGACAAGGTCCAGATCTTGGCCGTTTGATTGAGTGTGGCCGTGGCGAGTCTGCTGCCGGCGGGGTTGAGGGAGGCGGTCGCGACTCCATGATCGAATGTCCCGGAAATCGGCAAGCCCGAATCCGCATCCCATAACCTTGCGCTGCCGTCCCATTCTGCGGTGAGAAGGCGCCGGCCTTCGGGTGAGAACACCGCCAGGACGACATTGTGCGAATGCACGAGCGGAGGCGATGTGAGCTTGCCCGTCGACAGATCCCAGAGGCGCGCGGTCCGGTCCTCACTGGCCGTAACCACGCGCCGTCCGTCCGGGCTGAAGGCCACCATGTTCACCACCCCGTCATGGTTCAGCGGAGGCAAAAGGGAACGACCCGTCGCCACATCCCAGAGGCGCGCGGTGCCGTCCCGGCTTGCGGTGGCCAGTCGCCGGCCATCCGTACTGAAAGCGACGTGGTTCACTCCGTCGGCATGGCCGAGCAACCGGGCCACCCGCTGGCCATTTGTCGCATTCCAGATGCAGGCAGACTTGTCCCAACTGGCCGTGGCCACCAGCGACCCATCCGGACTAAACGCCGCGTGGACCACCTCGAGCTCATGCTGGAGCGGGGGGCCGATCGGCTCACCCGTCGCAGCACGCCAAAGCCGGGCGACACGGTCGTGTCCAGCGCTCACTATGGTTTGCCCGTCCGGACTGAAGCCCGCGAATGCCACCATGAATTGATGATGATTAGTGAACACGCAATGACCTGAAGGAATCTCCCAGAGACGGATCTCCCCGCAATCATGCGCCGTAAGCAGGCGCCGGCCGGAAGGATCAAAATCGACAGCCGTAACATAAGATCCCCACTCCGGACGGAGTTCCCCAGTCACCGGATGCCCATCGGCAGCATCCCAGACGCGGACGGTGCGGTTGCGGGCTGCGGTCGCCAGCCAGCGCCCATCCTTGCTAAAGCCGAGCGCGAGGACCTGGTCCTTCTGCCGCGGCAGACTGATTGCAGGTTGCTTCGTTTGAAGCCGCCACAGCCTGGCCGTGTGATCGGCGCTGGCCGTCAGCACCAAATTGCCGTCCGGGCTGAAGGCCGCTGAAGTCACCGCGTTGCCGTGTGACAAGGGAGGCCCCACCGGTTCCCCGCTGCTGGCATCCCACACTCTGGCCGTGCTGTCAGAACTGGCGGTCAGCACCCAGCGCCCGTCTCTGCTGAAGGTGGCCTGTTTTATTTCGCTGCCGTGAGTGAGCGCCTTTCCTTGCCTCCGCTGGGTCGTGAAATCCCAGACTTGAGCCGTGTGATCAGCACTGGCGCTAACGAACCGGGTGCCGTCCGGGCTGAAGCTGACAAAGACCACCTCACGGTCATGCACGAATCTTCCCTTCTCCGCGCCGGTGCTGGCATCCCAAAGTCGTGCGCCCCGATCGCGGCTGGCGGTCAAGAGAGTTTGGCTGTCGGGGCTGAAAACGGCGTGGAAAACATTTCCACCATGCTTGATCGTGATCAAGGACTTGCCACTCTCCGGATCCCAGATGCGCGCCGCCCCGCTCGCATCCCCTGTGACGAGTCTCCCGCCATCAGGACTGAAGCAGGCGCAGTGCACATCGCCATCATTGGCGAGAAAGGGAGTCAGCGGCCGCCCGACCTTCGTGTCCCAGACTCGGGCTTTGCCGTCCATGCTTCCGGTGATGACCCGACGCCCATCGGGACTGAAAGCGGCACACAAAATGGTGGCCTTATGGTCGAGCGGTTTGGTGGCCGGCTTGCCGGCGGCAATGTCCCAGAGCCATGCGTTGGTCAGCCCCGTGCTGGCCAGGAGCAACCGGCCGTCCGGACTGAATTCAACAAAATCGCTCAGACCTGCCTCCATCGGTCCGGCCGATCCGGATCCTCCGCGCAGGAGCGGTGTGACGGGCTGACCGGTGGTGACATCCCAGACGCGCGCGGTTTTGTCCCGGTGAGCTGTGGCCAGCCAACGACCGTCATGGCTGAAGACCGCCGCGCTAATCTCCTCATCGTAAAAGAACATTTGCACCAATTGGTGACAAGGTTGCAGGGCAGTGGCCAGGCGGAAGCGGTTCATTGCAACCGCGCGCGGGTCCTGGCGAGTCAGCCGCGCCGCCCCAGCCAGCCAGGGCATCGCTTCAATCGGTTCGCCATCGGCAAGCGACTTCATGCCCGTGCCCACGTATGAGCGAATCACCAGTTCCTGGTTCGTCCTCGCGCTCGCCTCCGCCCGCCACCATTGCGAGAGGACCGTCGCGCCGGCAGCCAACACGACCACCGCCAACGCGAAACTGAATCCGGCTTTAACTTGATTGCGTTTGCCCCACTTGAAGACACGTTCCCACACGGCCGGAGGTCGCGCGTCGATCGGGCGGCCCGTGAGCCAATGATCCAGGTCTCTGGCGAGGCTGGCGACCGACGAGTAGCGGTGGCGCGGTTCCTTCTCCAAACACTTCAGGCAAAGTGTTTGCAGATCAAACGGAATGCTCGGATTCAATCGTCGCGGGGCAATCGGCTCGTTTTCTTCCACCGCACGCAATGCCTCCGCGGCCGAGTCGGCGAGGTGCGGCGGACGGCTTGTCAGAAGGTAATAAAGAATGGCGCCCAGACCATACACATCGCTGTGCGGGCCGGTTTTCCCAGCCTTGCTGGAAACCTGTTCGGGCGGGAGGAAGCCGGGCGTGCCAAGCATGTCGCCCGTAGCGGTCAGCCACGTTTCCTGGTTCGTTTCGCGGGCGAGGCCGAAGTCGGTGATGTGCGGAACACCGGCGGAATCCACCAGCACGTTGGAGGGCTTGAGGTCGCGGTGCAGGATGCCCTGACTGTGGGCGTAGCGCATGGCTTGCGCCAGCGTGCGGACTAATTCGGCCGCGACGCGCGGGGGCAGCGGCTTATCCTTCGCTTGGTCGGCCAGCGTCCGCCCTTCGATGTAATCCATCGAGAAAAACGGCTGACCCGAGTCCTCGCCCCAGTCATGGATCGAAACGATATTCGGGTGGTTGAGCTTGGCCGCCGCCTTGGCCTCCTGCAGGAAACGGCTCTTGTAATCTTCACTGGCGTGGACACCACCGAGCAACATCTTTACCGCCACGACGCGGTTTAGGTTTTCCTGCCGAGCCTTGTAAACCACCCCCATGCCGCCACGCGCGATTTCCTCTACAATGGTGTATTTGTGAGCAATGACGCGCGATTCGCCCGGGATCGGCACGCCCTTGAAGAGGTCCGGGCCGAGATCAGGCTCGCCGGGCACGGGGACCGCCAATGCCATGAGGCAGCGCATGCAAGTTTCCCCATTGGAAGGCAATCGCGCTCCGCATTTCGAACATGTTGGGGCGGTGCTCAATCAATTCTCCCCAACGCAGCAGAGCGCTTCATGTTACAGGCGGATTTCGTCCGAGGAGCTCGAGGAAATAGCGCAGTTCCTTCTCCCAATCCTCGTCGGGACCGACGCTTTCCTTGATCTCGTTCCGGGTTAATTCGCCAAACCGTTTGCGCATCCGATGGACGGCGACACGGACCGCCTCCTCGCTCATGCCGAGGTCGGCAGCTACAGCGGCATAGGAATCGCCATCAGGAGCGGCTTGCAGGAACGGCTCGAGCTGCGTGAAAATCGCACCCCTGCGGCCATTGGTGTAGTCCTGTTGGAGTTGTTCGAGCGCCAGGGCCAGAACCTGCCGTGCCCATTCCAGATCCATCGTCTCCATTGGCGACAGCGTTTCGGAGATAAGTTCAATCATGCGCCTGCCCTCGTCGTCCGTGGCATCCACGGAATCGAGGTCCGGTTGAGTCGCTTTGTGCCGATGCACGTCGATCAAAAACCGCTTAACGCACTGCTTGATGAAGTTTCGGAACCGGCCCTTCCGCGGCTCGACACTTTTCAGAAAATTGCGCCGCAACCAAGCGGAGATGAATTCGTGAGTGAGATCCTCGGCATCCGCGCCGGGTTCGGCTCGGCTCGCCATCTCCTTGATTATAATGGGTCGATAGCGGACCATGAGCCGCTCCAGGGCCGCGAAATCGTTCTGCTTGGCGCTCATGATCGTGCGCCAGCCAGTTGTAGGATAAAAATCGCCCGCACTCATGAGTATGTAATCGCTTGCGCATAATGGAGCGCGTCAGTCACAGCTTGAGTGATGAATTCGGCGAGTCGAGTCTTCTGCTGTTCAGATTTTCCCGGCCAAAGTTTTACAATGATAAGCGGCTGCCGGCGCCCGTGATAAACCAGACTTTGTTTACTGTGTTTTTCGTTGAGCTCATAACTTCCAGACATTCACGTCACTTTCTGTATTGCTGTATTGCTTGTCGCTAATCTTTTTCACGCAAGCAACATCGTTGGCTGACCCAGCAGCCGAAGTCGCGGCTGCGCTCGCTTCAGCGGAGCGTGGCCGCGTAGGAAGCAAAACCTTTTTGGGTCGCCGATGCAGCCGATTTCAAAAGCTCGGTGAATTCGGGCGACGCCAGATCCCCGCCCGCTGCGACACACAGGCTGGCCGCCTGCGCAGCAACGGCTTCATCGAACGACATCAACGCGGGAAAAAGTTTGGCGGGCGCCGAGCCGTATTTCGCAACGAGCAGCCGGGCATAACCTCGAGCCGACGTGAATTGCCCATCACCATCGGCGTCGATCCAAATGGGATTGGTGGCGGCGATCACGCGACTGATCCATCGAGTGGACGTCGGTTGATACGGACGCGGAATCGCCCAAAAAGGCGCGGTAACCCCCGGGCCGGTCGCTACCGCCACCAGATGGACATCGTGAGTCGGACGGCGAATGTTCCAGTTCACAACGGCTTTGATACCGTGCCCGGGCTTCGCAGGAACGAGGATGCTGGTCTCGCGAATTTTCACTCCGTCGACGAAAAGCATCACATTTGTGGCGGTGACCCACGAAGGACCCAACACTTCCACCCGGACGTGAAATTCGTCGCCAAGATGGGTGGCTAGATCCCCCACATGGAATCGGTCCTCCACGATCATTTGCGCCAGGAGTCCCAGGCTCACCAGCGCGCGTCCGGCGATGAGGTTGGAGCAGGCCGCCGCCACATCGAGGCGGCCCGGTTCGGCATCGGCACACTCGAGGTAGGTGCGACCCTGTCCCACGATATAGCGACTGACGTCATGGGAATCGCTCGAGCCAATCGCGGTGACGCGATAGCCGTGATTGAGAAGAGCGAACCAGTCTCGAAACACCAGGAGGTAGTCCGACTGCTGGGCCGAGGAATTGATAAGTTCCATTGCGTCGAAGCTGAAGTCCGGCCCGCGTTTGTTGTCACCCGTCACCGGATTGAAATTGGTGCCCGCGAACGGCTGAAACTTGTCATGCACGTTGCGGGGATGATTCAGCACCACCACCTGTGCTCCCGGCGTGGCGCGCAGCGAGGACATCAAACGCGGCCAGTCGGTCACCGTAAAATCGGGAACCGCTGCTCCCGGCTCGACCGGGAACAGGTTAAAATGGCCGGCGGGAGTGGTCACCTCGTTGCCCGTCACCGGCGTGAACCATTTCACCAAATCGAGACGGCGGCGCGCTTCCGAGTAATCGATGTTCAAATTGTGATCCGTCGCGATTGGCAATTCGATGCCTTCGCCGGCCAGCGTCAGAACCCGCTCCTCAACAGAGGCGTCTCCGTGACGGCTGTGAGTGAAGGTATGAACATGCGTGTCGCAACTGACAAATCCCGGGGTGGGCACCTCGCGTCGTAAAGACATCGAAAGCCGCGCTGTTTGTCCGACGGCCATATGAAGCTGTTGAGTGGCCACGCTCCACTCAAAGCCGCGCGATGCGTAAACAGTGTAATCGCCGGCCCGGAGACCGAGTTGCGCCCGTCCATTGCCGCTGTAAACAACCCCGGGCCGCGACGCGAGGGAAAGCTCTCCGCCGTTGGTGACGGAGCGAAGGCACGCCAGCGAACCGTGGGATTCGACGATGGTCAAACGGCACGGCAATGGACCGGGGGCATCGACGTCGGTAACGGTGATGGCGACGGTGGCTTCGCCGACTGCCTGGCTCATCGGCCGCGGATCGATCTCGACGCGATGAATCACGATGTCGTTGTTGGCTTTTGGCGGCGTGACCGACAGCAGGTTCGCTCCTTCGCGCAATACGCCCGGCGGGATGCCGATCGCCGAAACCAGATCAGCCTCCATCAAGAACAACATTCCCAGCCGACGCCCGTTCAGCTCGATGAACCATTCCTGGCGCACGTCATCCTGACGAATCAACAGCGTGGCTTCGACTGCGTTCGAATGGCCGTCGAAATGAAGATCGAGGCGGCGTCCCTCCGGTTTATCACCTTTGAACCAATCCCACTCCGGAGTGGCCTCCGTGCCGAGATGAATGCGGCGATCACTGATTGCCAGCGTCGTCGCCCCCGCAATTGAATCGGGTTTTGCCACGGCCACCGCAAACCCGAACAGCAGCAATGCGAAGCGGGAAAAATGGAAACGCCACGTTCCCGCCATACGCTCCACCCTGCAGGTCCAATTCAGCGTTTCCACCTGAATGTGGGCTTGGTCATCGTTGAAGCGTAGAAAATGTCAGCGTTCGGATCCCATGCGTAGTTGGGCCCCACCCGGCTGATTCCGAACCCGGTCGGCAAAGGCGCCGCCAGTTCCCACGTCTTCCCGCCATCCTTGGTTTCCTGAAACCCCGTCCTGCCCACCACAACAAAGTGCCCGGCCTTCTTCCCAAAGAACGGGCCGAACAAGATCTCGCTGGGAACGGCGGACTCGGTCCAGGTCATTCCCTTGTCACGACTGATCCAAAGACTTCGCCCGCCCGGCCAGTAGACATCCCCTTTATAGACCATTGGCACCGCGGCAATCGGCGCATTCGAAGCAACTAGCGACCAGGTCGCGCCCGAGTCGGTGCTGCGGAAGATCCCCTTCTCCTTTTCCTTGGTCGCGACGAATGTTTTGCGATCGAGCACGCCCAGGCCTCGAAAACCTTTTCCCAAATCCGTCCAGGTCGCGCCGCCATCTTCGCTTGTCGTCAGCATGCCGCCGCTCTCGTGCCGCAAGGCGAGAACGCGACGGCCCGAATCCTCCCAGTCGACCGATCCAAAATCGAGGTGGCTGGTTTTGGACTTCGTCCAGGTCTTCCCGCCGTCGTCCGTTCTCGCGCTGCTGCCGTAAATCATCGAGCAGAAGAGGCGTTGCCCGGCCGGGTCAAAATTCAG
>JBEEGQ010000425.1:0-47322 GCA_041166945.1 Verrucomicrobiota bacterium
CGTATTGCTGGGAGGAGCGCGATCGCGGCAGCGGACAGGCAATCACGGCAACCCAAACCGCCAGCCTTCCCTTGTTCCGATCCTTTCCACCCACATCCAGTCCTGCGCGGACTTTTCCCCGCTGGACGGACCTTCTCAACAACACGGCCTCCGCAAGCGAAAGGCTTCCGACGCTCTCCCGCTCGATGAACTTTCGCGTCACCGCCCGCGACAATCGCGCGGGCGGCGGGGGTGTCACCACCGACGACATCATAGTCACCATCGTCGGGACAGCCGGTCCGTTCACGATAACCGCCCCCAACACGGCGGTGACCTGGTCCGGCTCGCAAACCGTGACCTGGAATGTGGCCGGCACCACTGCGTCGCCCATCAATGCCGCCACGGTGAACATCCTGCTGTCGACCGACGGCGGCGTCACGTTTCCCTTCGTCCTCGCAACAAACACCCCCAATGATGGCGCCGAAATGGTCCTGCTTCCGAACGTTGCGACGTCGCAGGCACGGATCAAGGTGGCCGCGGTGGGAAATGTTTTCTTCGACATTTCAGACGTCAATTTCACCATCGCCAGTGCCATTCCGACCCCGCAGATCGCGTGGGTGGGATCGACTCTGGTCGCTGAAGACTGCCTGCCTTTCAACGGGATTATTGATCCAGGCGAAATCGTGACGATGACTTTCGCCCTGCGGAACATCGGCTCGGCCAATACCACTAGTATTGTGGCCACCCTCACGGCCAACGGCGGAATCGTCCCACTGAGCGGCCCTCAGAACTTCGGCGCGTTGCCGGCCGGTGGCGCATCCGTCTCGCGACCCTTCACCTTTTTGACCACGGCCGCCTGCGGCTCGACGGCGACCGCGACGCTGCAGATTCAGAGCGGCCCCTTATTGTTCCCGGCCGTGACAAACCTCTTCACGCCCGGCGCACAAGTGCTCGCGACAAACTCCTTCGCCAACACCGCCGCGATCACGATCCCGTCGCACTTCGCCGCGACGCCTTATCCTTCGGCCATCAATATCTCGGGGGTCGCCGGCGTCATTACGAAGGTCACCGCCACCCTCAGCAACCTCACGCACACCTCAGCTGCCGATGTGGATGTCCTGCTCGTGGGTCCGGATGGCCAGAACGTTTTGCTCATGTCCGACACGGGCGGCGCTGTCGCGCTCTCGAATGTCACGCTCACCTTCGACGATGCGGCTGCCGGATCACTGCCCGCGAGCACCCTCATTTCGTCGGGAATTTATAAACCGACCAATGTTGCGCAGGATGAAACCTTTTCGGCGCCCGCGCCTGCCGCGCCCTACGGGGCTGCGCTATCGGTTTTCAATGGACTCGGCGCCAATGGCGTTTGGTCGCTGTATGTTTACGACGATGCAAACCGCGATTCGGGGAGCATTGCCAACGGCTGGCGGCTGACGTTCAATCTCCAAACGACGATCTGTTGCACGAATATCCCAGTGCCAGGGCTCTCCGTGGGCGACGTGGCGGTGATCGAAGGGAACAGCGGACGTTCCGAAGCGACGTTTCCCGTCCGGCTTTCGCGAGCTTCCGCGCAACCGGTGACCGTCAGCTTCAACACCGCCAATGGCACCGCGCTGGCCGGCGCCGACTACGTGGCCACCAACGGCACCGCGCAATTCGCTGTGGGGATCACCAACCAAAATATCACGGTGGGGATTCTTGGAGACATGTTGTTTGAGGGTGACGAAACCTTTTCAATCCTGCTCAGCGCGCCGGTCCATGCCACGCTGGCGCGCAGCCTCGGCACGATGACCATCCTGGACGATGAATCGAGGATCACGGCGGTCCCGGCGACGAAAGAGAGCCTGTGGCTGCGGTTCAACAGCGTCACCGGCGCCACCTACCGGGTTGAAAGTGCGGAGGCATTGCCGGCGACGAACGGGTGGATCCCTGTTCCTGGCGCGGCGCTGCTTCCGGGAACGGGCGGATTCCTCCAGGTCCTGGCCACCAATTCACCGGTGGCGCCGCACCGTTTCTATCGCGTCCGCCAACTCACGCCGTGAAGGGCAAGGCGCAAGGCGCCTGCGCGCCCGTTGTTTTATTTCAGGTGCGATAATTTTCGCACCACCCATTCGACGGTGACCACGGAGAGCATCAGGATGAAATAAAGCGGTGAGGCCCACAGTTCGACCTCCATTGGAGACTGCACGCGCTCTGTTTTTGCGCTGATCAATTCGGGCAGCTTGTGCAGGTCTTCCTCGCGAAAAAACTGGCCGCCGGTGGTGGCCGCGAGTTCCCTGAGCAATCCCTCGTTCATCGCCGTTTCGCCAAATTCGAACTTCGGCTCGCTGACATTGAAATCGAGCAAGGTCGCCGGATCGCTTTCGACCCAAAAGCTGTAAGCTCCGGCGGCGGGCGCCACGAACTCGCCACGATACATCGCCGGTTGCTCGGGGATCGATCGCAGGATGACCTCGGGCCGCGCGCCGCTCCCATTTTTCAATCCGAACGCGGCCTTCACTGACGGTTCCAGGATCGGGTCAAAACCGACTCCACTGTAAAGCCGCGCATAAACAGTCACGCGATCGCCCGTCAAATAATTCTGTCGATCGGTGGTCAGCTGAGTCCGCCGTGAAACGCCGAGCAGACGCTGGATTGAAACGCGTTGCGCGATCTGGCCCCACATCGCCGTGTAATAGAAGTCGCCGGCGTTCTTGCGCCAGCGCCAGGTGTTGTCGGTGCCAATATACAGGACCTGCCCGAGGCCATATTGCTGGACCGCGACGACGGGCATCTTTCCAAAGCGCGATTCCTTGGCGGGATCGGGATCGACCAGGAGCACTTCGGCGGCGGGTTTCGGACGCGAAACCCGGGCCACCCAGTAAACCGGCGGGAGCTGCGCCCACAATTGCGCGTTCTCCTCGTCCTTGTCCGAAAATCGCAGCATGGCATTGGCTCGCCCCGCGGCGGTGAGTTGCAGTTTCACGGGCTTTTCTGCGATTGGATCCTGGCTGGATTCAAGCGTCGGCGGATCAAATTCCACGGGCAAAAGCTTATCGATCGCGCTCCGCCGGTATTGTCCCGGCATGAAACGCTTTCCGGCCACCACCAGCAGACCGCCGCCAAAGTCGCTGACCAGCTTGTTCAAATTATCCTGGTGCTGCGCGTTCAGGATTTTCGGGTCCACATCACCCAGGATCACGAGATCATATTTGAAGAGCTCATCACGACGGGCGGGAAATTCCGGCAAATAAGGGGAGTCGGCGACCCGGCTGATTCCCTTGTCGCCTTCGACCAGATAACATTTCAACTCCACGCGACGATCGCGCAACAGCATCGCCTGGAGATAACGAAATTCCCATCGCGGCGCCTGGTCCACGAGCAGAACCTTGATCTTCGCATCGATGACCTTCAATCGTTGCATCCGCGAGTTGTTGTCCTTCACGGTTTCGTCGGGGCGGGCCTCGATGCTGGCGGTCAGCTCGAACTCGCCGAGGCTTTGGGGTGTGAATTTCAACGCCACAACCTGTTCGCCGTCGCCGCTGAAATTGATGGTCCGGGTCGCCACGGTCTGGTCCCCGAGCTTCAGTTGCAGCTCCGCCGATTCCCCGGACAATCCCTGGGCGCGCACACGCACCGTCACCGGCACTTCGTCCTTCACAAAGGTCACATCCGGCGCGAACAAATTCTGGATGATGATATCGCGCGGGCTGGTGATGCCGACGCCGTAGATGAACAGGGGGACATTCTCCTGCCGCGCGAGCGCCGCTGCGTCCCGGGGCTGGCTGCCGGAATTATTCACCCCATCGGTCACCAGGACGATGCCCGCCAGCGGCTGGCCGCGCTTGCGATTGAGCACCTCGCGGATGCCATCGCCAATCGCCGTCGTCGGGGCGGTGGCGCCGAGCCGGTCGACCCAGTCAAACTGGTCCACGGACACTGCGCCATCCTTTGCGGGCGAATTGGTTTCGGCCTTGCGCGCCGACAGTTCGGCGACCCCCTGGCCGAAGCTGAACGCCGACAGATCAAATTCCTTGTCGAGACGCGGCAACAAATTCAGGCGCTCGTTCTTGAGAATGGCCTTCGTCAGGTCGAGCCGGGCGACCTGTTCGTATTCGCGCGCGTGGCTGCGATCGAGCGCCTGGTTCAGGCCGGCCCTGGGATCCAGCAGATTCCTCGCGATGGCCGCCCGCTTCTGATCGTTCGCGTCGAGACGCGGATCCTTAATTTGCATCGATGAACTGCCGTCGAGCAGCATGACGAGCACGCGGCGGACGCTGCCTTCGACCGTGAATGCCAGCACCGGACGCAGCAGCAGCGCCAACAACAGCGCCATGAAAATGACACGCAACACCGTCAGCGTGTGACGCCGCCATCGCGGGAGCGTCACCGGACTGGCCTTGTACATCCAGAACACCAGACCCGCGGCCGCTAAAACCAGCAGCACCCACCAACCTGTCCCCAGCCCGCCCCGGAATGCCAGGGACGCCTTGGCGATATGCACCGCGTCATTCGCGGGCACACCCAGGAGTTTGAGCAGGAGGTCGGTCATCGGGCGCGCATGGTAGGGACAGATGAGGTTTAGACCAGAGAAATTCAACCAATCTCAAGAACGGATCGACGCCGGTTCGCGTGATTGCGCCAGGCGCCTCCACCGATTAAAAATGGCGCGCATGTTCTGCTCATTCCACGCCTCCGGCCGCGCACGACACGCGGGCCGATGCCTCGCCGCGGCTCTCGCGCTCGGCATGGCGGGCTGCGATTCCCGCCAGCACGCCGGGGACGGCATCACCTACACGCACGATACGGTGACGCGCGTCCCATGGTCCATTCATGTTCTGAAGATTGATCGTTCGCGGCGCGATCTGGAATGGCACACGACCCTCGCCCAGGGTCATGTGGTCGGGTTGAGCACGCTCGTGCAACAGGTCCAGGCGCTGCCCCGCTCCCTCGGCCAACCGCTCGCCGCCATCAACGGCGATTTTTACATCGCGGATGAACGGAGCCCCTATGTGGGCGACCCGCGCGGCTTGCAGGTCCTGGACGGTGAACTCGTGAGCGCGCCGAGCGATCAGGCGAGCTTTTGGATCGACGCCAATGGCGGTCCCCAGGCGACAAATCTCGTCTCGGAACTGCGCGTTTTTTGGCCCGGGAAAATCGAACCCGCGGCGACGCCGTTGGGATTGAATGAAGAGCGCGCAAAAAACTCAGCCGTCCTCTACACGCCGCGATTTGGCAATTCGACACGAACCCGGGGAGGCGTCGAGCTGATCCTCGAACGCGATAGCGATGAAGCCTGGCTCCCGCTGCGGGCCGGTCTCGACATTCCCGCCCGAGTGCGGGAGGTGCGCGCGGGCGGAAACGCCCCACTCGATACCAATACGATGATACTGTCGTTGTCACCGGGTCTGCTCACAAATTTTCCCGCGCTTCTTCAGGTGACAACCGGCGCGGTATTGCGTGTTTCCACTGCCACAATTCCCTCGCTGGCTGGCGTCAAGACGGCCATCAGCGGTGGCCATGTGCTGATTCGTGACGGCAAAAAAGTCGGGCTGGGCGTGCCGGATTCGAGGGATTTCAAGTTTCGATCCGTGCACGAACGGCATCCCCGATCCGCCGTGGGCTCCAACCGTGACCATTTTTTTCTGGTGGAAGTCGATGGACGTCAGCCCGGGTTGTCGATGGGGATGACCCTCTCGGAGTTGGCGGATTACATGTTGAAATTGGGATGTGACATGGCGGTGAGCCTCGATGGCGGAGGGTCATCGACGCTGTGGCTCCGGGGCAAGGTGGTCAACAGCCCGAGCAATGGCGGTCCGCGCTCGATCGCCAACGGCCTGGTAATTATTCGGAAACTTTCCGGGCCCGGCGAGCGTTGAACCGTTATTGCAATGACGCCCGTGACCTCGAAATGCATCGAGTGGCTGTCCATGAAAGATCCCGGAACGATAAGAAGGGTTGCACGGTCTAACCCGAAGTTGTCATTCTGCGGGTCCTGTCCTTCGCATGGACGTCGGTTGATGACCTGGACGAGGTGGCGGCGAGTTTTATGACTGTGGGAATGTGCGAGACAAGTCGATGGCGTTGGGGGTGGTGCCGTGCCGCGGTGCTTTCATTGTTCTGCTTAAGCCATCCCGCGCACCCCTTGCAGGCCAGCGGCGACAAACCCGCTGTCACTGCTCCTGCCCCTCGCAGCCGCGGCATGTCGTATCTTCATGATATCGTCGAGGAGGAACCGTGGTCGATTCATGTTCTCAAAATCGATCGTTCCCGGACCGATTACGAATTTCACACCACGCTCGCCAAGGGCAGCGCATTGGGATTGAGCACCCTGAGCGAACAAATTAAATCGCTGCCCCGTGAATTCGGCCAGCCCCTGGGTGCGGTGAACGGCGACTTTTGGAAGGATGGACGCCAATATGACGGCGACCCCACCGGCTTACAGATCCACGATGGCGAGCTGGTGAGCGGGCCGTGCGCCCGCGCCTGTTTCTGGATCGATCCCTCGGGCCAGCCGCACGCCACCAATGTCCTCGCGCAATTCGAGCTCATCTCTCCCGAAGGACTCCACGTGGCATTCGGCTTGAATGAGGAACGAACCAATGGCGGCGCGGTTCTTTTCACGCCAACTTTTGGGACCTCGACGCACACACGGGGCGGCCGCGAATTGGTCCTCGAACCGGAGGGCCACCATCCGGCCGAATGGCTGCCCCTCCGCTCCGGCCACACATACTCGGCGCGCATCCGTGAAATTCGAGAGACAGGCGACACGCCCCTCGAGCCGGGACGCGCGGTCTTGTCGCTGAGTTCACAGGTCTCCGAACGCCTCTCGCGCCTGGTGGTGCATTCGGTGTTGAAATTTACCCTGGGCACAACGCCCGACCTTCGCGGCGTAAAGACCGCCATCGGCGGCGGCCCGATGCTCGTGAGAGCGGGCAAAGCCGTCGTCTTCACCGGCTCCCAGCCGCGCCATCCGCGCACTGCCCTGGGATGGAATGACCGCTACTTTTTTCTCGTGGTGGTGGATGGACGCCAGTCTGGTTTGTCGGTTGGCATGTCCTTTCCCGAACTCTCCACCTATCTCCTCAAGATCGGCTGCACCGAGGCCATCAATCTCGATGGCGGCGGCTCGTCGACCTTTTGGGTCCGCGGCCAGGTGATGAACAGCCCCTGCCAGGGAAGCGAACGGCCCATGGCCAACGCGCTTGTCCTCGTCCAAAAGCCCAAAAACACCGGCGCTCCCCGCCCCCCCCTTCTCCAACCCTGACGCATCATCGGATGCTCGACTCCCTTTCCAGCGCCCTGCCAAATTCGCGGGCGACGTCCGGCGTCCGGCATGCCGTCGTCTCGTCATGCGCCGCCGTTCGTACCCCCGCTCCTCATGACTTCAAGCTCCAACCAGTCCCGCAATCCAGGAACGCCGCCAGGTAACGCCATGCGCGTCATTCTCGCGGGAGCTGTCATACTGGCCGCATGCGCGATAATATACTTTTCCTTGTGCCCGCTTCCGCCGCGATTCGACCGCGCGCCGCATCGGGGCCTCGGCGAGGTGCTCGGCGCTGAGGCGCTCAAACTTCGCGACGCCAGCAGCCGTTTCATCGTCATCATTCGCGATACCGAATCCTTCAAGGCGCCGGCTGCGACCGCGGAACTGGAGGGCTTTCGACAGGCGCTAAAAAAAGGCGGCGCCAAAATCAGCTCTACCCACATTCTAAAGTTGGATCCATTGCGGGTCGTCGGCGTGCCTCCGGGCGATTTTTTTGAGCTCCTGCGAAAAAGTTCGGAATCCGATGTCATCGTCTCCTTTCAGGGCCCGCCCGCCCTCAGCCCCGAGCAACTGGCCAAGCTGGGCAGCAAACGACCTCACGTGCTGGCGGTCTGCTCGGGATCGTTGCCGCGACAAATCGATCTGCAAAAAATCTTTGCCCAAAAACTTCTTCACGCCGCCGTGATCAGCCGTCCGGATGCGGCCTCACCTGCCGGCACGTCCCGAGGAGCGCGGGCCGCGTTCGATCGAATGTTCAAACTCGTCACGGAACAGGACATCGACGACCTGGCGCCGGCGCGAGGATCCCATCCATGAAACCCTCCCCCGCCCTCTCAGGATCGGTTGCGGGAGATCAGCGCGGTTTTGCTCCGGCCGATTTGATGGTTCTGCTGGCGGTCGCCTCGATCCTGGGGGCGATTGCGATCCCGCTCATGGCACGAACCCGCTCCCGCGCCCATCTGTCGCAATGCCTGGCCAACGTGACTCAAATCAATCGCGCCATCCTGATGTATGCCGACGAACATCAACGGCGCCTTCCGCAGATGTCGAATTGTCCCGCGCCGGGCCACTGGTGGTTTTACAAGGAACAAGTCAAAAGTTACGCGGGCCTTTCCGGCGCCTCGTCGCGCGAGGACAAGGTGTTCGCGTGCCCGGATGATCGCGGCTACTCCGATGGCGAAAAACCGCTGCCCTTCTGTTTCAGCAGAAAGCACGATTACACCAGCTATGTGTTCAACAGCGTCGACCTTCCCGGCATTCCCAATGTGGCGGGACGCGACCTCTCCTCGATCCAGGAGCCGGCGCGCACTCTCCTGGTCATGGAATGGACCGCCCACGCGCCGCTCTCGTGGCATCACAGCTGCACCGGCCGCGCCAATACGCCGTTTTATAATGACGCCGAAAGCGTGGTCGGTTTTGCGGACGGGCATGTGGCGTTTATCCCCATCTATTTCGATGGCTCCAATCCCGCCTACTCGCGCGAGCCGGTTTCCGGTTACGCATACAAGTACGGCGGCGACTAAAACTCGAACTTTCCTAGTTCGCAAAATAGGGTAGGATGTGCGCAAGCCTCGCTAGCCGTTAGCACTTACAAAGCATTTGTCATGAAGAAGTTGTCATTTATGCTCGCTGGCGCCCTGCTGGCTGCGAATGCAGCCCTGGCAGCGACCACCAACATCGGCCCATGGACGCCTCTTTTCAAAGGCGTCGACATCTCCTACGCGCGCGTTTTTGGCGCAGGCAACGAGCGCACAGAGGCCATCAACTGTCTCCGCATCGATCTGACCGACCCCGACATCTCCCTGTTGACCACGCCCAAATGCACCAACAACTGCGCTCCGTATGAAGTCCTGGCGGAGAACACCAGCCATTTCCTCGAACAATACGGCCTTCAAGTGGCCGTCAATGGCAGTTTCTATTCCTCGAGCCTCGGCCCCAACGACGTCCCTCTCGGGACCTCCGAACAGGTGCTGGGATTTGCCGTCAGCAAAGGCGTCGTCGTCTCGCCCGCCGACGACAGCACGCACGCTGTCTCCATGTTTTTCACGTCGAATAATGTGCCCGTGTTCGTTCCTCAAAACTGGCCGCCGGTCGATGCCAACGGTTATTACACCGCCATCACGGGGAATATTCTGCTCCTCAACAACGGCGTGAATGTGGGCACCAACCAAAATGATTTCGATCCCCGCACCGCCATCGGCATTTCCGAAGACAACCGGTTTCTCTATTTGATGACCGCGGACGGACGGCAGGGCCTCTCGTGGGGGGTGAACCCGCCGTGGAGCGATGGCTTGAATTTTTATGAGACGGCCGACTGGCTGGCCCGCTTTGGAGCTTACAACGCCTTTAACATCGACGGCGGCGGTTCCACCACGATGTCCATGGCCGATTGCCGCGGGGCCAGCCTCCGGCTCAATCGATCCAGTTTCGTTTACCAATACGGCCGCGAACGGAACATTGGCCATAACTTCGGCGTGTATGCGAAACCCGCCATCACCGGCATCCGCAACCTGAACGTCCTGCCTGGAACGACGACGGCGATCGTCACCTGGGACACGGATTTGCCCGCCGACACGCAGCTGGAATACGGGCTCACCAGCAGCCTCGGCAGCTCGACGCCGCTCAACACGCGTCCCGTGCGAACACATATCGTCACCCTCTCGGGCCTGTTTTCCGGCACCAACTATTATTTTCGAGCGCGCTCCTCGGATGGCGTCGCGCTGAATCTTTCGGGCTGTTCATTCACCACCACGGGCACCACCACCCGCATTCCTCTTCTCAGCATGACCAGCCCATGGAAATACACGACCAACAACCTCGATGGTTTGAATTGGAAAAGCCTGGCCGATGATGATTCCACATGGATGGGTCCCAGCAACGCCTGTTTCCATATCGAAAACACGGTCAGCGGGGGCATCACGTTCGCCCCACGGAATACACTCCTGCCGCCCGGTTTCGTCGTGCCCATCTTTCGCACCTATTATTTCCGAACCCCGTTCACTTTTACCGGCAGCACCGCCGGAGTGTCGCTCACCTTTTCCAACTACATCGACGATGGCGCGGTCTTCTATTTGAACGGCGTTGAGCTGAATCGCATCCGGGTCGGAGCATCGCCCACCTACGCGACCTTCGCCACCGGCGGCCCCTGCGCGGCCACGGCGTATGCCAACGACGCCGCCGTCATCTGTCCCGACATGTTCAACATCTCGGGCAATCTCATAACCAATCTGATTCAGGGAACCAACATGCTCGCCGTCGAAGTCCATAATCTCAGCGGCGGCGTGACCTCGCAGGACATCTTTTTCGGCAGCGCCTTGTTCGCCAACGTCGCTGCCGCCGCGGTGCCCCGACTCCTTGTCCATTCGGAAAACGGGCTCACCACCATCTTCTGGAATGGCCCCGGCTTCACCCTCCAGCGCTCATCCAATCTTTCTTCACCCACCAACTGGTCAGACGTGCCCGGACCAGTGACCCAGGGCAGCTACACCGCCTCCAACAATCCAACCTTCTTTTATCGCCTTCGGAATTAACGTCTCCATCGCCATGCAAGCACGTTCCTCGCTTTCTTTCGATTTCGCCCGCTCCCGCGGTTTCACCCTCATCGAACTGCTCGTCGTTATCGCGATCATCGCGATCCTGGCGGGATTGCTCCTGCCCGCCCTCGCCAAGGCCAAGCAACGCGCCAAGGACACCGAATGTCTTAATAATCTCAAGCAGGTCGCGATCGGTTTGCGTCTCTGGTCCAATGACAACGAGCATCATTTCCCCTGGAAAGTCGACGTGACGGACGGCGGCAGCCTCAATGCCCCCCAATGGGTCGATCATTTCCGCGTCGTCTCCAACGAACTCGCCACCCCAAAGGTCCTCCTCTGCCCGCGCGAGGATGGCAAAACTCAGGCCCCCGACTGGCTCAACATCGCCGGCTTCGACAACGTCAGCTATTTTGCAGGCCTCACCGCCGATGACGAAAATGCCCAGTCACTGTTGACGGGCGATGGCAATATTCTCGGTGGCGGCGGCGGGTTCGACCCTTATTGGATCAGCCTCAAATCGCTCGATGGCTTCTGGGAAAACAATGTCCACATCAAGCGCGGGCATCTCGCGATTTCAGATGGCAGTGTGCAGATGACGAGCTCGCAGTTGCTGCAGGCACAAATCGCCGCCGCGTTGAACGCCGGCTCCACAAACGTCACTCTCTCCAAGCCGCAAGGCACACTCTGAACGCCACGCCGGCCCCCTTTCGTTTTCACGGCAGCCGCTCGATTCGCAAGCTGTCCGCGTCAAACCACGCCTCCCCGGCGGAAGCCCGCAGTGCACAGACCAAATCCACTTCGGTTTCCCGGCCGCGAATTTCAAAGGTCACCTCAAGCGGCGTCCATCCGGAATCCCCCGTCGCCCAATGGACCCCCGACGGTTTGCTGCCCGAGACATCGAGCGCCGCTCCATGATGCCGCCCAAACGGGAGCGGCTTCAATCGCGCCGTCTGCACCCTGCCGCCGAAACGATAACGTCCCGGCGCGAGCAACAGCTTCGCGCGCCACGACGCCGACGTCGTCGGACCCGCCCGCACGTGAAATGACAATCGCCCGTCCGGCGCCGGTATCGCGTCCAGTTTTCCTCCCGCCGGTTTATCCGTCGGCCGCCAGCCGATTGGTTTCGCGATGCCGTTCTCGAAGGCCAATGGCGTTGGCGGTGGAACCGCCAGTTGACGAGCAACCTCCAAAGTCCGCAGCCGGATCTGTTTGCACAGGATCGCCACGGCGCGTTCGAGCGGGCGCGCCTCGTTCCGCGGCAATCCGCCGGCCAACCCCGCCGCCCATTCGCGAACACGGTTGGTGAGTGTGGGCGCTTGCAGCACATTTGTAAAAAGCATGCCCAGCCGCGTTCGATATTCCCTCCGGCCTTGAGCGGTTTCCATCGTCGCTTGCGCCAGCAGTCCGGCGAAATGCGGGTGCAACGGCAAATCCGCGCGGCCGAAAAGCTGGTCCATTCCTGCCGGCAGAAACACGAACCGGTCTGACGCCGGATCGTGATAAAGCCGATAGTTGTTTCGCGCCAGACAGTACCCATCCCGATGGCCAGCCAGAATTTCCATCGCCATGAAGGACTCGAATCGATCCACGTCCAGCACCTCTCCCAGCCGCTGCCAGCGCCGTCCGAGGTCCGGTTCCTGCGCTGCGTCTACAAGCCGCCGAAGGTCCGCGCCGTCCGCCGGGCCGCTGCCGGAACTTCGCTTCAACGGCCCGTTGATTTCGCTGCCCGCCCCGGGATCATAAAGATTTCCATTAGTGCTCTTAAAATGGCGTTCAAGAAATTCCGCCGCGAACGCCTCCTTCAAAACGTAAAGACCCAGACGCCGATCGTTTAATTCCACGACCGCATGGGTGACTCTCGGTGCCGGGATATTCGCCGCGCGAAACAGTTCGCTCCCCAGCTTTTCGTTGAGATAACTTGCGTCCTCCACCGAATTGTTCAAGTGCACCTTGCTCAGTCCATGAAATCGCTGGTCCGGGACAAATTCATCGAAGCGGATCGTGACCGCAGGCTTGTCATCAAGCGGCCGAAAGCTTCCCGTGGCTCCTTTGAGATGCAGACCGGCGTCGCGCCAGATTTGAGCTCCTTCGCGAACCGTCGCCCGCACATATGCGCGGCTGTCCCGGCGCAGCGATTTCATTCCGGGTTCACTCACCTCGATCCGAATCCGCAATGGCTTCGGCTCCGCCAATATTTCGGGCTCGGCCGCCATGCCGCGATTTTGAAACATCGCCAACATCATCACGGCGAAGGCCAGGCAGCCCGTGCGGACATTGCCCCCGCCATCGGCGCGCCACTTCTCAGGCCCGCGTCCAAACCCGGCCTGGAAGCGGACGCTTCCCACGAGAGCAGCCGCGTCCAGTGACCCGCCTATTTCGATCGGCTGAACCACTGTCCTAAAAAGGTCTCCACCGCCGCCAGCGCGAGGCAAAGGATGACAATCGGAAGCCAGAATTCGAGGCCCGTCCGGCCTTTTTCCACCAGGCCCCGCAGCGACATGTTGGGCGACCATGTCACGACATTCGCCACGTCCCGCAATGTCGTCAACTGCGCGGGGGTCAACTCATCCAAACTGGATTCGGATGGGTCGGATTGCGCCGCGAACTTCAGCGCGAACGGCGGCTCGCCCACCGTGGCGTCATAAATGCCGGCCAGATCCGTCTGCTCGAATTGCACTGTCGGCCAGCCGTTGGCCAGCTCGACCCGCCGCATCTCGCGCACCACATCCCTCTGCCGCGGTTTGAAAAATGTCGCGTCCTTGTCCAGGTATTCCGAAGGCACCCGCCGCACGAAACGATCGCCCACGCGAATATTCAATCCCTCGTCCTGTCGCTGCACGATGCTTCCCAGCGTGCGATGGATCAACGGCACCCACGCCAGCCGGACGGCCAGATCGTTCCATGCCGTGTCAGCCGTGCTGCTGAACTGCACAACCCGCCCCAGCCCCCAAGGCCGCTCCATCATCGCCGGTGTGCCATCCGAAAATTTCAGAACCACTCGCGGCAATCCCGCATCGCTCCCCGCCATCAGCGCGCCCGCCCCTCTCGATGCCCCTCCCCCTGCATCGCCGGTGGTCGCCTTGTTGCCCGGACTGCGCGCGATCTCCGCCGGTTTCAATTCGTAATACTTGAAGAATCGCGCGCTCCCGAGCTTGCCCGATCCCGGGTCATTCCACAGATCCACAATGGGATGCTCGTAGTCCTTTTCCTGCAGCGTTACGAATTTATCCTCCTGGTCCGACTGGCCCCGCGCCGCTCCAAATTCGGCCGGCAGCATCTTCAGCCGCTTGAACAATTGATCATTGTAAAATGGAACCGACACACGGCCGCCGGGAAAAATCATCAACCCGCCTCCGCGCCGCAAATAGCTCTCCACCGCGCGCACTGTCGCCTCCCCGAAATCCGGGACATTCGCCAAAACCACCGCGTCATAGTCGTCCAGGCGCGCCTGTGACAATTCCGGTCCCGTGATGGTCGCCGTCTTGATGAAATAATCCGGCGCGGCATCGGGCGTCACCGGCACCAGCGCGTTCCGGAGATAAAAAACTTCGCTGTCCCGCGCTTCCGATCCCGGTTCGCCGTCCACGAGCAGCACCTTGACCTCCTTGATCGCGCGCACGGCGACCGTGCGATGATCGTCCGCCGGCAATCGATCCTCCCCAATCCGCGCCGTCACCGCATGGAATCCCTCCGTCCGGAGTTTTGTAAACATGGTGACGCTTTTCGTCGCCCCGCCCGGAATCGAATCCAGCGTGAACTCATCCGTCGGCGGTTCGCCATCCACGCTCAAACTGACGCGCGTGTTGCGCACCTCTTCCTTCCCGTGATTGGCCACGCGCGCCTCGAAGCGGAGCGGTTGTTTCACCGGGCTCAGTCCGCTGGCCAGGCGCAGATCGCTCAGGCTCAGGTTTTTTTCCTCGTGCTCATTCACCAGGATGATATGGGCCTTGATCTCCGACTTGCTGCGCTCCAGCGCCCGATGGATCTCGGATAATTGCCGCCAGCCATTGGCCCCGCCATCCGTAACGAGGTAAATCTCCTTTCTCAGCGCCAACCGGCCTTTCAACGTGTCGAGCGCCTTTTCGACGGCGGGAAAAACATCGGTCGCCCGATCGGTCAACGGCGCCTCGCGCAGGATTTTGCGGGCCAGGTTCAGATCGAAGGTCGGCTCAGGTATCGCCCCTTGAACAACGTCGCTCGCCAAAAAGACCGCCGTGGCGCTGCCGGAAGGCATCGAATCGAGGGCTTGTTCCGCCACATGACGCGCCTTGTCAAATCGTGTCGCGGTGCCGTCGCTCATCCCCATGCTTTGTGAATTATCCAGGATGATGACCCCCGTCACTTTCGACTGCCCCAATACATCGTTGGCGTTGCTGAGGATCGCCGGGCGGGCCAGCGCGAAGGCGAGCAACGCCAGCAACAGGCAACGCAGCGCCAGCAGTATCATGTCCTCGATGCGCATCCGCCGCTGGTTCTGTTCCACACTCGTTTTCAGGAACAGCATCGCCGCCCAAATCACCTTCTGAAAACGCCGCCGATTGAGGAGGTGAATGATGATTGGCACCGACACCGCGGCCAATCCAGCCAGCATGATGGGATTGAGGAAACTCACGCGCGGATAACGGCAGTCGGCACCCGCGGACGGTACCCGGCGCCCCTGTCAGCCGCAAGACGGTTCTGCCATCCCGAATCCCATTCGCGTGTTCGGCGCTCGGTGTCCACCCTTTAGGGTGTTCGTCCCGCCCATCACACCCCAAGACACCCTAAAGGGTGGACACCAAGCGGGTCGACGCCCGCATTCCCCGCCGCGTTCGGTGTCCACCCTTTAGGGTGTCCGGGCCACGCACCAGAACACCAAAGAATGGGACACATCATTTTGTCGGGTTGCGGTTGGTATCGCGGCCTTTCAGGCCGCATGAATTTGTGGGGTAACGTCCCCCAGCCCATTGGGCTGGGTTGAGGAATTATCGGCCCTTTGGGCCCAAGCCCCAGCGCCAACGGCGCTCCATCCCTCAGCCCAGGGCATCGCCCTGGGTAACGCCGCAAAAATCCCCGCGCACCAACGAAGCGCGATATTCCGCACGCCGCCCCCAGCGAGCTCAAACATGTTTTCACCCCAACGCGACACCAAAATTCGGCATCTACGGCGGAAAACCAAAGGAAAGTTTCACCGCCGAATACTCGGGATGCACACCCCCATCACGCGCGCGAATGATCAGCGCCGGCTCGTTCCAGGTCCGCCCCCGCATCCCTTCAGGCAGATCCTCCCCGCGCATCATTCCAAACAATCCCAGTGACGGCCGCTCCCCCTCGCGCAAGATCACCTGGCGCCGCCGCACAATCACCAACCCCGCCGCCGCTGCCCCAGCCTGCACCCGCTGCTCCTGTTCGCCGGTCGTCGTCGGGAAGACGCACGCAAAATAACCGCCCCGTTCCAAGTGCGCCGCAGCCACCGCACAATAGTCCGCCACCGAACCACGCAACTCAAAACGGCAGGCCACCTTTTGCGGATGATCCCCTTCGATCCCGCTCCCTGGCGGAAAATACGGCGGGCTGCCCAGCACCAAATCGAAACGTTCATCGGCGCCCAGCACGGCTGGATCGCGAAAATCACCCAGCCGGATCTCATAACGCGTCGTCAGTCCATTCCAGCGCGCTGATTTGCGCGCCAGCCGCACGCTCTCCTCCTGTGCCTCGATGGTCACGAAACGCGCCCCCGTCAATCGCCAGGCCGCGATCATCCCAACGGACCCGATCCCGCTCCCCAGATCCAGCGCGGTCCGAGCGCTTGGACACCATGTCGTTCCGTGCCACGCCGTTAGCACGTCATCGGTCGAAAAACGATGGCCGTTCTCCAGTTGGAACAATCGGAAATGGCCGCTGATGGCATCGAGAGTCTCGCCGGGTTCAACACCCGGTTCACCGGTCACCGCGCCCGGCGGCACTGGTCCGGGCTTGGCCCATCCTTTGAATGTCGAGTCAACCGTCACGCGCCATTCTGTTCCAAAAATCCGCCGGTCCGCGAGCGCGAAACCGGAATTCGCGCCTTGTCCCAACCCTTCCGCCCGGGTTACAACCACGCTCAATGCATTCGCTTCCCACCAGGCAACCTGCGTGCGGGTCACCCTGGCTCGCGCCGCACCAAGGCCGTTGCGTGCACACTCGTAGCGCAGCCGTCCCGGCTGCGAGTTCCCGCACCGTCCCGGTGCGCGGAATCCCATCCGCACCGCGCTCCCCCGAAAACCTCAGGCGGCGAGCACAACCAATTCACCACCACCCGTTCACCGACATCCATTGGAGATTGCCCATGCCAGAAACCCATCGTTTTCCAAAACTTTTCTTCGCGCTGCTCGCGATCCTGCTGGCGGCCGGCGCCGTCATCGCCGCGGATGCCAAACCCGCGCCCGCGACACACACCGTGGCCAAAGGCACCCTCAAGGCCAAAGTCCAGCTCGATGCCGTCTTCGAGTCGGTCGACATGACGCCCGTCAAAATTGAAACCAAAACGTGGACGGACCTCACTGTCCTGGAAGCTGTGCCCCATGGCGCCCGCGTGAAAAAAGGCGAGCGGCTCGTCAAAATCGACACCGAAAAATTGCTCGAACAAATAAAGGAACAGGAGCAGGACGCCCCCGGAACCGTCATTGCTCTCGAGACAGCCGTCGCCGAACTGGCCAATCTCGAGGAGACCACCCCCCTCAAACTGGATGCCGCCAAACGCACCGGCCGCGTCGCCACCGAGGAGCTCGCCTATTTTGAATCCACCGGACGCGCCCAGCGCGAAAAAAACAGCCGGTTCAATCTCAAGAGCGCCGAGCAACGTCTCGAAGGCGCCCGGGAGGAACTCAAGCAACTCGAGAAAATGTACAAGGCCGATGATCTCACCGAGGAGACCGAGGAGATCATTCTCAAGCGCCAAAAATTCACCGTCGAGGCGTCGGAGATCAGCCTTGAATCAACGAAGCTCATGGTCGATCGCGATTTCAAAACCCTCATCCCCCGCGAACACGAAACATTGAAGGCCACCAAAAAGGATCAGGACTTCGCCCTCAGTCTCTCCCAGCTAGCCCTCCCCAAAACCCTCGCCAAAAAACGTCTCGACCTCGACAAGCTCAAACGCGACCAAAAAAAGGCGGACAAAAAATTCGCGGACTTGAAGAAGGACCTCGAAAACCTGTCGGTCATTTCCCCCGCCGACGGCATTGTTTATTACGGCGCCTGCGAAAACGGCAAATGGACCTCCGGCGGCATCGTGGCGAAAAAACTGGTGCCCACGGGCAAGCTTTCCGCCAATGAAGTTTTCATGACCATCGTCAACCCCGCCCGCATGCAACTTCGAGCGGTTGCCACCGAAGCGGACCTGGCCAATCTCAAATCCGGAAGCCATGGCACTGCCTCCCCCGTCTCCGCGCCGGACAAAAAATTCCCGGTGAAACTCGATGAATTGGGCACGCTGCCGCTCCCCGGCGGCGGCTTCGAAGCCCGGCTCTCCTTCGAAAAGGATTCCACCCTCCATCTCATGCCCGGCATGAACGCCAAGGTGGCCATCGGCGAATCCGGCCGGGGCGAGGTTCTTCTCGTCCCAAAGGACTCCATCGTCACCGAAGGAAAAAAAAGTTTCGTCTATCTTTCCAAAGAGGGCACCAAAAGCGAAAAGCACGCCATCAAGACCGGCGAGAATGACGGTAAAATGATCGAAATCCTCGACGGCCTCAGCGAAGGGGATAAAATTCTCGCGACCCGCCCCGACTGAGGAACGCGCATGGATCGTTCTCCATTGGCAGCGCGGCTTTGCAAGGCGCTGTTGCCCGAACCGCGCCGATGGGCAATCTGCGGCACGGCACACTGGCAGTCTGCGCTACGCGGATGGCTGGTCCTGATGTTCGCGCTGGGGTTGCAAGCAGCGACGGCGGCCGAAAGGGCGCGCGATCTGAAGCCTCCTTCCCAGGCGCAGATCGAAAAATCCATCGAGCGCGGGGTCGGTTATCTGTTGAAAGCCCAGAACAAGGATGGCTCGTGGGGTTCCGCGACGCTCACCAAGGATCTCAACATCTTCGCCTCCGTCCCCGGCTCCCACCAGGCGTTTCGCGCCGCGGTCACTTCGCTGGGCATCTCGGCCTTGATCGAAACGGGCGCTGCCGACACCAACGCCATCACCGGCCTCGCTCTCCAGCGGGCGGAGACGTGGTTGCTGAAAAATCTTCCCCATGTCCGCCGCGCCGACGGCGTGGCGATTTATAATGTGTGGGCGCATGGTTACGGCATTCACGCGCTCGTTCACATGTATCGTCGCGAGACAAAAAACAAAACGCGCCGCGATGAAATCCGGAAATTGATCCTGCTTCAGATGGATCTCCTGCGCCGCTACGAATCGGTGGACGGCGGCTGGGGTTATTACGATTTTCGTTTTCAAACCGCGCATCCCTCCTCGGATTCGATCAGCTTCGTCAACGCCACCGTGCTCCTTGCATTTCATGAGGCACAGGACGCGGGCATCGAACCGCCCACCAACATCGTCCGGCGCGCCATTGCCGCCACGCTTCGCCAGCGCAAAAATGATTTCACATACGAATACGGCGAGTATCTGAAATACCGGCCGATGATGCCCATCAACCGGCCCGGCGGCAGCCTCGGCCGCTCCCAGGCCTGCAACCTCGCTCTCCGCGCCTGGGGCGATACCAATGTCACCGACACCGTGATGACCAACTGGCTCCAAAAGCTCATCGACCGAAACGAATGGCTCTCCTTCGGCCGCAAACGCCCGGTCCCTCACGAGTCCTGGTTCCAGGTCGCCGGTTACTTTTTTTATTACGGCCACTATTACGCCGCGTTGTGCGTCGAGAAGGTCGGCCTTGAAAAAGCCGGGCGTTTCCAGGGCCATCTCGCAGCGATCATCACATCGCTCCAGGAAAAGGATGGGTCCTGGTTCGATTTTCCCTTCTACAATTATCATCAGCCTTACGGCACATCATTCGCCCTCATGACGCTCGCCCGCTGTCGCAATCCGGTGAAGGATTAGCTCCCGATGAAGCTCCTCCTCGTCGGCTCGGGCGGCCGCGAACATGCCCTCGCTTGGAAGCTCACGCAGTCGCCCCACCTCACCCACCTCTGGTGCGCCCCAGGCAACGCCGGCATCGCCACCGAGCGCTGCTCAAAAAATGGCGCGCCGGTCGAATGCGTCCCGCTCGCCGCCGACGACCTCCCCGCGCTGCTCTCTTTTGCTCTCGAATATCGTCCGGACCTCACGGTCGTCGGCCCGGACAACCCGCTGGCGCTCGGCATCGTCGATCTTTTTCAGGCCAGCCATCTCCGCATCTGGGGTCCCAATCGGCAGGCGTCACAATTCGAGGCGTCCAAGGCGTTCGCCCAGGATTTCATGGAGCGTCACGGGATTCCCACCGCGCGCTCCGGCACCTTCGAGCGCCCCGCGGACGCCCGCAAGTTTGCCGCATCGCTCTCGGGACGCTGCGCCGTCAAGGCGGATGGCCTCGCTCTGGGAAAAGGAGTGCTCCTCGCCGGCAACATCCGGGAAGCCGAACAGGCCATCGATCAGATCCTGGTCGACGCGGCATTCGGCTCCGCCGGCAAACGCATCGTCATCCAGGAATTTCTCGAAGGAATGGAAATTTCATTGCACGCGATTTGTGACGGCAAAACCGCCCGTCTCTTTCCCGTGTCGCAGGATCACAAACGCGCGCTCGATGGCGATCGCGGATTGAACACCGGGGGCATGGGCGCGTATTGCCCGGCGCCGTTTCTGACCGACGCCGAGCTCGCTGCGACGGGCCGCGCCATTTTGGATCCCTGGCTCGAGGGTTGCGCCGCCGAAGGAATTGATTTCCACGGGATCCTTTATCCGGGCGTCATGCTGACGGCATCCGGTCCAAAAGTGCTCGAGTTCAATGCCCGCTTCGGGGATCCCGAAACCCAGGTCTACCTGGCCCGGCTCGAAAACGATCTCGTGGAACTCCTCGACGCATCCGTCAACGGCTCGCTCGCCAGCCTCGATCTCAAATGGAAATCCTCCGCAGCCGTCTGCGTTGTCATGGCCTCCGCCGGTTATCCCGGAAATTATCCGAAGGGAAAAATAATCAGCGGCCTCGATGATGCCGCCCTCCTCCCGAATACAAAAATTTTCCACGCAGGCACGTCACGCGTCGATGGCCGCACTGTGACCAGTGGCGGACGCGTCCTCGGCGTCACCGCATGGGCTCCCACCCTCGCCGCAGCGCGCGCCGCGGCGGCAACAGCGGTCGATAAGATAAAGTTCGACGGCGCCCATTGGCGAACGGATATTGCCGCGAAGGCCCTGCGCTGACGTCTCGATCCCATTTTCGGCACGAGGGACTTTGATGATTTTATGAAACGATTGTATGCGACGATTTTTTTGATCGGAACGATCCTGGCCGGCCGCGCGGCCGAACCGGTGAACTTTCAGGAGCTGTTCGATTTGCTGAAGGGAAACCTCGTCGGCGTTTCCGAAGCCGAATTGAATAGCGCCGCCGTCGCAGGGATCGTCAAGCAGCTGGGCCCCAAAGTTTCCTTGATCGGCGATGAACCGGCGCCGGGGGCCACGAATGGTCCGCCCATGTTGACCTCGGCGGTTTTTGATCGGTTTTACGGATACGTGCGCATCAGCCGGGTCGGCGCGGGTCTGGACCGCGAGTTTACCAACGCCGTGCAGCGGCTCCTCGCGACAAACAAAATCAAGGGGCTCGTCCTCGACCTCCGCTTTGCCGGAGGACAGGATTATGCCGCGGCGGTGGCAGTGGCCGACCATTTCTTTGCCAGCGAACAACCGTTGATCGATTGGGGGGAAGGCTGGAAAAAATCCGGCTCCAAAGCCGAGGCCATTGTGAAACCCGTGGCGTTGCTCGTGAACCGCCAGACAGCTGGCGCCGCGGAAGCCCTCGCGGGAATGCTGCGCCTCTCGGATGTGGGATTGCTCATCGGCACCAACACGGCCGGGCAGGCGAGCAAATCGAAGGAATTCACTTTGAAGAGCGGGCAGCGGGTGCGCATTGCGCAGTCACCGGTCAAGGTGGCAAAGGACCGCGAACTTTCCGCCGGCGGCCTCAAGCCGGACATCGAGGTGGACGTGAGCGCCGAGGACGAACAGATCTGGTATGAGGACGCGTATAAAGTCCTCCCTAGGACGGGACGTTTCTCGGCCGGCGGAACGAACGAGGTGAGTCTGTTGATCACCAACCGCCCACCCCGGCGGCATCTGAACGAGGCGGAGCTGGTCCGGATGCGCAACGAAGGATTGAATCCCGACAGCGAACTATCCGCACCGGCCGGACGCAAAGGAGACATTGCGCCGCCGATTTTGAACGACCCCTCGCTGGCGCGGGCGATTGATTTATTGAAGGGGCTTGCGGTGGTGCAACAGTTCCGTTCGATTTGAGAGGTCGCGGGAGGCAATCTTAAAAAGATGGAAAAGGTCTTGCGCGGTGCCGGGGTGCTCTCTAGATTGACGCCCCCTGAATCGCGGGGTGGAGCAGCCCGGTAGCTCGTCAGGCTCATAACCTGAAGGTCGTGGGTTCAAATCCCGCCCCCGCAACCAATTTCGGCCCTGAAACGAAAGTTTCAGGGCCGTTTTTGTTGGTGTTTTCGCACTTTCCCCCTTTTCGACCCATTTTGTGAAACAAGGCGAACTTCTTGAAATATCCCGACCAAAAACCAACCAAACCACCAACCACTGCCAACCACGCCGCGCAGGCTTCCAGCCTGAAGGGCCGCCTGAACTCAGAAGATTCAGGCATCACCCCGTAATTGTCCGACGGGTGGTGCCAGGCTGTGCGCATGAATTATCGAAATGCGTCGGAGGAAACGATTGAAACTATCGCGGGATTCGGGTCCGGGGCTTTGGTGAGGACAGCAGGCGGGCGCTATCGGTTCCAGGGCGGGAGCCGCGAGGATCTGATGAAGGCGAAGGAGTGGATCGCGTTGTTCGCGCCGGAAATGGTCTTGGAGGGCGAGTAGCAGACGAACGATCTAAGGAGGCGTTACTCCGTCCGGGGCGGCAACCGGGTAGCTGGTCAATACGCAGGATGCAGGTGGGCCCGGATTCTGGTATGCGCAGTGCATGAAAAGACATCGCACATCTGATAGGTGGTCAGCGGAACCGATTGAGGAGGCGCGAAAAGCAACGGCGGAACGGGTAAAGCTGAACCACGAATTGCTGATTGCAATGGCCCACGCGTTGGACGGAATCGAGAAGACCCAGCGAAAATTCAGGACTGTGGTGTTGCTCAGACTGTCCAGGATCGAAACCATGTTGCAGATGATCCACGGCGCTCAGATTGTCGAAGCGCATCTCTCGAAACCGGCCTGCGAGGAGAAGGCGAGCGAGCACGCTGAGGCTGCGGAAACCTACATATCAGAGCACAGCCGCGAACTCGGGCTGAAAATGGTCAGATTCATCTATGGGGAGTCCGAAGAGCCAATGGTGCGGCGCGACAGAAGGCGGAAATGGTCGGACTGGGAGATTTGAGGCGGTGGCACGCCGGACGGAAGTTCGGGGCTGCAAAGGGTGAGGAGTTCTGAAAAGGTCTCGTTCCATCAAGTTGGTGAACGACAAAGTCTGGGAACACTAGCGGCGCGATAAGGCAGAACGCGATTCCTCTCTCCAAGGACCTGGTGTGCACGTTCAAACGGTATTTCCAAGTGGTGCGGAACTCGAACGACCAGCCGACGATTCAGAATCCGTTCTTCCACCTGAGCGGCGATGGGTTTTGGTCGCTCGTGCCCGCGCCAAGGCAGGCACCGAGGTATCGGCCGGGCGCAACATCCGGGGCGCCGAGCGTGGCGGAGTTGCACCGCACGGGTTTGACGATGATGATGGCGCGCTTTCTGGTAAGCCCCTTTCAATGTACGCACGCCCACATCGAAAGCGGGCCTTCCACCGACCACGCCCACGAGTTCGAGCGTTTCTGGGAAATCGACAATCTTCCTGGCCGGGAACTGCTGCAAGCTTGTGCAGAGATTTATGACCGTCTCGACGATTTGGTTCGAGACGCGCATCGGCGACTTGGGTGGAGCATGCTGTCTCACAGACCAGAAGGCTCGCAGAGAGCCCTGCCCTGTATGGTTGCCAAGCACCGGACAGTGCGGACCGTTGTGAAGGAAGGACGCGAAGTGTGGGAGAACGAACCGCTCGGATTACACGGTCACTGAGGAAGTGCCCGCTCAATTCCTCGAAGAAAATGGGATTTGAAGCAGCGTTTGGCGAAACCATCGCAAAACGCACTTTGGCTGGAACCGCCATTGTCCGACCCCATGTGAGAATCTCGTTCGCAAATGAAGAAGGAATCTTACAAACTTCCGGGCATGAGGGGTCCAAAGCAGCAGTTCGGCGGCGACTGGACCGCACAGAAACTTGAGTGTGTCCGCAAGTATCTCGTCGCCTACGCAACGATAATGCAGAAGCAGAAATTCCGCTTCGCATACATCGATGCATTCGCCGGGACCGGTTACAACACGCCAAAGGCAAGGAAGGAGGAAGGTGCGCCACCGTTTCTCGAGCTCGCCGGCGAGGACGCCACCAGCTTTCTCGACGGCTCTGCCCGCATTGCTCTCAAGGTGGAACCACGCTTCACCAAATACCTTTTCATTGAAAAGGATCCCAAGCGATTCGCTGAACTTGGCAAGCTGAAGGAGGAGTTTCCAGCGCTGGCGAGCGACATCGTGCTGATCAACGCGGATTCGAACGCTTACCTGCGGGATATCTGTGAAAACCGACGATGAGAACAGAATCGGGCGGTGCTGTTCCTTGATCCCTACGGAATGCAGGTGACGTGGGACACGATGAAAGCCATCGCAAAGACAAAGGCGATCGACCTATGGATACTATTCCCGCTCGGCATTGGGGTGAACCGTCTGCTGCGCCGGGACGCGAAAATCAGCGAAGGCTGGCAGCGACGGCTTGATGATTTTTTCGGCACTCCGCATTGGCGAGATGCCTTTTACCAAATGAAAACGGAGCAAGGCTTGTTCGGCGAAGAGGCGCAAACCGAAAAAACAGCTGACTTCCGCGCCATCGGAAAGTTCTTCGTGGAGCATCTGGGCACAATCTTTCCTGGCGTCGCGAAGAATCCGCTCGCGCTCCACAATTCTGTGAACACACCGCTTTATCTGCTATGTTTTGCCGCGGGCAACGAGCGCGGAGCAAAAACGGCTGTCAAAATTGCCCAGGACATTTTGAAACCATGACCACGTTCCTCGACACGACGGCCGCAACGCTGGAAGCCAGTACAGGGCGTCCAGAAACTGTTCCCTCGCCTCATCGAGGAGGAAGCTCTGGATTCAGCGGTGACAACCGCGTCGGCATGTGGTCGTCGCCTGCCGTCATCGCGCCGAACAACTTTGTTTACAAGAGCCTCTCGAATTGGGCGCTCAACATCGCGGTGGGCTGCTCACACGCGTGCCGGTTCTGCTACGTGCCCAGCGCGGCAACCATCAAGCAGGGACCGAAGCTCGCGGAATACGGGGTCAACGACCCGGACGCCGAATGGGGCGATTACGTGCTGCTCCGCCCGTGGGAAGAAAAAAAATTCCTTGCGTCGCTGCGCGCGGCGGAGTGCATGTCCCGCTCGCAGCTCAAACCTGACGGAAATCGCGCCGTGATGTATTGCAGCACCACGGATCCATACCAGGTCATCCACCATCCGGACCCGGAGCGGCGGCGGATCCTTGGGCAGCACGCCCGCCTGCTTACGCGCCGTTCGCTGGAACTCATCCGCGACGAGTCCACTCTCAACGTTCGCATCCTGACACGCAGTCCCCTGGCCCGGGCGGATTTCGATTTGTTCAAGAGTTTCGGGCGTCGTCTGCTCTTTGGCATGAGCTTGCCGACTTTGCGCAACGATCTCGCCAAGGTTTACGAGCCAAAGGCCCCGGCGCCATCCCAGCGCCTCGCAGCGCTTCGATCTGCCCGCGAAGTGGGTTTGCATATCTATGTGGCCATCGCGCCCACTTACCCGGAAAGCGATGAGGCCGACTTGCGTGCCACCCTTCGCGCCGTGGCCGACGTCGAACCCGTCACGATCTTTCACGAACCGATCAATATTCGCGCTGAAAACGTGCAACGAATCCAATCTCACGCCGACGAACTGGGGATAGAATTAAAGACTGAGGTTTTCGCCTCGCGCGAGCAGTGGCAGGACTACGCAGTGAACGCATTGAAAACTGTGGAACGGCTGGCTGGCGAATTAGGCATTGCAGATCGCCTCCATCTCTGGCCCGACAAATCGCTTGGCAACGTGGGGGTTGCCAATCGAATGCCCAAGCCGAAGGAATATCTGCAGTGGCTGCAGAAGTGGTGGACCCGGATCAGCGAATGGCCCGAATGACAAGTGTCGCGCCAGCGACTCGATGAATTCAAACGCGACACGAGAGCACGTGCAGCCGTCTTTTGCGGAGCTCCTTATTTAGGGCAATGTCACGGCTCGGTAGAAGCGGCGGGCGGAAAAGGGCGAGGTAGTGTCGAGGAAGAACTGAGGCGAGTTCGACAAGGTCAGATCGGTCAAAGTCTGCCAGAGGGTTTGGTTCGTGAGGTTGCCGGTGTACTCGACCCGGTAATTGAATCCGGTCTGTCCCGCGATTGTCAGGCCGGCGAACATCTTCACGTTCAGGGTTGCGGCCTGCGGGAGGATGTCGATGTTCAGGCGCGCGATTCGAACGCGCGTCACGCCGTTGACGGTGGTGAACTCGCCCCCGAAAATCACTTTGCCGTCGTCTTGCAGCACGACTGGAAAGACCCACGGTGAAATTTGCGATTTCGGGCCGAGACCCGGAACAAAGGTGGCATCGAGGCCACCGTCGGCGCCGAGTCGTGCGATGCCGGTCCTGGCGGCACCGTTAACGATGCTGAATACTCCGCCAAGCATAACTATGCCGTTCCCAGGTCGGCGCTTTCGGCACAGCCGCGAACGCCGGTGCTGGTTCTGAAAATGAGCCCTCCTTTTGCAGGGGCCAGCATGGAGTTTTCGTGGTTGCCCAGTTGGGTAAACACTTTCAAAGTGCATACGCACTAAAAGGTGGGACGACCCCTTGTCGACCGCCTCCTGATGGATGCCTTGCGCCGTGCGGAATTTATGAAACGACTGACAATCCTTGCTATTCTGGTGTCCCTCGGCGCACTGACGGCTTTAGGGAGACCCGTCAAGATGTATGACATCAAGAAGTTGACTGCTGATGCCAAGCTTGTCTTCGTTGGTCGAGTAAAGGGGGTCAAGCCCTCGGGCATCACGACGAGCTTGAGTTATCCAACCTGGGAGGGAGTCGTCTTTGAGTGGCTGCGTGTTTACGTTGAAGTGGTCGAACCAATCAAGGGTACGAAAAAAGGTGAAATCATCCAAACGGCCATGCTTGCCGTGAACGCGAGCAAGGGTCCTCGTCCCATTATAAATGCGCCCGGCATGCTTGAACCGACGAATGGCAATGCTTTCTTATTCTTTCTCGTGCCCACGACCAAAACGAATCTCTTCGCTGCGATCACCTCGCCCTTCGATGACGATCAAGCAGTTTTTCCTCTCGACCGAAACTCCTGGAAGAACACCACTTTTTCAAAGGACTCAGAATACGCTGAACGACATAGAGTAACCTGGAGTCTGGTAGACGACCAGGGCCGCATTCTCCCGGATGGAGCGGATTCGTTTCGGAAGACTTATGCGAAAGAAATCGCAACTGCAGGTTCAAATCGTGTCGTCTATCTGCAATGGGAAAAGTACACCAATCCGGGCGGATGGAGTCACAACATCCCGAAAGGGATGGGGCCCGTGACGAATGTTAACAAAAGGTGAAGCCCGAAGTGGCCGCTGATCTCCAAATGCAGCCAGCGCATCCGCGCTTGGGGATCGCTATTCGCCGATGGCGAAACTTCTGCCAGCAGTGGCGTCATTGTTATCTTTTGCTATTGGTGTTGTTCTGGGTGGTTTGGCAAGTAGCAGCAATGGCGATCCAGCGGCTCGAAAACATTCGCATGGGCGGGCTGCATCCAGTTGAAGTGCTTTTCCTGATGGACGTTCTCAAGTTGATGTGGCTTCCTCCTTTAGTTGGGGTGCACGACGAGAAAGTTAAGAATGCCAATGTTGGCTTTTTTTTGAAACAATAGTCACGAGTATGCGAGTGACATATGAAAACTTCTTCTCCTGACCCCAAATCCATCCTCCAACAAATCGCTGCCATTTCCGCCATGGAGACAGGCAAGCTTTCCTCCTACGTGCCCACCGGGCGGCCCCCGTCCACTCAACCCTACTTCAAACTCCAGTCCTGGCAGAACGGTAAGAACATCACCCGTCACGTGCGCTCCGAGCAGGTCCCCCAACTCCAGGCCGCTCTCGAAGGACATGCTCGATTCCTCCAGCTCTGCGAGCAATATGCCCAGCTCATGGTGGCGCGCACCCGCGCGGATTGGGAAAAGGACTCAAAAAAAAAGCAGATTCCACCGTACACCAGGCGTTCACCGAAGAACTCCAAGTAGTCCTCCACCCCGTGCTGCAGGATTTACCTGCTCCCTTGCTCCAAATGGAAACGGTATTTCGGCAATGCCTCTTGCAAGCGGGACTCAAAATCTTCGGCCCTTTGCTCCAGCAGCGGGTTGATCAGATCGACGCCCACTATCAACCCAAGCCCCAGTCCCGGCGTCATGGCCGTCGGCCCCTTGATGTCAGCACTCTCTTTGGTCAGGTCACCGTGCTGCGTGACTATTACCACGGGCCTGATGGAGGTCACTGTCCGGCCGATGCTCAGCTAGGATTGGAGGGCAGCACGACTCCTGCGCTGGCTCGGTTGGTCTGCCGGGCTGCTGCCCAGCAGCCTTACGGAGCCGCCAGTCGGGACCTGCATGAGTATGGCTCCATCCAAGTCGATGAACGCCAGATTCAGCGGGTGGTTCAGCACATTGGACCGGCCTGTGAACCGTGGCTGGCCAGCCTGACTTCTTCGGCCAAGGCCGTCCCCATCCTTTATGTGACCTGTGATGGCACAGGCACGCCCATGCGAAAGGAAGAACTCCAAGGTCGCAAAGGCCGCCAGAAAGATGGCTCAGCCAAAACCCGCGAGGTCAAGTTGGGAGCGGTGTTCACTCAGCACAAGGTCGATGAGAAAGGCAGGCCGATGCGCGATCACCAATCAACGACTTATGTCGGCAGTTTTAAAGGTGCCGATGCCTTTGCCCTCCTCTTGCGCGATGAGGCCCGACGGCGCGCCGTGGGAGCCGCTCAACAGGTCATCTTTCTGAGCGACGGGGCCGCTTGGGCAGAGGAGATCCCTGGCCAGTGCTTTGCCGGGGCCGTCAGCATCCTGGATTTTTATCACACTGCCCAAAGGGTCCATAAATTGGCCTCATTGTTACAACCTGCGGATAAGAATCTAGCCTCCCGCTGGATTAAACTCTTGCTCAAGGACCAGGTCGCCAAGGTCATTACGCAGGTCAAGACACTTCAGGAGTCCTTGCCAATGCTCAGCGATCCCGACGACAACTTAGGATTCATGGAACGGCATCAGCACCGAAAGAATTACGGGACCTATCGGAAAAAGGGTTTGTTCATCGGCAGTGGAGTCATTGAAGCGGGTTGCAAGAACGTCGTCGGCAAGCGGCTCAAGCAATCTGGCATGTTTTGGTCAGAATCAGGGGCCACCTGTGTCCTACACTTCCGAACTTTGTTGTTAAGTCAGCGCTTCGATGCCTTCTGGAAACACCGTCACAACGTTCACGCCTCCAAAAACGACTGCCTCCACCTGGCGGCGTAACCTGACATTGGAACAATCCTGTCGTGCGCCCCTTTAGTTGCCATCGTGCTTTATGCGCTTTCGTTCGCGCTCAGAAAGCTGAATACTGTGGAGGCAATCGCCGGAAGCGCGCTGTGTTCCGCAATGATTTTCGCCTTCATACTTAGCGTGGCTTTGGTTCGGGTGAGTTTTTGAGCTGGGCGTTCGACGCCGCTCCATAGCGTGACATCAAACACAAACAGAGGCCTTTGGCGATTCATTGCCCTTGCAGGTTTCACGTTGACCGCCGCTGGGCTGTTCGGGGTACTCCTTCAGGGCCGCTTTTACGAAGGCGGTTTCCCGACCGCTGCCACGGCGGGGGAAGTTTGGGGCGCATTCACTTGGCCGACTGCTTGCACTTCAGTTGGCAGTTTAGTGATCGCAACAGTCACATTGAGCAGCCCGCTCACTTCCTCATGGAGCGCACGTCGACGACTCGTTGGGCTGGCCGCGTTCGCACTCGTTGTTTTAGCAGTCTGCTTCGGCTGCGGCTACTTCGCAGTCAATCGAGTCGCGAAAATCCTGAACTGATGCTCGGGAGCACTGACGCTCCACCGACAAAATCCGACGCGTTTAACTGTTGGCAACGTGCCGCCGCCGGCCCGCCGTTTTTTCAACGCCGGGCCTTGCTGGTTGGCCGGGCGCGCGCCTGTGCCCGGACGCGGTAAAGCCGCTCGGTGAAACCGCCTTCATCCAGAAAGGCTTTTTCCTGGGCGCAGATCTGGCGGTCTAGAAGGCTGCACGCTACCGCGAGCAGCGCCAGTGCGCCGTTGGCGGCTATCTCTGGAAAGGTAGACACTGTGGACTTGGTGGACGGTATGGACTTTAATCGGCCTTTGCCCCATCCACTTTGTCCATGCCATCCAGTGGGTCCATCATGCACCGCCCGCACCCAAGCCGCTACGTCATCGGCGGTGGCCGGGCGTGCCGCTATCAGTTCTGCCCGGCGCGTGTCCTCTCTGGGCCACTGCCCCAGCCTGCGCTGCCTCAAGTAATCCTCATAGTCCAGCCGGAGTTCCTCCAGACTGGCGCGAGCCACGTTGGTGAGTTTGAGTTCCATTTTCTTGGACGTGCCGCTGGCCTGGCTGCCTTCGGCAATGTTCTGCACGCCACTCCGCGCGGCCTGCACCATCTGATCATGCGTGCGGCTGCGTTTGTCCATGTAGCGGTCGCAGAAACGCACGGTCACGTCGTAGGCCAGTTGCGCCACCTGAAAGCTTTTCAGCTTTCGGTAGCCTCCGTGCAGCGGAATGAGTGTCTCGTCACTCATCGGGTCAGCGCGATTTCCTGTTTCTTAAGCAGTTTCTCGCGCACTTCGGCCCCGGCGGCTTGGGCTTTCTGGTATTCGGCAAGCAGCTCGGCAGGTTCGCGGTGCGGGTCGTCCACGGCGTGCGGATTCTTCACGTCGAAGTTGTAACCGCGCGCGGCGATGTCCGCCAAGGCGAATTCGGTTTCCTTGTGCCTGCTCTCCTGGCCCGGTTCCATGGTGGGTGAGGCCCGGATCCTGATGCCGCAGAGCGGCGGCTGGATTTTCCGGCGCTTCGCCAGGCAGCCAAAGACAGGAAAATTTTAATTGTCGCAATGCGAAACGGGCAAGGTGAGGAGCTATAAAAAAGCCGACACCAAGCGGGTGAGGGCGGAAAGGGCTGTGAAAAGATTGTGAATAGAAACCAACAGCTTTTGCTCGCGCCGGGCCCCGCGGTTTGAAGTATTATTGGAAAACTAAAAAATTGACGCATGGCTACCGAAGAAAGAGTGCTCTGTTTTCAGCGGCTACTTCTCGAAGAACTCGGAACGTTTCAGGGGCTCAGCCTCGACGTTGAGAAATACCTGCCCGTTGTCACCTCCCCTTCCCAGATTCTTTATCTCAACAGGAGCGATGCCGAAAAGGACCGGCGCTATAAACAGCTCATCCCGTACGTCCTCATCCTCTGCAACGATAAAATACTGCGCTATCGACGCGGCAAAGGCGGGCAGGAAACGCGCCTGCACGGATTGTACTCTGTGGGAGTCGGCGGGCACATCTCCGAGGAGGACAACGAACTTTTTTCAGCGCGCGTCGGGTATCATGAAGGCATGCGCCGGGAATTGGTGGAAGAAGTCGCCATCGAGGAGTCGAACGAGGCAGCGGTCGCTGTCATCAATGATGACAGCACGGAAGTTGGGTTCGTCCATTTTGGAGTCGTTCACGTGATGCGCGTGGCCAACGAGGCGGTCGTGGGGCGACGCAGCGGCATTGTCAGTCCAGAATTTGTTTCCGTCGCTGAAGCGGTGAAAGATTTGGCCGAATACGAATCCTGGTCCCGCTTCTGCCTGGAACAGCTCGATTCCCTCCTGGCCAAAGCCGCTGCGTTAGGGGTCAGAGGCCACGAACGCTCTCTTCCTCCAGCGGCGACTATTGCAGCCGGAGCGGGAAGATAATCACACGAAACCGACCCTCGGGCAGCTGGCTCCCGCTTCCCGGCGGGGGTTCCCAGACGAGATTTATTGCCGCGAAAGAACGCAAGGAACGCAAAAAGAGGCGCGACGTGAGGTTCATGTTTCCTATGTGTTCTTTGCGCTCTTTTGCGGCAACCATCCCCTCAAAAAACCGGAGGCGCGGCATTTATGCCGCTTCGCGCCTAATTCGAGGCGGGGCCGTCGATGCGCAACTGGCGTCACCGTGAAGATTCCGGAACCGTCCTTCGATCCACTTTGAAGCGGCATAAATGCCGCGCTCCGGCCGGCATTCGACCGTGCACTTGCACAGTTCAATGCCACCCCTTCGAGTCTCGGGTAGAGGGTCTACCGCGTCCGTGTCACGCCTTGACCATTCGCGCCCCGACTTCGGGGAAGGCGGTCAGTGGCCTACACGCGGAGTCCGCACGTGGAGTTGCTCCAGCCGGCATTGGGTGGGGGTTTTGTCGGGACGCCAGCGAATGAATTTTGTGCCGTGCCGGAAACGTTCGGCGGTCACATGATCGAATTCCACCTCCACGACCAATTCAGGCCGGAGTGGTTGCCACAACACCGAACGTTTTGTGCTCCAGCGACTCGGTCCGCCGGGAGCACGACCCGTGAAGCCCGGAGGTTCCACCAGTTTTTCCAACCGGCGCGCCAACGCGGCGCGTTCCGTGGCCTTTAACCCCGAACAAAAACCCACGTGATGAAGGAGCTTCGAATCGTCATACAAACCGAGCAGCAGGGAGCCGACCTGATGCCCTTTTTCCGCATAACGGAATCCGCCCACCACGCAGTCCGCCGTCCGCCGCGGTTTGATCTTCTGCATCGCGGTGCGTTCGCCCGGACGATATTCCGCATCCAGCCGTTTCGCGATCAGACCGTCGAGACTTCCTCCCGCGCTACCAAACCATTTCCTGGCGATGCTCAGCCGCGATGTGGCCGGGGAGAGTTGAAACGGACTGCCGCGTTTAAAATATTTTGCGGCAAACTGTTCGAGCCGACGACGACGCTCGCGGAGCGGGAGGGGCAACATCGATTTTCCGCGCTCGTCGCACAGCAAATCGAAGATGTGCATTCGCGCGGGCGTTTCGCGGGCCAACCGCTGGACCCGGCTGGCCGCCGGATGAATGCGCATCAGTAAACGATCGAAAGAAAGCACCCGGCCTTCCGGGACGACGATCTCGCCGTCCAGTACGAATTTTCGCGCGCTTATCGCGAGAAGTGCTTCGATCAATTCTGGAAAATAACGCGTCAAGGGCTGTCCCGACTTCGATTGCAGCTCGATTTCCCGGCCGTCGCGAAATATCAAGCAGCGGAACCCGTCCCACTTGGGTTCGTATTGCCAGGCAGCGCCAGTCGGGATCTCGTCCACGGATAACGCATCCATCGGTAGCAGTCCGGGAAGGACTTCTAATTTCATGCCGCATTCACGAGCATTTTTCGTGCGCTGCAATTTTTTTGCCGCAGCGGATCGGTTTGGAGGTGCGGCATCCGAGCAGATTGCAACGCGGCATCCGGCATCCTGCAATTTGAACGAGCTTTGCCGGTTTGTTTGCCGGAGCAAGTCCGATTGAATTCCCGGAAAACCAGACATAACCGGAGCCCGGGCTCCGATCTCGAGGCTGGCATATCCGAAGCTCTTTCGCCGCCATCGATCCAGGGTGGCAGGAGCCACGCCACCGGATTGACGACGCCAAATAATCGACGGTCAACAACGGGCCGACCATGAATGAATTGTCCCGCCGCAAATTTCTCACGGTCTCGTCGGCAATGAGCGGCGCGTTAATGATCCCGGGGACGGCCGAGGGCCCCGGCGAGAAGCCCGCGCCCGTCACCGCGTCCCCGCAGATCCTGGATCTGCATCTGCAAATCAATGGCGAGAGCCGGCGTCTCTCGGTCGATTCGCGAACGACCTTGCTCGATGCGCTGCGGGAACATCTCGGCCTGACAGGCACCAAAAAGGGATGCGATCACGGCCAGTGCGGCGCCTGCACGGTGCACCTGGATTCCACGCGCGTTCTCTCCTGCCTGACGCTGGCCGCGATGGTGGGTGAACGGAAGGTGACAACCATTGAAGGAATCGGGGGTGCCGATGGCGCGCTGCATCCCATGCAACAGGCGTTTATCGAACACGATGCGTTCCAATGTGGCTACTGCACATCGGGTCAAATTATGTCGGCAATCGCATGCGTCCATGAAGGTCACGCGGACACCGATGCGAGGATTCGGGAATATATGAGCGGCAACCTCTGCCGGTGCGCGGCCTATCCGAATATTTGCGCCGCGATCCGGCAGGCAAAGTCGCACAAGGCTTGAATGATTCCGACTAGGACTTGGAACCAACGGTGCTTTTCATGATGAACCATTCCGCGAGCTGACCGGGGGGAAGGATTATGCGAGCCCTGACATTTCAAAAAGCGGCCAGTGCGGACAACGCCGTGCAGGCTGCCCTGGCTGCGGCTCCGCAGGCAGGCGTTGCGGCGACGGCGGCGCCCGGGCAGTTCATCGCCGGAGGCACAACGATTCTCGACTTGATGAAGCTCGACGTGATGCGTCCCCAAACGCTGATCGACATCAATCCCATCGGGCCGGGGGCCAACGACGGCATCGAGGTGACTGCGGCAGGAATCCGTTTCGACGCGCTGGTCCGGATGTCGCGGGCCGCGGAACATCCGGCGATTCTGCGCGATTACCCGGTGATTGCCCAATCCCTCCAACTTGCCGCGAGCGCGCAGGTGCGCAACATGGCGAGCCTCGGCGGGAATGTGCTGCAACGCACGCGCTGCGAATATTTCCGGCATACCTGCTGGGGGGCGTGCAACAAGCGCGATCCGGGATCCGGTTGCGCGGCGCTGGAAGGAGTGAATCGCCAGCATGCTATCCTCGGCGCGAGTGCGGACTGCATCGCGACCTACCCCGGAGATTTTGCGCAAGCTCTCATCGCGCTCGATGCGACGCTGGAAATTGCGGGCGCGCAGGTTAAGCGAACGATTCCGTTTTCGGAGCTGCATCGGCCGCCGGGCAACACACCGCACATCGAAACCACCCTGGCGCCCGGCGAATTGATCACCGCCATTTTCGTTCCAGCCGGCTCATGGACGCGCCGTTCGCGGTATCTGAAAATTCGCGATCGGGACTCGTATCAATTTGCACTGGCCTCGACGGCGGTGGCGCTGGATCTCGACGCGGGCATCGTCCGGGAAGCGCGCATTGCGCTGGGAGGCATGGCGACCGTGCCGTGGCGATCGAAGGCGGCGGAAGCGGTCCTGAAAGGGAAGAAACTGGACGAAGCGGCGGCGCGCGCCGCCGGAGAGGCCGCATTTGGCGGCGCCCAAACTCGCGAACATAATCTTTACAAGGTGTCTCTTGGAAGACGAACGCTGGAGCGGGCGTTGCTCGAGACCGCATCGATGGAAATTTAACATGCCCGCCGCCGCACGCGATCCCAAAGCCAACATGGGCCAGCCGGTTCCCCGCATCGAGGCGCGGCTGAAAGTGACCGGCCTCGCCCGTTACGCCTCCGATGAACCGGTCCACAATGCAGCGCACGCCGCGCTGGTCACGAGTTCGATCGCGCTCGGGCGGATCACAAAAATGGATCTCGCCGCCGCCAGGGAGGTGCCGGGTGTGCTGGAGATTTTTACGCACGAAAATGCGGGCGGGATCAAGGCCTCCAGATTTTTCCACGAGGGCGGAACCGCGGCCACGACCGTCGTGCCACTCGCTTCGACGCGGATCCATCATGCCGGTCAAATCGTCGCGATGGTGGTGGCGGAAACGTATGAAGCGGCGCGCGAGGCTGCGTTCAGGGTGAAGGTGGACTACGAGGAGCAGAAGCCCGCAGCCACTTTTGACTCACCGGGCGTCGAGACCGTTGCGATCGCGAAAATTTCGAAGGAACACAAGGATCCGGCCGTGGGCGACGCCGAAGCGGCGTTTGCAGCCGCGGATGTGAAGGTGGATTCTGAATTCGCGACGCCCCCGCAGCATCACAATCCGATGGAGCTTTTCAGCACAACCTGCGTGTGGTCGAACGACGAGCTCACCATCTACGAGCCCAGCCAGTTTGTTTATTGTCTCAAGAATGGTGTTGCTGAACAGCTCGGGATCGATGCGCAAAAAGTTCGCGTGATCAGCACTTACGTGGGGGGCGCGTTCGGCTCCAAAGCGTCTGTGACCCCGCGCACCGCCATTGTTGCGTGGGCAGCGCGCCACCTGCGGCGGCCCGTGAAGCTGGTCATGACCCGCGCCCAGGCTTACACGACCACGACGTATCGCGCGGAAACCCGGCATCGCATCCGCCTCGGCGCGAGACAGGATGGCCGGCTGGTCGCGTATCTCCATGACGGACGCGAGGTGACGTCGCGTTCCGATGACTATTATGTCGCGGGCACCACCAACAGCGTGCGCATGTACGCGTTCGGCGCGGCGGCGACGAAGGCCAGCGTCGTGAAGACCGACCGCAGCACACCGGGTTTCATGCGGTCGCCGCTCGAGGTCCCCTACATGTTTGCACTCGAAGCGGCGATGGACGAGATGGCGGAAAAACTGAACATGGATCCCGTCGAGTTTCGCCGCATCAACGACACGAAAAAGGATGTGATCACCGGCAAACCCTACAGCAGCCGGTCGCTGATGGAATGTTACGCCGAAGCGGCCCAAATTTTTGGATGGTCTCGCCGCAATCCGAAGCCGGGTTCAATGCGCGACGGCGACTGGCTCATCGGGTGGGGCTGCGCAACAGCGACCTATCCGACGCTGGCTGCGCCAGCGACCGCGCGGGTGCAACTTTATGCCGAAGGCCGCGCGCGAGTCCAACTGGCAGCGCACGACGTGGGCACCGGCACTTACACGATCGTGGCCCAGCGGGTCGCTGAACGCCTCGGTCTGCCGGTGGATGCCGTCCAGGTCCTCATGGGCGACAGCGCCCTCCCGCCCGCGCCGGTGTCGGGCGGATCCAATGTGACCGCCAGCGTTTGCTCCGTTCTCGGCAAGGCCTGCGATGCGATTCGCGAAAAAATATTCCATGCGGCGACGCGCGAGGGACCCCTCGCGCGGCAGTCCGCGGCAAAACTGGATTTAAAGGACGGCGCCATTGTCTCGCCGGACGGACGGAGCGAGAAGCTCGAGGCGGCATTTAACGCGATGGGCACGAGCGTCATCGAGGAATACGCCGAATGGTTTCCACCAGGCAAATCCCCCAAGGATGTGAAGGGTCTGTACAAAGGGTCGGCCGGAATCACCGGCGGACCGAACTGGGATAAGATTGCGTTCGCCTTCGGCGCGGAATTTGTCGAATTGCGCATCCATCGATTGACCCGCGAAATTCGAGTACCGAGAATCGTGGGCGCGTTCGCGGCGGGCCACATCATGAATCCTCGCACAGCGCGCAGCCAACTGATGGGCGGGATGATTTGGGGCATCAGCTCGGCCTTGCACGAGGCCACCGAGATCGATAAACGCCATGCCCGATTCGTGAACACGGACATCGCTGAATACCTGATTCCTGTAAATGCCGATGTGCCGTCCGTTGAAGTGATCCTGATGTCGGAAACCGACAGTTTTGTGCCGTCGGGAGTGAAGGGCCTCGGTGAGCTGGCGAATGTAGGAACATCCGCGGCGATCGCCAGCGCTGTTTATCACGCCACCGGCAAGCGGGTGCGGGAATTGCCGATCACGTTGGACAAGCTGCTCTGAGAACTTTGGCAGTCCAAGGTCCAAATTGTCGAAATGGCTCACGTGGTTTTCTTCCTTTATTTTGGACGGCGGGGACATGTCCCCGCTTTTCCTGCGCCGTCATTGGGTGAGCATGGTCGAAGCATGGAGCCAAAGCGGTGGCATGCCACCGCAGTCCAAGGTCCAAAAAACCGACGCGGTTTATCACGGTCTTTTTTCTCCATGCCACGAGCGATGTCCGTTGCTGCCACCAATGCCGGACCATCGCGAGCTGGGAGGCGCGGCGTCGGCGAAACCAACAGGTGGGTTGTGTCCGCAGCCGTCGAAATCCCGGAGATAACGCTCTGAAGACGGTTGACGGGCGGGGGGCGGGGAACAAGCATCCTGTCCATGCCCAAACTCGCATGCATCGCCCGCTGCTTCTTCGCCATCTCAATATTCGTTGGCAGCTCGTTATCAGCCGCGGCTCAATGGACGAATGTCACGGGCAACCTTGCCGGCATCGATTCGGAATGTGGCAACCTTTGCCTGCTCTCCCTGGTTCCCGGTCAGGATCGCATTATTGCCGGCATCGCCAAACGAGGGCTGTGGCAGACCACGGATGGCGGTGACCATTGGGCGCCACTCGGCCAGGCGACGGATTCCGACGCCATCGTCAATCGGCCGTCGAGGATCTTTTACGATCCGGCCAATGCAAATATTTTTTGGGAAAGCGGCATTTACAATGGGCCTGGCGTCTATCGGACCACCAATGGCGGGCAATCATTTCAACACCTCGGGAACGCGCGTCACAACGATGACGTGAGCGTCGATCTTTCCGACCCGCGACGCCGGACGCTGCTGGCCGGAAGCCATGAACAATCGCGGTCGGTGTGGAAATCGGTGGATGGCGGACAAACCTGGACCAACATTGGCACGGCACTGCCCGAAGGAAGCAAATTTTCATCGAACCCATTGCTCGTCGATGCAGCGACCTATCTTGTCAATTCGTCGGGCTGGGGAAAAGGGACCGGAGGAATTTTTAGGACGATCAACGCCGGGGCGACGTGGACCCAGGCGAGCCATCTAGAAGCAAACGACGCTCCTGTCGTGGCATCGGACGGGTCGATCTATTGGCCACTGATGTATGATCGGGGGCTGGTGCGGAGCACGGATCGCGGGGAGACCTGGAAGCAGGTTTGCGGTCCCGGCCAAATCAAGGGCTCGAAAATCATCGAACTGCCGGGGGGCAAACTCGCTGCCGTGGCTGGCAAGACCATCAAGGTTTCCTCGGACCAGGGGGCGAGTTGGAAACCGGTGATGGATCCCCTGCCCGTTCCAGCCAGCGGATTGATCTATTCCCCCGCGCGCGGGTCGGTGTTCATCTGGCATTGGGACTGCGGAAACAAGGTGCTCACCAACGCCATCTGGCGGCATGCCTTCATTCCATGACGCCGGCCCGGAAGGAATTGAACCGGCGCGATTTTTTGCGCCTCACCGCCGCCGTCGCCGGAGGAACGCTCCTGGCAGAACCGGTTGAACCTCGCGCGTCCGAGCGTTCGCAGCGGACGTCGATAGGAGTGGGCGACTTGCCGAAAGGATCGGCTCCTGCCCCTGTCGCAACGCCGCATTTTCCCGATCGCCTGCACGCATTTATCTGGCGGAATTGGTCCCTGGTAACGGTTGCGAAAATGGCGGCGGTGATTGGGGCGAGGCCGTCCGACGTTTTGAAACTCGGCCTCGCGATGGGGCTTCCACGTCCGAGATCGATCCCGAGGGATCAGTCCCGGCGTTCCTACATCACGATTGTGAAGCGGAACTGGCATCTGCTGCCGTACGAACAGTTGCTGTCGCTGTTGGATTGGACACCGCAGCAGTTGGAGTTCGCGTTGCGCGAAGACGACTTTCTTTACGTCAAGCTGGGCAACCTGAAGCCGCGATGCCAACCGTTGAAGTTTGCAACGCCATCGCCTTCCGCCCTGGCGCGCGCGCGGCAAATTGCGAGTGTCCTGAAGGAGGAATTTCCACGCCCCATCCTCGACGATGGCGAACCGCTGTTCCACTTCGTGAAGGACCTATCGAGTCCGGTGAAAGCCCGCGAACGGACGGGACAGGCCTCGATGGTCTCCCCGCGATTTTGCTACTCGTATTTCGCGCTCTATGGCGATCCGTTGCTGGATACGGCAACCGACCCTTATCCGGATGGCTATCTCGCGCGGCTGCGCAACTGCGGCGTGAACGGCGTCTGGCTGCAAGGCATGCTTTCAAAGCTCGCTCCCTTTCCCTGGGCGCCGGAGTTGAGCGAACATTACGAAACCCGGCTGGACAACCTACGCCGGCTGGTCGCGCGGGCCCGCAAGTTGGACATCGGAATTTATCTTTACCTGAACGAGCCCCGTTCGATGCCATTGAAGTTTTTTGCGGCGCATCCGGAGTTGAAAGGGGTTGTCGAAGGGGATTACGCCGCTCTTTGCACAAGCCATCCCGGCGTTCGCAATTACATTCGCGACGCGCTTGGCCAGGTGTGCCGGGCTGTCCCGGACCTCGCTGGATTTTTTACCATCACAGCCTCGGAAAACCTGAGCAACTGCTGGTCGCATGGAAACGGCAGAGGCTGCCCGCGCTGCGGGACGCGATCGCCCGCGGATGTCGTCGCGGAAGTCAACGGGTCGATCCTTCAGGGCATCCAACAAGCCGGCAGCCGTTCGCAGTTGATCGCGTGGGACTGGGGATGGAATGACGCCTGGGCCGGCGACGTCCTGCGACAGTTGCCGCGGGAAATCGCGCTGATGAGCGTCAGCGAATGGAGTCTTCCGATCGAACGCGGCGGGGTGAAGACGAGCGTGGGAGAATATTCCATCTCATCCATTGGCCCCGGGCCGCGCGCGACGCGTCATTGGCAAATGGCCCGCGAGCGGGGGATGAAAACTCTCGCGAAAATTCAGGCTGGCAACACCTGGGAACTCTCGGCGGTTCCCTACATCCCGGCAGTCGAAAATGTGGCCCGGCATGCCGTGAACCTGAGGAATGCAAAGATGGATGGATTGATGCTCGGTTGGACGTTGGGAGGATATCCCTCGCCGAACCTGGAAGTCGCAGCGGAAATTTCCAGCGCGCCGGACGTCTCAGCGGATGCGGCGATGCAACGGGTCGCCGCGAGACGTTTTGGCGCGAATGCGGGACGGGCAGTGGTCAGCGCGTGGAAACAATTCAGTGCCGCGTTCAGCGAGTTTCCATTCCACGGCGGCCTGGTTTACGCCGCACCGTTGCAGTTGGGGCCGGCCAATCCGTTGTGGAGCGAACCGACCGGCTATGTGCATTCGATGGTCGGTTTTCCCTACGACAACCTCGATGGCTGGCGCGCGGTGTATCCCGTCGACGTCTTCATCGCGCAATTTGAAAAGATCGCCGCCGGTTTCGAGCGAGCGCTGGGGGAGTTGAGGACCGCCTCGGGCGGCCTGCCGATGAAGAGGGCGGAAAAAACGGAGTTAGGACGCGAACTGGACGTCGCTGAGGCCGCGGCGATCCATTTTAAAAGCGTCGCCAACCAGGCGCGTTTCATTGAAGCGCGGAAGGGGCTTTCCGAGGCCGGAAAAGGAGAGCCAAGGTCAGCTCTGGTTGTGGAACTGGAGCGGGTGATACGGGATGAACTGCGCCTGGCCAAGCGGCTCCTGGCCATTCAAAGCCGCGACTCGCGGATTGGATTCGAGGCATCGAACCATTATTTTTACGTGCCCGCCGACCTCGTTGAGAAAGTGTTGAACTGCCGCGACCTTTTGGATCGCTGGCTGCCGACGCCCGCTTGAGGGCGGGTCTTTGAGGCTGCGCCTGTCGGCGCTGTGACGGAGTGGGACAGACCTGCGAGCTCTGCCGTCGTCAGAGGATGGCTCAGCCGAATAGCCGAACATCTCCCAATCGTGCTGAAAACTGGCATCGGACGGGCGCCTGCCGGTTAACAACCGGCGATACAGCCGACTGCCAGTCGGCGCTACGGGCGCAGCAGCGCAAAAGGTGGTGAGTCGTCTGATTATTTCGGACTCGTCTGGGCTTGGGGACCTTGCTGCGCCCGAGGACGGGCGCGCTCCGCGCTGGCTTGACAATGGGTTTCAAATGAGTCAGTGCTCAGTTTGTGAATCGGCGTTCAGTTATTGATGCAGGCGTCAGTGCTTTGCCGCGTCGAGAGCGGGATCGGCTGCGGCGGCGGGCGGACATTCTGCGGGCGGCCGAGATGGTCTTTGCCGGGAAGGGTTATCACGACGCATCCATCGAGGAGATCGCCGGGGCGGCCGAGTATGGCACGGGAACAGTCTATCTTTATTTCAAGGACAAGGAGGCGCTGTATCTGGAGCTTTTTGAGGGAAAAATCCGGGAGCTGATCCAATTCATCCGGGATCGAATGGGCGCGGAACAACAACCGGCGCGGGCATTGAGGGAACTGATCCAGGCGCGCATGGATTATTTCGATCGGAACCGGGGCTTCTTCCAAATCTACGTGCGGGAGGGGATGAACCTTGGATGGAGCAAGCACCAGCGATGGGATGGAGTGCACCGGCTTTACGAGGAATACCTGGATCTCCTGACGCGATGGATCCGAAAAGGACAGCAGCAGCGGATTTTTCGACGGAACGATCCGCGGCGCCTGGCCATTGCGCTGTCGGGGATGATGATCCAACTGACGCAGGACTGGTTGAAGAGCAACGAGCACCAGCCGCTGACGGAACAGGTGGAGTTTGTTTTCGATCTATTTTTACGAGGGGCATCCTCTCCATAAGGAATGCGTGTGACTCGATCGATATGGGGATGGGCGAGCCTGCTGGTGGCGCTGGCGGGATGCAGCGTGGGGCCGAATTATCACGCACCCAAACCGCAGTTCCCCGCCGAATGGCTCGAGGCGAAGGAGGGGACGCTCACGAATGCGACGATGGCACTGGCCGCGTGGTGGACCAACTTCAATGACGCGACGCTGGATTCGCTGGTGGGAGCGGCGATCCGATCCAATTACGATTTGAAGGCGGCGGAGGCGCGATTGCGGGCGGGCCGGGCATTGCGGGGGGCGGTGTTGTCGGATTTTCTTCCCGCCATTGACGCCAACGGGTCGTATACGAAGGCGCGCCGGAGCCAGAATGCCCTGGCGTTTCCCGTCCGGCTCATCGACACCGAAACGTACCAGGCGGGGTTCGATGCCTCGTGGGAAATCGACGTGTTCGGTGGCAAGCGCCGCGCGCTGGAGGCGGTGAACGCAGATTTGCAGGCGATCGAGGAGGACCGGCGGATGGTGTTGGTTTCGGTGGTTTCGGAGGTGGCGCGGAATTACATCCAGTTGCGGGGGACGCAACAGCGCCTCGGATTGGCCCGGAAGAATTTAGGGACCCAGCAGGAGACACTGGAGATCACGCAGCAGCGCTTCAAAGCGGGATTGGCGGCGGACCTGGAGGTTTCCCAAGCCCGGGCCGTGTTCGCGACGACGCGATCGCAGCTGCCGCAGATTGAATTGATGGAGAAGGAATATCTTCATCGACTGAGCCTGCTTTTAGGGAAGGCGCCGGGCGAGCTGGGGACGGATCTCGAGAGCGGAGGTCCGATTCCGCCCACGCCTCCTGAGATTCCGGCGGGTTTGCCTTCGGACTTGCTGCGGCGGCGGCCCGACGTGCGTCGTGCGGAGCGGCAGCTGGCGGCGGCGACGGCGCGCATCGGCGTGGCGACGGCGGAGTTGTTTCCAAAATTCTCGCTGACCGGCGTTGCCGGTTTTCAAAGTTTGCGCGCGGCCAACTTGATTTCGCCTGGAAGCGAATTCTGGTCGTTTGGACCTTCGGTTCGATGGAGGATCCTGGAATATCCGCGTCTCCGGGCGCAGGTGCGGGCGCAGAATGCGCAGCAGGAACAGGCGTTGGCGCAGTTTCAACAAACCGTGCTGACGTCGCTCGAGGAGGTGGAAAATGCGCTGGTGGCGTACGAGAAAGAGAAGGAGCGCCAAGCGGCGTTGATCGAAGCCGTCGATGCCAATCGGCGGGCGTTTGATCTGGCGAACCAGGTTTACACGAGCGGCGTTGCGGAATTCCTCAATGTGTTGGTCGCCGCCCGCAGCCTTTATGAAGCCGAGGATGCGCTGGCCCAAAGCCGAGGCGCTGTCTCCGTCAACCTTGTGGCCCTTTACAAAGCCCTCGGCGGGGGCTGGGAATCGGAAGCGAACACTCCATGAACTTCAAATCCAACCAGTCTCCGGCAAACGACGCCCAAACATGTTGCCAACGATTGCACCGGGGGCTCCCAAGGCCGGAGATGATTATCTTTTGGATCGCGATGGCGGGGTTTGTCGCCGGATGCTCGCGCGGATCCGAGAAACCGGCACCCGGTCGGGGCAAGGGAATGCCTGTGCCGGTCACAATCGCGACGGCCGTGCAGACCAATTTCGCGGTGCAGTTACAGGCGATTGGCGCCATACGTCCCCATGCGACAGTTTCAGTGAAACCGCGTGTGGATGGGCAGTTGGGGCAGATTGGGTTCAAGCAGGGCCAGGAGGTGAAAGAGGGCGACTTGATTTTCCAGATCGAACCGCGCGCATTCGAAGTGGCGCTGAAGCAATCCGAAGCTGTCCTCGCCCGCGATGTGGCATCGCTTCAAAACGCCGAGGCCGAGATGCGGCGGACTGATGAGCTGGCGAACACGAAAGCTATTTCCGCATCGGCGGTGGATGTGAACCGCGCGAAAGCGGCCTCCTTGCGCGCGACAGTGGAAGCGGACAAGGCGGCGGTGGAAATCGCGACGGTGCAACTCTCCTATTGTTCGATCCGCTCCCCGATCACGGGACGGATGGGGCTGCTGCTCGTGGACAAGGGGAATGTGGTCAAAAACGGGGAGACCATTCTCGCGGTGATCAACCAGACCCGGCCGATTTACGCGGATTTTTCAATTCCGCAGCGCTCGCTTCCAGAGGTTCGCGAAGCGATGGCCAGCGGCGCGCTGGCCGTGGAAGCGCAGCCGCCCAACGACGGAACCCGCCCGGCGACCGGTCAACTCGAGGTGATCAACAACCAGGTGGACAGCTCGACAGGAACGGTTTTGTTGCGAGCCGTTTTTCCGAACCCGGCTGAAACTTTATGGCCGGGCCAGTTCGTGAACGTCGTGTTGACGCTGCGCCAGATGACCAATGCGATCACCGTGCCGTCAGCGGCCGTGCAAAGCAGCCAGAACGGCGAATTCGTTTATGTGGTCAAGCCTGATTCCACGGTTGAGAAACGGCCGATGGTTCTCGGGCCAGTCCGTGGCGGCCAATCGGTGGTGCAATCCGGCGTGAGCGCCGGGGAAACGGTCGTTACCGACGGCCAGCTGCGATTGGTGCCGGGATCGACGGTGGCGACCAAAGGACTGGCGCCGGCGTCGCGCGGCAACACCAACGCGCCTGGAGGACCGCGCCCGTGAATCTTCCGGAGCTGTTCATCCGCCGGCCGGTGATGACCACGCTGGTGATGTCGGGCATTCTGCTGTTCGGACTCGCCGGCTACCGCTACCTGCCCGTCAGTGATCTCCCAAATGTTGACTACCCTACGATTCAGGTGTCGGCGGGGTTGCCCGGGGCGAGCCCCGAGACGATGGCTTCGGCGGTGGCAACTCCGCTGGAGCGGCAGCTTTCCACGATCGCGGGCATCGATTCGATGTCCTCGGTGAGCGCGCAGGGTCTGTCCCAAATCACGATCCAATTTTCGCTGTCACGAACGCTGGACGCGGCAGCGCAGGATGTGCAGTCCGCGATTTCAAAAGCCTCGCGGCAGCTGCCGCCCGGGATGCCGACGCCGCCGACGTTCAACAAGGTCAATCCCGCGGACCAGCCGATCCTGTTTGTCGCGCTGTCATCGGACACGCTGCCGCTTTCGACGGTGGATGAATATGCGCAGACGCTGATGGCGCAGCGCATCTCGATGGTGAACGGGGTCGCGCAGGTTTCGGTGTTTGGCGCGCAGACCTACGCGGTGCGGGTGCAATTGGATCCGAATGCGCTGGCGAGTCGCGGCATTGGGATCGACGAGGTGCATAGCGCGATCGCGGAAGGGAACGTGAATCTTCCGACCGGAACCCTTTACGGCCCGAGCCAGGCGTTCACGGTCCAGGCCAGGGGCCAGTTGTTAAAGGCGGCCGATTATCGCCCGCTGATCGTGGCGTATCGCAACGGGCAGCCCGTGCGGCTCCAGGAGCTGGGACGGGTGCTGGACAGCGTTCAGAACGACAAGATTGCCAGCTGGGTCAACGGCACGCGATCCATTGCGCTTTCGATCCAGCGACAGCCGGGCGAAAACACGGTCCGGGTGGTGGACGATATTCGCAAATTGATGCCGACATTTCGCGCGCAACTCCCGGCGTCGGTCAACTTCGAGATTCTCTACGACCGTTCGCAAACGATCCGCGAGTCGGTTCATGACGTGGAATTCACGCTCGGACTGACGGTGTGCCTGGTGGTGATGGTGATCTTCCTGTTCCTGCGAAACCTCTCGGCGACCATCATTCCCAGCCTGGCGTTGCCGATGTCGATCATCGGCACATTTGCGGTGATGTACCTCCTCGGCTACAGCATCGATAATCTTTCGCTGATGGCACTGACCTTGTCGGTGGGGTTCGTGGTGGATGACGCGATCGTGATGCTGGAAAACATCGTCCGCTACATCGAGGCGGGAGACCCGGTCTTTGAGGCAGCATTGAAAGGGTCGAAGGAAATTGGGTTTACCATCGTCTCGATGACATTGTCGTTGTCGGCGGTGTTCATCCCGGTCCTTTTCATGGGCGGCATCCTGGGCCGGCTTCTGCATGAGTTTGCGATGACGATTGCGGTGGCGGTGCTCGTCTCGGGTTTTGTGTCGCTCACTCTGACGCCGATGCTATGCAGCCGATTTGTGCGCGCGCAGCAGGATGTGCGTCATGGCCGCATCTACCGTGTCACCCAGCGGGTCTTCGATGGCATGTTGCACACTTACGACTGGAGCCTCCAGCGGGTGCTCCGGCACCGGCTGTTGACAATGGCGGTGTCCGCGCTGGTGCTGGCCGGCACAGTCTACCTGTTCATCGCGATCCCGAAGGGCTTTTTTCCGAGCGAAGATACCGGCCAGATGTTTGCGGTGACGGAAGGGGGCCAGGATATTTCGTTTGAATCCCTGGTGAAACATCAGCAGGAGGTGATGCGGATCCTGGACCAGGAAACCAACATCCTGAATTACACCTCGTCGGTGGGCGCGAGCGGTCCGACCACCACACCGAACAACGGACGAATTTTCATCCGGTTAAAGCCGAGGTCCACGGGCCGGCCGCACGTGGATCAACTGATCCAGCGGCTCCGTCCGAAGCTGGCGTCCATTCCGGGAATGAATGTGTTCGTTCAGAACCCGCCACTCATCCGCATTGGTGGCGCCATCACGAAAAGCCTGTATCAATTCACCATTCAAGGACCGGACCTGGGTGAACTTTATCAGTGGGCGCCCATCGTCCAGTCGAAAATGGCGGCGCTTCCAGGTTTCCAGGATGTCTCGACGGATCTGCAAATCGCCAGCCCGCAGGTGTTGGTGGAAATTAACCGGGACCAGGCGACAGCGCTGGGAGTCACCGCCGACCAGATTGAAAATGCGCTTTACGACGCGTACGGATCGCGGCAGGTCTCGACCATTTATGCGCCCGTGAATCAATATTGGGTGATTATGGAGGTGCTTCCCG
>JBEEGQ010000426.1:0-15324 GCA_041166945.1 Verrucomicrobiota bacterium
TGCGCTTCCTTTTTGGAGGGACGGAACGAAACGCGAAGGCGTGGGGCATCCGTATCGACGATCTGCCTGTGCTGGGTTATTGCGCGATGAGCGACGAAGCGCGGGATGAGTGGATGAGCAACCCTGATGATAGCGCCGTGGACCCCCGCAAAGGGAACATTTATGCCATCGTCGAGGCCGTCAAAGCCAAGGAAGATGAACTGAAGAGGGGAATGAGATGAGTGGGCAATTTTCAGGAGCTAGTGGTCCGTCGTCACTAGTTCAGTCGAAAAGAAGTTGGCCTCGGGCCATGGCGATGGATCTTGCCAGGGAACTGTGCCCATCGACCCTGGCGCAGTATTCGCTCTAGCGCCTAATCGAAACCGCTCGCCGGTGCAATTCAGCACACGTCTCCTGGCCCGCAACTGGACATGCATCCCCTGTTCTCCCCACCCACGCCGTTCATTCCGCCGACGTTCCAAAACCTGCAAAACTCTCACATGATCTCCGTGCTGCCCATCGGCCAACATTCCACGAAGCTTCCGGGTCGCCTCAATCCCTCAACCGAAGCACAGCGCCAAAAATCATGCCTTCGCTGTGCTGGCTTGTGACCCACTTCCAGATCGATGTCACAAATTACGTAATCCAAGTCACATTGTAACAATATTGCCATAAGCCACTTGCCCCCGTGTGACTTCTGCAACCTATGTAACTCCGGAAAGGTATCCCTTAATGAGCCTTGTAAAACCACCAACCGTCACCATCGCCACATTCCTTGGGCCACGGAAGGATTGCCCTCGCGCGCGAGGTTATACATAACTCAAGTCGCAAGGGTCGCAGAGGTCACACCCTTCTTATTATGTAATATAAGTAATTAAATAATAGATAGATATGACAATGTCTTTAGTTGTGAATCGTGTGACTTCTTGCGTGACCTTCTTTTCAATCGCGTCACTTCACTTATCATCAACAGCTTACACAACATCGCTCACCCACGCCCAAACCCCCGCACCAGTTCCAGCAAACCGGGCAAGAAGGGGAGCTCTGCCGCGCCGCGCCTCCCGCGCCCTCCCCGCTCAACTTTTCGCGATCCGTAAATGCGCGGCCTTGACGCGGCCCCGATGCGCAAACATCTCACCTGGACATTGGCAACCCGACAACCCAATCGAACAATTATGCTTTGGCGGCGCGTCCGGACGTCCAGCTCCTCACCACACTCTTGAAAACGACTTTTTCAATCCGAAAACCATACCCCCCATCTGGGTCGTATGGTGTCGGTCTAGTCTAAAGTAACAAGTCTTAAGTGCCAGCAAACCAGCCGATTCGGATTCAAACGGCAGTAAAAAAACGCGCGCGGCAAGGTCGAGGCGCAAAGGGGATCGCGAGTTCTAACGCGCAATCCTGTTCGCCGCGGATTTGCCGGCAAAACGTCGGCGCGCGGCGGACGGGCGGAAAGGTCCCCATGTTTCGCAACATCAATCCAATCGAACAAACCATGAATTTCGGACTTGGGCTGTACGAGCCCAAGTCCGTTGTCCATCAGACTCGGGAACAAGCGCTGGCGCGCGCGCGCGATGAAGCGCAAGCCCGGGTGCGGGCAAGCCAACCGGACGCGATCGTTGCATCTCAAGCCCGGAATGACGAACGGATTGACCGGGCACGGGCGCGGGCGCGGGCGCGGCTTAGTCGTGCGATGCGCGGCGGGCTGTACGTGGCAAGGAACGATGCCGCTTTGTCCCGCGTCGGTTTCCGACTGCCGTTCATTCGCCCTGAGTCGGAGCGGTCATCCTACTTCTCTTTTTGGCACAATATCGACGGGGCGCGGGTCGCGCAAGCTGCGCGGGCGGCGGCGCGGTCGGTCCGCTCCGGTCGGGTCTCCGATACGTCACGCGATGAGGCGCAAGCGGCGGCGCGGCAAGTTTTCATCGTGGCGGCGGCGGGCGATCCTTACCCGGATGTCATTGCCAGTAACGACGGCAACGGCGGGATCGTGTGGGATTGGTTGCCCGGTGGCGAGTATCGGCGCGTGTGCTCATTGTCATCCGTCATCGGTGCGGCCGTTGCGTCGGCGCGGGCAAGCCTGCGGGGTGATGCCCTGGGCGGTGGCACCACTAAAAACGGCGTCATTCGTGGGCGTGCCGTGGCCAACGATGAAGGCAACGGTGGCCTTGTCTGGTCGATGGATCGCGGTGATTGGATCAAGGTAAAGCGGGTCGATGGGGCGGAGTTTTTCGATCTTGCCGGGCGCATCATCTGCGAAGGGCGCGGGGGGGCCGATGCTGATTCCATGGCGCGTTCGCGTGATGCCGTTCGCCTTGTGGGGTGGCTTATTCGTCGGCGCATCTTTGCGCTATCGGCCAAGCGTGGGCAGGCTGTTCCGGCTTGTACGGTCGCGCGCATCCGGCAAGGCGCGGCAAAGGTGGCGCGGGTGCTCCGTGGGCTGGCGCGGGGCGAATCTCTCCCGTTAGCTTGCAAGGCGTCCGGGCTGTCTCCTGCGAACGATTGCAGAGCTTGGCGCAAGGCGATCGCGGCGCTGGCGTGCGGTCAATCAATCGTCGAAGCGGCGCGCGATTGGCGAGCTTCGGATCTACTCTCTGCTATCGCCTTGCCGGTGTCGTCGCCTGTGCCGTTCCCGGTCGCAACGATCGCGGCGGTGACACGCTGCGAGGATTCGCCAGCCGTCCGCCCGTACCGGGCAAGTCTGCGGCTGGCTGGCGGTCAAACGGTCCGCATGATTCAGGCTCACACTCGCGCGGCCTTTCGTCGCCTTGCCGTGGCACTTCGCAAGCTGGCTTAACGTCGGCAAGCCTTGCCTCTCTGCCCCGTCCTGCGCAAGCGGACGGGGCTTTTTGCTGTCCAGTCGCAAGGCCAGTGCGGGGAAGCGCGGGCGCAATGGTTCCGGCCACGGGGGTAAGTCTTGTGCAATCGCATGATTCATCCCGTGCGATGCGGGCGCGGGCGTCCCCCGCGCGAATAATCCCGCGCGGCGCAATCGTTCCGGGGCGGGGGGTAAGTCTTATGCGATGGGCGTGCAATCAATCGCGCATCCGCTTTCCAGCTTTTGCCGTGTCGGCACCTGGGTTCTCACTCGGGCATACACACGGCGGGGAGACAAATTCATTGAAAACGCTCCCCTTAATTTCCCGCGACCATTGAACACGCGGGCATTGCCGATCACCGTTCCGGCAGTGCCCGCTCTTCAGTCGTTGCATGCAGTGAACGACTGGAAACTTGCCTGCCATCGACTCCAGGTTGAGCTCGGGGGCGGTAATGCTTCGAATGCCAGAAATGGCGTTCGAAAATTCGCCGCTTCAACTCCGACTCGGAGTGGATCGGCAGGCGCATGAATTGTGTGGTGGTTCCCACACACTGCGATTTCGGAAGGGACGTGGCCGCGAGGCCCGCGTCGTCACCCGAAATGTCCGCCGGAGCAACTCCGGCATTCCGCAGCTCCCTTAGAGAACCATGAAAAATAGCACTGCTCCCACCATCGCGGCGGCCATCGAAACGACGGCGCAAGCGCCCGTTGAAACGCTTAACAGTGAATCTCCGGGCACCACGCCAGCGGTTCCGCAACCGACCACGCCCGAACAACTGCGCGACCTCAAGTTGACGCAAGTGTTCGACCAGAAACCCACCTTCGCCACCTACCTGGCCTGCGGCCTGGCAGCACTCACCGGCTGGGCGAAGGAAAACGTTGAAATCCAGACACGGGTGAAAGGCGCGGCCGAAAAGTTCCGCAAAACTGCCAAGCACGTTGGCAAGATGCTCGCTGCGATGAAGGTCGCCTACGTCCAGGCCCAGGAGGCCGGTACCCTCTCCAAGGACACCGGCTTTGACGATTACCACAAGAAAGTCACTGGCGAGAATCCGTGGAACCATGCGCTTCAATGCGCCCGGGTTTTTGCGGAACTCGTCCTGACCGGTCGCCTCTCTGAAAGCGACTACGATCGGCGCGCGGCTGACTGGCATCAGACAGCCAGCGTCATCCTGGGCGCGATCAAGAAGAACGGCGGCGACCTCAATTCACCGGAAGTCGCCGAGCTTGTGGACGTCCTGAAGAACGCGGCCGACGACGAAGGCGCCAAGTCGTTGCGGAAACTCCGCAACAAAATCCAGGGCAAGGAAACCGCCAAGCCCGGAGACCCCGAAGTGCTCACCGTCACCGACCTCCGCAATGCGGACGTTTTAGTGCGACGCATCTGCCAGCTCGACTACGAAAGCAACGGCGTGAAAATCGCCGGCATGGCACTTGTGGCGCGGATTGTGACCGAGTACGCCAAGAACGAGAAACGCGAGGAAGTCCTGAAAGCCGTGTACATCGCGGTCAATCAGACCCTCGACGTTTGCGGCACCGCCGACGATCAAGAGAAATGGATCGCCGACATTTCCGCGAGCGTGGTTCCGGCGGCGAATGCCGCTTAAGAACGCCACCCGAAGGCCCAAGCCCCGGATGCGATACGTCGCATCCGGGGCCTTTTTTTGTCTCTACATCACGCGCCGACAAATCCGCCCAGAGTTTCACCTGGCCGGTCCCCTTTTTTTAATCAGCGTTTCTCAATAGAAACGGCTTCCCTAAAACACCCCGAGATTATGCATTTTTCCCTCGAATCCCATCCGCAGAAACCGGCCGTCCCCCTTCCCCAGAGAACGCCGTCCGCAGGCCCCCGGAAGAAACACAGCCACCGCTGCAAGCGCTGCGGGCAGGGTGTGTACTGCTACAAAACCCATTGCACCAAACCCCAGCGCGTCACCACCTGCACCGGGTGCCGCTGAAAGTCCTGAAACCTCGTCACTTTGACCGCCGGACCACGCCAGCATGAAGGTTGAGGCATTTATGCCCACCACGAAGCTCGCGCCCGGCGGTCATTCCATTTTTATGTTCACCAAAGCTACGATCCATAAACAAGGTGTCACACTGTACGACCACCGCGGCATTTCCCGGGGGTTCAACTTCCGAGCCGACCGCCGGCTGCAAGCCCGCCGACCGCAGGCCCGCCCGCAGTCCCGGGCGGGGACAGCCTGTCCCCGCGAACGCCGCCCGCAGGACGACTTGGAGTTGAATGTCTGCCGCTGCTACCAAGATGGCGGCACCGTCGGCATGGCCGTCCTGCCCCCTGACTTCAAGTTTTGAGCGTATGCCCTACGAACATCGCTTCGGTCGCACCAGCAGGCGAAACGACTGCCGGCATGACCCCGGTTATACCGGCATTTTCATTCATGGGGGCACCTGTTGCGCCGGACCATTTTTCAATCAGCACAGCGCCAATCGTTTCTCGATCACCATTCCCACACGCAACCCGCTTGATCAGGAGATCGACCTCAGCAAAACCCACCCAGTCATCACCGGCTTTCCGAAACCCACCTTTCAAAGCGCCCTGGCCCACGCCAAGGCACTGCGCGAAGCGATTCCCGCGTTAACCAACTGCCCCATTTTTGCCTGCACAGATTTGCAGATGGACACTCACTACTCAGGCCGAGTCGCCGTTCAACGCGTCGCCTAATTTTCCTGCGGTTTGGAGCGTTGACCGGAGGTCCCCTGGCCGCAGATCCGCTGACCGCAGGGCCGCTGACCGCAGGTCCCCGTTCCGGTGGCTCCGTAGCAGCGCCGGGACGGAAGTTCTTTACATCCGGCGGGCCGAGCTAATAGAAACCGTGCATGAGCCACCTCCCTAAGTTCCTGATCGCCGACGACGTTCCGCAGGCGGCTTTACAGCCCCCACGGACTTTCATCGTCCATGCTCATGAGCCTTATTTTATTGCCGAAGTATTGCACCACGGCGACGAAGAAGTATTAAATCCACACTGGCTCGATGGCGCTCCGGATGACTTGAGCCGGGATCATGTTCTCGAATTGATGCAGGAGGCCAGTGCCTTCTATCACACCACCCGGCGCTCAAATCAGCCCACACAGAACTGATAATCTTCGTCGGTCCGGCAATACGGCTATCAGCCATTCCATCCTGTTCCACTGGCGCCTGGCAGGCGCCGTTTTTATTTCTACCATGCAACCAAGACTCATTGACGTACCTGCCCGCCGCACTTACAGCGCCAAGGAATACAAAGTCGTGTCATTGCGCGAATGTCCGACGCCCGAGGAAATGTTGGAGTGCGACACACCTGACAAAGCTGCCGCCTATTGGCATCTTCATGTCGCTTCCCATCCCTATTACAACCCGGATGTAGAGTGCCTGGTAGCGCTGCTCCTCAATACGCGGCGGCGCATTAAAGGCCATATTTTGGTGAGTACAGGGACTTTGGATACCATTCTTGTGCATCAACGAGAAGTGTTCCGGGCAGCCATCGTGTCCGCTGCTGCGGCCGTCGTCCTGATGCACAACCATCCCAGCGGCGATCCCACCCCGTCGGAAGCCGATATCAAGGTTACCCGGGATTTAATCAGGGGTGGCCAACTCTTGAAGATAGAACTTCTGGATCACGTAATCGTTGGTGCGCAGGGCAAAAAGCATTCCCTTCGCGAGTTGGGTTATTTTGCCGTGTGATTGATTATGCCGAGTCGGTGGGGTGATTTCTTTAATCTTTAAGGAATTGCTCCCTTTTTCATCTTTGCAACCCGGCATAATTCGGAGTGGCAGGAGTTGCCCTTCCGTCCAGGTCGCACGATGTGGAGTCCGCCATTCGTGCGCTCAAGGTCCATCGATTCTGTAACAGATTATGGGGTCGGAGCCAATAGACGGGCGCGGTAAAAGGCGTTGCCGGGCGGCATGTTGGTGTCGGTGAAGGCGAGTGTGCCGTCCGGGGCGGGATAAAGCGGATTGGTGGTGATCGTTGTCCAGGCAACCGGCGGGGTGAGGCTGGTCGTGCGGTGCGCATCGTATTGGTAGCCACTCACGCCGGAGCACTGAATGGTGGCGGTGGAGTTGGTGGCGACGATGGATCTGACGCTGCTGCCAACGCGTGCCTTGGCGATGAATTCCGCATGTTTGGCGCCCGCCCTGGTGAAGCTGCCCCCCGCATACAAGTCACTGCCCAGGACCGCCAACGAACCCAATTCGTCGTTCATCCCTGAGCCAAGCGCGCTCCAACTGCTCCCATTCCATTTAGCTATTATTCCATAATCCGACGCCTCAACCCCGAAATTGCCGGCCGCGTACAGGTCGTTGTCTGAGACCGCCAGCCCCGTTACATTCGCCACGGAATAATTTCCCACGAACAAGGAGTGAATCCCCGCCCCCACCGGGCTCCAATCGGTTCCATCCCACCGCGCGATGTTCGTGGCCGAAACTCCGCCTGCGGTCTTAAAATAGCCTCCCGCGTAGAGGTCACTGCCCATTACCGCCAACGAATATACCGGAGCGTCCATCCCCGAACCCAGCGCACTCCAGCTGCTGCCGTTCCATTTGGCAATGTAATTGGCGGATGACCCGCCCGCGGTCGTGAAGTGGCCTCCCGCGTACACGTTGCTGCCCGAGACAGCCAGCGCCTGCACCACGTCGTCCATCCCTGAGCCGAGCGCGCTCCAACCGCTGCCGTTCCATTTGGCAATGTAATTGGCCGGACTCCCGCCAGCATTGGTGAAATAGCCTGCCGCATACAAATCGCTGCCTGACATGGCTAGCGCACCTACGTACCCCAGATAATAAGGCTGTGAGCTCATCCCCGAGCCCAGCGGACTCCAATGGCTGCCGTTCCACCTGGCAATATTGGTCGCCGACACTCCGCCCGCCGTCGTAAATTGGCCCCCCGCATACAGTTCATTTCCCACTGCCAGCAGCGCGCCCACGCTGCCGTTCACGCCCGAGTCGAGCGCGCTCCAGTTAATCCCGTTCCATTTGGCGATATTGGTGGCGGCCACCCCGCCGGCTATCGTGAAGTCGCCTCCGACGTAAAGTTTGCCGGAACTGTCCGTCACCACCGGGCCAACTCCGCCGCCCTGGTGCGGAAGCGGTCCGTCCTTTTGAATGTTCCCAATGCTGCTCCAGTTGTCATCACTGAAAGTTGCCGCGCAGAGGTTGGTAGTGGAAGCGGCAAGCAAAAGCGCAGCGACCGCAGTGAGAGTTAGGTTGCTAATGTTATGGGGCGAATGCCGGGACGTGATCGGGGAATTTTGCATGCGGTGCGTTTTCAAATCTCGCACAATTCTCAAGATAGTTGGCCGGAAAAACAGCCTGACGAGATAGGTAAAAGGCAGGTAAAGCGGCTCGGTAAAACAACGAATGCCAAAATCTGAACACAAAAATAAGAGGTAGAAGAAGGATCTAGGTAGCGAGAGTTCACCGCGGCCTGCATTCTTTTAACCCTCTTCAACTCGAATGTGAAGCCAGTCGGGAACCGCTCCACGTTCTGAGCTTCTTTGCTATGCTCTGCAAAGCCTCTGATAATGCCGAGTGCCAAACATCAAAAAAGGGCGGTTCCTTAAAGCTTGAAGAAATCGCCCCCTGAACTCGGCATTATCCGTAACTAGGCAAAATAACCCTTATGCCGAGCTCGGCATTCTGGCTATTTCCACGGCTTCTGAAGCTTCCAGTGCTCAAAGTGACACAGCTGGCAGAACAATGCTGGCGTCCTGAGATTCTCGCCCGACGGTCCACTTCAATCCGCTTCACAATATGACCACACTCATCACAGGTAACACCTATCCCGTCCGTGCTGAACTGCGCGCCCTTGGCGGCACATGGAGCAGAGCCGCCCAAGGCTGGAACGTTCCCGCTGACAAAGCCGATCAAGCCCGGGCACTCGTCATGAGCGCACCCAAGTACGCCTCCCGCAGGACCAACCGGCACGCAGGCTACACCCGCTTCTCCAGGGGTGCCGAAGTATATCGCAATCCCCGTGGTCGTTGCGAGGACGCCCCGTGTTGCGGCTGTTGCTCCTGACGGACCTACGGCCGGCTCCAAGCCTTTCCCCGTCCGTCTCGTGACGGCGGGTCTCCAAAAACCACCAACCTCAACCCCACCCGTACTATGCTCAGCGCCAAGATCGATGGAAAAAACCTCGTCCTCACCATTCCACTCAACGATACCCCGCAGCCCAGCGCCAGCGGCAAAACCCTCGTGGTTGCCAGTTCCCACGGCAACTTTGCCACCACCGTCACGGTGCAGGGCCAGCCCGTGATTGTGGGCCTGAACGCATACATCAAGCCCCGCAACACCGTCGGCTGACAACCTGGCGGCGTGGGTCCGTGGGAATCCGCATGGACCCCACGCCGCCGTTCCTTTATGCGTTTCAATCCCATCCACAATCCCGTCGGACCTGCGATCAGCGCTGCGTGCGGTATTCCGCGGACACCGGCCGCAAAAACACCGGCGGCAAGAAGTCAGGCTGCAGGCCCGCTGGCCGCAGGCCCTATCTCACTGGCCCACGTGCCGGACACCACGCTGGCATTCATGCTGATGCAAGCCGCAGGCCGCTCTGCCGATCTCGGCAAATGCGCCGCACTCGCTCCGGACGCCCGAACCAAGTTCAGTGACTGGCTTGCACATCGGGTCCAGTACGGCCACCCCCTTTTTTCTGACTGGCGCCCGGCCTTTACGAGCTTCGCCGCCATCTTCACCGAAACCCACGACTGCCATATCCGCGAATGCGGGACGGGGATGGTCCGTCCCCGCGAATGCCTGGCGCACGACGAATGCCGTCCGCAGGACCAAGCTCATCCGTGGCTCAAGCGCACCCGTCTATGCCGCGCCGCGTAAGAGCCCAGACCGCAACTTCCCATGCCCACCGAAGCCATCCTTTACCGGCGCGTCAGCACCAACACCCAGCAAAGAAGTTTGGACAGCCAGGACAGCCTTTGCCTCGAGTATTGCGCCACGCGGCACGTGCCCGTCATCGCGATTTTCGAGGACAACGACACCAGCGGCAGCATCCCATTCCGTGAACGCAAAGGCCCGGACGGCGGCGCAGCGATGCTCGAACTCATCGAAGCCCGCTCCGAACTTGCCGGTCCTGCGCACGGCGGTCCTGCTGACGGCAGTCCTGCTGACGGCAGTCCTGATGTCGAACTGATTGTCGTTGTCCTCAAGCAAGACCGTCTCGGTCGCGACACCCTCGATCAAATCGCGACCGTCCGGCACCTATGGAACTTGGGCGTCGTGCCCCACCTGGTTACGGAGGGCGGCGCCATGCCGCGTACCCCGCACAACGAATTCATCTTTGAGGTAAAAGCCAGCACCGCCCAGCTGGAGCGCAACCTCATCAAAGATCGCGTCCAAATCGGCCTCAACGCCAAGCGCAGCAAAGGCGAACTCTGCGGCCACATCCCTTATGGCTGGGACGCCGTCGAGACCGGCCAAATCACCGGCAAAGGCGTGAAAGTCCGGCGCCTCGTCGACAACCCGGAGGAACAGCGCTGGTTGCTACACATGGCCAAGCGCCGGCGCGAAGGCTGGGGCTACCACAGCATCGCCAACGAGCTGAACGCCGCAGACGTCGCGACCAAACGCGGCAAAGGCGCCCTGATCACCGTGCGCGGCTCCAAACAAGATGGCGGGCAGGGAGAACAACAATTGTGCAGCGGCCTCTGGCAGCCCGGGAACGTCAGCCACGTCCTCAACAACGATACCACCAAAGCCTGGCTTGCCACTCAACGCGACGACGCCTGAACCATGATCCTTCTTGTTGCCGGGGCGCAGCGCTATGCCGACCCGCGCATCGGCGATTTTGTCACTCCGCACCGATGGGGCCTCGTCGGCACCACCCCCGTGTGGGCAGCCGACAATGGAGCCTTCTCCGACTTTGACGCCTCGAGGTTTACCAAAATGCTCGATGCCATTGCAGCCGCTCCCATCCGCCCACGCTTCGTCACCGTGCCAGATGTCGTGTGCAACCATCGGGCCACCGTCGAGCTCTGGTTGCACTGGGCCCGTGCGTTGTGCGAGCGCAACTTGCCACGGGCCTTCGTCATCCAGAATGGCATTGAAGATTTGCCACCACGCCACGCCCTGCCGTGGCGGAACCTCGATGCCATCTTCATAGGCGGGGATACCCGCTTCAAATTCTCGCCTTGGGTAAAGGCGTGCGCCTGGTGGGCCCGTCGTTTGGGCAAGTGGGTGCACATGGGCCGCGTCAACAGCGTGCGCCGCCTCGACTACGCCCGCTCCATCGGCTGCCACTCCTGCGATGGATCCGGCATGGCTCGCTTCCGCACCAATGTCCTGGAACCCATGCGCACCAGCCTTAACCGCGAACAACTCTTTCTATTGTGACCCACTACGTCCTTCAAACCGGCAACACCGAGCCTCAGCTCCACGGCCCGTTCCCATCACACACCGAACGCGACGAATTCCTGACCGGGGCGTCCAGCACTCCCCGTTTCGCCGTCGATGTCCGCTTTCTTACCGGCGAAGTCGTCCTGGATCTCCGCGCACAAGCACAACTGCCACAACCATGATCAAGCCATTCGATCCACTCCGAAACATCTCCGACGACGACCACCACTCCCCCAGCGACCCGACCAATGGCGAGCGCGCCAAGCGCGCCGGGCGCGTTCTGGCTTTTTATAAATACGAGATGTTGGGCGAAGCCGGTCCAGTCGATTCCGATCCCACCATTACCGACCTGCTCACCGACATCATGCACTGGTGCCACCAGCGCAGAGGAGGACCGACCGACCACGAGACCGTGTTCATGCAGCTGAACGAACACCTCCAGAGCGCCATCACACATTTCGTGGAGGAGACCGGACAAATGGAGGACGAAGACTTATGACCATCACCGATCAAATCGACCCCGACCCCGAGCAGTTCTATAATCGTTACGGCACCACCTACACCCGCAGCAACCTGATGCGCGTCTGGTACGGCAGCGGCAGCATCCGCCTCATCGATCTTACCCATGCGATGCGTCCCGGGCACACCTCCATCGAATACTCATTGCACTGGGACCACAAAGACAACATTCCGGCTTTCGTCCAGGAGCTCCTGGACTCCAATCAATTCGACTTCCGCGCTGTTCACGCCACTCTGGCCGATCGGGCGTGGGTGCGCACTGGTCCGTTCGACTGTTTTCTGGAGCACATCATCCCCGATGCTGATTCGCCAAATCGAACGACCGTTTACAGAGGCGAGCGTGCATCCAAGCGCGTGTTCACGCCCTTCTGGAAACCGGCGCCACTTAAATCCATGCCGGCCAAGTGGACCATGGCCCACGTCAAGCGCGCCCTGCTCAACGGCCAACACGCCCAGCTTCAGTGCAATGGCGTCTACAGCGACGACTACGCTTTTGATAGTGCCGTAAATTACCGAAAAGGCCCCATTGCCAGCGTCGTCGAGTTCGTCCGCCGCCTGGTCGAGTCCCCGTCCGGCTGGTGGTGCTACCAACGTGGCCGCGCAGTCGGTGTCTGCTGCCACCATTTCGACTCCAATTCCTTCATCCCAAAACTGTTTCCCATAGCTCTCTATGATCCCACCCCCAACCTATCCACTCCGCCCGATCAACGGCGGACCACTCCCCAAGGCCCTGCCGAAGTCCGGTGAATGGTCGTACGAACCCAAGTACAACGGGTGGCGCACCCTCGTTCACATCCCCACCGGCGCCATGTTCAATCGCAAGTGCGAGCCCCTCAGCATCGAGTCCGATTTCGTGAATGCCCTGCGCCTCCTGCGAGGCACCTTGGACGCTGAAGCCTTCGAGTGGGCCGATTGCGAGGCATTGGAACGCCGGCACGGGATCGGTCGCGGCACCCTCATCGTCCTGGATGTCATCCCGCACGAAAACAAATACAGTTATGGCGAGCGCCGGGGATGGATGCCGCCCTCCATTCTGCCAGTGCTCTATCCCTCGTGTAAACCGCAGGACAACGCCCTGTTTCAGTCTGCCACCATCGACGCCGCTAATGCCAATGAATGTTGGGAGTCGCTCCAAGCGCACAACCGCAACTGGGGCTGTGACTTCTACGAAGGCCTCGTCGCAAAGCGCGTCGATTCGCTCTATCCCAAGCAACTCCGTTCCCACAGCCAGGAATTTCATCTCTGGATGAAACACCGCTGGGCCTTCTGACCTGCGGTCCTCGTTCATTAGTCTGGAAGATAGACTCTAAAGGCTGCGTTGTTGGTTCATTCGAAAAACCAACACCCGCGCACACCCGTGCGCGGGCCCTTTTCCCAGTTCACCCAGTTCACCCAACAAAAACCAAACCTATGCGCTACACCCCGTCCACCCAATCCACCCCGTCCACCGCCGTAATGGATCCCCCAGACCGCCGTCCGCAGGACGAATGCCCCCCGCAGGGGCTGAAGAAGGTCAACTTCGGAGGGATCACCAAGAAAAAGGAAGATACGAAAACCGCCCATCCGGTCGTGCCCGACCCGAACGGCGAATTGGCGATCATCGCCGCACGCATCAGACAGCGTGTCGACGAATTCGATGCGCTCGAAGCCTCCTTGGAGACCGACAAAAAGGAACTGCGCTGCCTGGTCACCCCGTTCTATTTCACCAACAGCCATGGCAAGGCCGATGTCGCCAGCAGTGTCTCGGTGAAATCTGCCGGCGGCGAGGTGCTGGTCACGTTTCAGAACCGCTACAAGCAACTGCCTGACGAGCGTCCGCTCGTTCCCCTCCTCGGTGAGCACGTGGCGTCCTACTTCAAGCAATCGTTCGAGCTGAAAATCGACGGCGACAAGCTGCCCATCGACGGCGCCGACGAGCTCCTGGCCAAGCTGCAAGCGCTCTTTGCCGAGTACAACGCCACCGACGCCTTGAGCGTCAAGGAATGCGTCAAGCCCCAGTCCGACTTCCACGCCAAGCGCCATCTCCTGCTCACCGCCGAGCAGAACATGGCCATCGATGAGGCGTGCCCTATCGTCGCCATGATCAAAACCAAGGGCCGCAAGTAATGCACACCTATCTAAACTCCCTCCTGTGCGTCGCCGCCCCGTGCGACGGCGAAATGCAGGATGCCATCGCCCATGCCATCACCAGTCGGAAATTCCAGCCGACGGGCGACATGCTTACCGACAACGAAACCATCGGGCGCGAAGGAGCCCAATGGCTCGCTGATTACCGCTCGATGGTCGAGCGCAATACCACAAAACTCCTGGCCAGCTACGAACCTCTGCTAGCCGCCGCATTAAACCGGAGCGCCGCGTAGCCTTGATCGGCTATTCCCTCCACCATTATGAACACCCGCCTCCAAGCCATCCAACGCATCTCTCATCTCCTCTCCAAAAACTATGTCCCTGAATCCCCGAACGATTTCATCGGCGACACCCGCACCGTCGCCGAACAGCTCGCACGCAACGCCGCCGACGCCTTGGCAATGCAGCCCTCAGGAATGCCGCCCGCAGCGCCGCCATTGCGGTACGTCATCAATGGCAAGCCGGGCATCGGCAAAAGCGCCTTGCTCCGCTGGCTGCAAGTCTGCATCAAGGCCCATCCCAAATGGAGCACGTTCAAGTTCAGCGGCACCCAGGTCAAAGTCGAGACCGTCGAAGAGCTGGCACGCCAATTCCATTACCGTGATTTATATGGCGATTACCGTCTCGTTTGGATCGATGAAGCTGACAAAATCCCCACCGTCGCCCAGGTCCGCTTCCTTCTCCTGTTGGACGAACAACCCAATAACGTTGCCGTCGCCGTCACCAGCAACTGCAAGCTCACCGAGTTCGAAGAGCGATTCCAAACCCGGTTCCAGCCCTTCGAGCCGCGACCGCCCACCCAGGATCAAGTCCAACAATTCCTGAGACAATTCCCGCTGGCCGAACACGAGCTCAACCAAATTGCGACCTTCGCCTGTGGAAACGTCCGCCAGGCGCTCAACGACACCCTGAGCGCCCTACAATCTCACCCCTCCGCCGTCGCTGCGTAGGACTCCGCCACTTTCGTTATTGCTACGACATATGCGCCGTTCATCCATCTCCCCTGAAATCCTTCAACCCTACCTCGACAGCGCCACCAACGCCGCTGACAAAGGCCAGGCACAATGGTTCACACCTCAGGCTTGGGCCCGCCTGCTCGCCAAACCTTTCCCCTACTTCCGCGGCACCATCGTGGATCTCACCTGCGGTCGCGGCGATTTGCTTGCCGGCGCACGCAACAAGACCACCGAGGCAACACTCGGCGCCGACATCGACCTCATGAACGCCGCCGGCAGGGCCCGGCTATTGATCGCCAACGACAACTTCATCAACGCGGACATCACCCTGTTGCTTCCTCTGCTGCGCGAAGTCCAGTTCCACGCCGATCTATTCGTGTTAAACCCGCCATGGGACCTCCACTGGCACCGCGATCGTCTCGTTGGCCTGGCCGACAGCCCGCTCCCCGCCGTGGCAAACGCCTTCGCCGCAATCGATCCCCGGCTCGGCATCGACACAATTGATAGCACCGTCGCCACCCTCATGCTGGCCTTGGATTTCAGTTCCCGGATGGGCGAAGGCTACATCATCGCCA
>JBEEGQ010000427.1:0-21634 GCA_041166945.1 Verrucomicrobiota bacterium
CGCCGCAAATGGTGGCGAACATGAAGATCGGCAAGATGGACGGGTTCTGCGTCGGAGAACCGTGGAACGCGCGGGCCATCGCCGACAAGATTGGCTTTACCTCGGTTACAACCCAGGATCTCTGGAAGGATCATCCTGAAAAAGTCTGCGCGTTCACGGCTGAGTTTGCGGAGAAGAATCCGAAGACAGTGAAGGCGGTGCTCAAGGCCTTGCATGAGGCGAGCGTCTGGCTGGACGACATGAACAACCGGCCCGAGCAATGCGCGATCGTCAGCCGCCCGACTTACATCAATTGTGACAAGGACATTCTCCTCGGCCGGCTTCAGGGGCGGCTCGATTACGGCGACGGCCGCGCGATGACCGACGAGTTCCCCATGCATTTCAGCAGGCGCCACTGCAATTTTCCTCAGCCCAAATTCGCCAAATGGTGGCTCACCCAATTCCGGCGGTGGGGCATGGTCAACGGCGCCCCCGATTACGAGGGCATCGCCGGCAAGGTCATGCGCTTCGATCTGTACGAAGAAGCCATGAAGGAAATTGGCCATGCGCACCCGGGACGCGATGAGAAGCCGGAAACGCTTTTTGATGGACGCACCTTCGATTCCGCGAAGCCCGAGGAATACGCAAAGGGATTCGAGGTGAACAACCTGAAGGGCTGATGAATTCGATCTTCAACACCGCAGCGCGCCGCCGGAGCTCACCCTGGAGAACTGTCCTTCGACAGTAGGGCTCCGGGCGGCGCGACATTTTCACCAAACATCGGCCGGCATTCCACTTCGATAATGAACAGGCTTAAACTGGACTGGCTGATTCTTCCGATGCTCGGCTTCGCTCTCGTGATCGGGTTCTGGTATCTGTCCAGCGCCACATGGGCGAAGGAACTTCCCAGTCCGGGGAAAACATGGCTGGCGAGCCGCGAATACATCCTGAAGCCATTCGCAAAACGCGGTGAGATGGACCAGGGAATCCTGCGGTTCACCTGGTACTCACTGGTGTTGGTCGCCAAGGGATACGCATTGGCGCTTGTGATTGGCACCCCCGTTGGTTTCCTGCTCGGCCTCTCCAGGAATTTCACGCGGACATTCGATCCGATCATCCAGGTTTTGCGGCCCGTTTCGCCGCTGGCGTGGCTGCCGCTCGGCCTGGTCCTTTTTCTGAGCGCCGGCAAACAGGCGTCCGAGTTGGGGGCGTTGTTCACGATCGCCATTTGTTCCATGTGGCCGACCGTTCTGAATACCGCCGTGGGCGTGCGCTCCATTCCCCAGGATTATCTCAACGTCGCAAAGGTTTTAAAACTCTCCCGCACCAAGACGCTTTTCAAGGTGCTCGTGCCTGCCACGCTGCCTTACATGTTTACTGGATTCCGGCTCAGCCTCGGAATCGCATGGCTCGTCATCGTGGCCGCCGAGATGCTCACCGGGCGCCCGGGTGTGGGCGGCTTTCTTTGGCAGGAATACAACGCGTTGGTTTACGAACACATCATTCTTTGCATCATCACCATCGGCCTTGTCGGTTTTGCCCTCGACCGGCTGATGAGCGTCGTGGAGCGGCGCTTCAGGACCGCCTGACATGGCCTACCTGGAACTTAAAAATGTCAGCAAAGGCTACGGCGCCAACGGATCCCGCGCCGAAGTGCTCCGCGATATCGATCTTTCCATCAGCAAAGGCGAATTCGTCGCCATTGTCGGCTATTCCGGCGCCGGCAAAACCACGCTCATCTCCCTCATCGCGGGCTTGATCAAACCGGACGGCGGCACGCTCACCCTGAATGACCTCGATATCACCGGGCCAGGACCCGACCGCGGCATCGTTTTTCAGAATTATTCGCTCCTCCCATGGCTCACCGTTTTCGAAAATATCCACCTCGCCGTTGACCAGGTTTTCCCAAATTGGACTCCGGCCCGAAAACAGCAACACACCGAGCGACACATCGCCATGGTGAACCTCACCCCGGCCCGCGACAAACGGCCCGCCCAGCTCTCCGGCGGCATGCGGCAACGGGTTTCGCTCGCTCGCGGCCTTGCCATCGATCCGCAAATCCTGCTCCTCGACGAACCGTTGAGCGCCCTGGACGCGCTCACCCGCGCCACCCTGCAGGATGAAATTTCGAGAATCTGGCAGGAAAATCGCAAAACGGTCCTCCTCATCACCAACGATCCCGACGAAGGCATCTGCATGGCCGATCGGATCATCCCTCTCACCGCCGGTCCGTCCGCAACACTCGGTCCCTCCTTCGCGGTGGATCTCCCCCGGCCGCGCGATCGCAAATCCCTCAACCACGATCCGCGTTTTAAGGAAATTCGACGGGACGTCATGAACTTCCTCCTGAAAAGCGGCGTGCGCCATGAGACGAACGGGGCTAAAAAATATTTTCTTCCTGACATCGAACCCGAAGATCTTTCCGTGCCTCGAAATCTTTTTTCGCTGCGCCGCACTCCCATCCGCCGCGGCGAAAAGTCGCCAGAGCCAGCCGGGATGATAAAATGATTCCAGTTGCACTTCCCGCCGCCAGCAGGGAATCCTCGATGACGCATCCGATGCCGCCTGTTGCAGCCAACTTCAGCCAGGATTTCCGAGCCCAACACGTGAACCCTGCCGCGTAACTTGGTGCATCCATGAGCGCACACCTCGAAATTTCCAACCTCACCAAAACGTATTCAACGCCGGCCGGTCCAGCCGTCATCGTCAAGGATTTCAACCTCCGGATTCGCAAGGGCGAATTTGTTTGTCTCATAGGCCATTCGGGCTGCGGCAAATCCACCGTCCTCTCGATGGTGGCGGGCCTCAACGATATGACCTCGGGCGGCATTGTCCTTGCCGGCAAGGAACTCATCGGCGCCGGACCCGACCGCGGTGTCGTCTTTCAGTCGCCCTCCCTGTTGCCGTGGTTGACCGCCTTCGAAAATGTGATGCTCGGCGTGGACCAGGTTTATTACACCGCAAGCCGCGAGGAACGGCGGCAAATCGCCGAATATTACCTGACCCTCGTCGGCCTCGGCGATGCCCTTCAGAAAAAACCAGCCGAACTCTCCCAAGGCATGCGACAACGCGTCGGGATCGCCCGCGCTTTTGCCCTGTCGCCTCGCATGCTGCTCCTCGATGAGCCTTTCGGAATGCTCGACACCATCACCCGCTATGAATTGCAACAGGTCCTCATCGAATTGTGGCGGCGCGATAAAAAAACCGCGCTCATGGTGACTCATGACGTCGATGAAGCGCTGTTCCTCTCGGACCGAATCGTCATGATGACCGACGGGCCCGCCAGCGAAGTCGGCGATATTCTGGATGTGCCCTTTCCCAGGCCGCGCGACCGCAAGTCGGTCATGGAACATCCCGATTATTACCGCCTTCGTGAACACCTGATCGAATTCCTGGAGATCCATGCGCATCGAAGGAAATCAGCGACCCCCATCCCGGTGCCGCCCGGAGATTCAATCGCTCCGGATGAATCCGAATCACCCTTTGCGGCCACGCCGGCTGGCGCTCCGGAAAAATCCGCGCTGATCAACGCCTGACCATTCGCGATCTCCAAGCCCCGTCGACTGGATTTTACACGAACGCCGCAACGCATCAGAACGCATCATAAAGCACAAAGCATGAAGCATCCTGTCCATCACCTCGGCGCGGGCGCCCTCATGATCGCCACCGCCGCTGCCGCGAATGCACAATACGCCCCGCCGCCTCCGCCCGCTCCCTTCCAGGGTTTTCTGAACGAATGGTTGCGCAAGGACGATCCCTACATGAATAAATGGGATTTCGGAGGCGCCCTGCGGGTCCGATACGAATCGAAGGACAACTTTGCTGTCGCTGGATCCAGTTCGGGCGCCACCAGCTCGCTCGATTTCCGAAAGACGGGCGCGAATGAGGATAATGCCTATCTGCTCGAACGCCTCCGGTTCCGCGTCGGATATACCGACAAATGGTTCAGCGCCCTCGTCGAAGGCCGCAGCAGCCTGGCTCAGGGGGATGAACGGTTTGCCTCCACCGCCCCGTTGCCGCCCTACAAGGGAGAGGGACCTGATCAGGATTCCATCGATCTCCATCAAGCCTATCTCACGATTGGCAACCACAAGGAATTTCCCGTCTCCCTCAAATTGGGCCGTCAAGAATTGATTTATGGCGAGGAGCGCATCCTGGGCGCCTTCGGCTGGAGCAACATCGGGCGCGTTTTTGACGCCGCCAAGGTGCGCTGGCAAAACGCCTGGTTCGGCGCCGACTTTTTTACCAGCCGCGTCGTCATCGCGGAGGATAACCGGTTCAACGTCGCCAACGACTACGACTGGTTTTCCGGAGTATATGCGACCAGCGCAAAAATTCCGAAGCACAGCCTGGATGCCTACTTCTTTTCCCGCAACAGCAGTGCCCAGGCGCTCACCGCCGAGCCGCATCCGCAATCGCCCCAACCCAGCGCCCGGGACATCTACACGCTCGGCGTGCGCCTCAAGTCCAACCCGGGTCAGATCGGTCATTGGGATTACTGCCTGGATCTGATCGGTCAATTCGGGAATTTCACCGATCCCCGCGCGGGCGCACCTGCGGGACGGCTGGATCATTTGGCCTATGCCGCGGTGGCGCAGGGCGGGTACACGTTTTCAGACATGTGGGGAACACCGCGGCTCGGCCTTGAATACGCGCATGGATCGGGTGACAGCGATCCGAAGGACGACAAACATGAAACATTCGAGAATCTGTTTCCCACCAATCACAAGTTTTATGGCTACATGGATTTTGTTTCGCTGCAAAATATCCATGACGTTCGCGGAGTTTTTCAGCTCAAGCCGCATTCGCGGGTGAGCCTGGCCATCGAGGGCCACGCCTTCTGGCTGGCGAACACCTCCGACAGTTTTTACAATGTCGCAGGAGTCGCTCGGGGCGGCGCCAACCCGACGCCCGGCACCGGCTACGGCGTCAATCCCAGCTACAACAGTTTCGTCGGGACCGAACTCGATGTCATCGCTGGAGTGGCGGTAACCCGGTTCGCCCAACTCGAGGCCGGTTACGGCCATTTTTTTGTCGGCGATTACATCCAGAGCAGCCTTTCCAACCCGACCCGCGGCTCGGCCGACGCCAATTTCGTCTACGTGCAACTCTCCCTGAACTTCTAACCCCTCCCCAAGGGGTCAGTCCCTACTATTTAAACTCCATCGCGAAAAGTTCAAATAGTAGGGACTGACCCCTTGGGGCTATTCGTAGTGGAGGGCATCGATGGGGTCGAGACGCGATGCTTTGCGGGCCGGATAGAACCCGAAGAAAATTCCCACGGCGGCACTGAACAGGAAGGCCACAAGGATGGAGCCCGGCGAAGTTAGCGTGGCCCATCCCTTGACGACCGACAGCACTTTGGAGGTTCCCAATCCGACGACGATGCCGATCGCCCCGCCAAACGTGCTGAGAGTGATGGCTTCGATCAGGAATTGCAGGAGGATGTCCCGTCCGCGCCCGCCCACCGCCATACGGATCCCGATCTCTCTTGTCCGTTCCGTCACGCTCACCAGCATGATGTTCATGATGCCGATGCCGCCGACCACCAGCGACACGCCGGCAATGGCACCCAGCAAAACCCTCATCGTTTCGGACGCGGCATTGTTGGCGTCTGCGATCTCCTGCTGATTGCGCACGCTGAAATCGTCGTCGCGTCCCGGTTGGATATGATGACGCTGGCGGAGGACCTCGGTGATTTGCCGCTGGGCTTCCGGCAAAGCCGAGGCGTCGATGGCCTGCACGTTAATCGCCCGTAGCGTCGTGACGCCCAGCACGCGCTTCATGCCGCTGCTGTAGGGCATGATGATGGTGTCATCCTGATCGGTGCCCTGAACCGAAAGCCCCTTGGGAATCAACACGCCGAGGATAATGAAGGGAACATTTTTTACCCTCACGATTTGGCCGACGGGACTTTCACTGCCGAAAAGCTGCTGCGCCACGGTCTTTCCGATGACACATACCTTGTTGGCACTGCGCACGTCCTGGTCGGTAAAGGGGCCGCCATCGGCGAATGCCCACTGTCGAAGGTCAAAATAGTCCTGCGATTCGCCGAGGATCTGCGTGTACCAATTTTGGTTGCCGGACGCGATCTGACTGACCGTCCGGATCTCCTGACTCATAAGGACCAGGCCGGGAACTTCGCGCCGGATGGCGTCCGCGTCCTCGATGGTGAGAGTTCCGGCGCTACCCCAGCCGGTGTGGAGTCCGCTGCGCGTCACGCTTCCGGAGAAAATAAGAATGACATTCTGTCCGAGGCTGGCGATTTGCGCCTCCACCTGCGCCTTGGCGCCGTTGCCGATGCCGACCATCGCGATCACAGCACCCACGCCGATGATCATGCCGAGCATGGTGAGCACGGTGCGCAACTTGTTCCTCCGAAGGGCGCGCAGGGCGATGCGAATGGGCGCGAAGGCTCTCATGTGGTGAGTTGCACCGCCTGCTGCTCCTGTTGAAGCCGGCGCAATTCGATTTCGGCATTGAACCTCTCCGCGACCAGGACGTCGCTCACAATGGACCCATCGCGCATCACGACGTTGCGCCGTGTGTAACGGGCGATATCGAGTTCGTGAGTGACCATGATGATGGTGATGCCGCTTTCGTTGAGTTTCTGGAAGACCCCCATGATTTCGATGCTGGTCTGGCTGTCGAGGTTTCCGGTGGGCTCATCGGCGAGCAGCAGGGTCGGTTGGTTGACGAGCGCGCGCGCGATGGCCACGCGTTGTTGTTGTCCGCCTGAAAGCTGGTTGGGATGATGCCCGCCGCGATCGGCCAGGCCGACCATCTCGAGCGCGCGGCGAGCGCGCTCCTGCTGTTCCCGGCTGGAAACCCCGGGTCGCGCATACAGAAGGGGAAGCTCCACATTTTCCTTGGCGGAAGTCCGTGACAGCAGATTGAACCCCTGAAAAACAAAACCGATCTTTTGGTTGCGAATATCAGCAAGCGCATCGCGGTCCAATTCGGAAACATCGATGCCATCCAGAAAATAACGACCGCTGGTGGGACGATCCAGACATCCCAATACATTCATCAGGGTCGATTTTCCCGAGCCGCTCGAACCCATAATCGCCACAAATTCGCCCGCTTGAATGCCGAGTGAAACGCCGCGCACCGCATGCACATCGACTTCGCCGGTCTGATAGACCTTATGGATTTCCTCCAGTTTGATGACCGCGTTCATTGGCTCTTTCGATCGTGCGTCGTGCCTCGCTGCGGCTTAGAAGCGCCGGGTGCCGCCTCCAAACGGGTTTTGCGGACGGGGAGCAGTCGTCTGGGAAGAGATCAGGCCGGTGATGATCGAGTCGCCTTCCGCCAAGCCATCGAGGACCTCGGTCGAAATACCGTCGCTGATGCCGGTTTTGACGGGCACCGGCTGAGGGGATGCGTTTGCAACAGCGCCTGCCGGGAGCCGATAAACAGTGCGCGTGGATTGTCGTTCGGGCTTGCCCCGCCCGGCGCCGCCGGGGCCACCGGAACGGCCCGGGCTTCCGGAGCCGCCGCCGGGACGCCCCGGAGGCCGGTCAGTTCCGGCGCCGGCGGCGGGCGGCGCTGTGTTCGTCGCGGCGCCGGCCTTCCGGGTGTCCGGCATTTCGGGCGGGCGAAACCGCAACGCGCCGTTGGGAATTTTCAAAACATTTTGGCGGCGCGCCGTGATGATGGAAACATTCGCCGTCATCCCGGGTTTGAGTTTTAGGTCACTATTATCGACCTCGATGACCGTGTCGTACGTGACGACATTCTGAACGGTGAGGGGCGCATTGCGGACCTGCACGACGCGGCCCCGAAAGGTGCGGTAAGGAAAGGCATCGACGGTGAACTCCACCTCCTGGCCCGGCTCGATGCCGCCGACATCCGCTTCAGCGACATTGGCGTCGATTTGCATCTTCGTCAGATCATTTGCGATGACGAACAGGATGGGAGCATTGAGGCTGGCGGCGACTGTCTGGCCAACATCGACGTTGCGGGAAATAACGATGCCATCGACCGGGGCGAGGATGGTGCAACGGGCGAGATCCACCCGGTCCTTCTCGATGGAAGCCTGATGAATTTTTATTTGCGCCTCCGCTTGATGCAGAGCTGCCTGTGATTTGTCGTAATCGGATGGCGAGAGAAGTTTTTGATTCAACAGATCGGCGTTGCGCCTTGCTTCAACCTGGGCCAGCTCGAGAGCGGCGCCGGCATTGGCAAGTTCACCCTCGGCCAGGTGAAGGTTTGCCTGGTAGGTCGATGGATCCAACTCGGCAATAACCTCGCCGGCTTTCACCCTCGAGTTAAAATCGGCGGATAACTTCTGAATCATGCCGGATATCTGGCTGCCCACCTGGACGTTGGTGACCGGGTTGAGCTGGCCGGTGGCCGTCACCAGTTGGATGAGATCGCCGCGCGCAACCGGCGCGACTTGATATTGCGGAGGCGCATGGCCGCCCTGCTGCCAGCGCCATGCACCATAAGCTCCGCCCGCTGCGAGAAGGCCAAGGATCAAAATCCATTTCCACCGGCTTGAAGATTTGGTTGCGGCCATAATGAACGCGAGAGCTTTAACGGCGCATAATCATCTGACTGCGAGTGCAGCCTGGGGTTACAAAACCCCTGACCAGCCGAACTATCAACTGCCACTTCGTCGCGCTTCGCACGGGCGATGTGAAAGATAGTCTTCGTCCGGCTGGCCGCGGCTGTTATTTCAGGGCGGCGAACAGCTGGAATTGGCGAGATGAAACAACGGTTTGATATCCTGGGGCTCGGCTGCACCGCGGTGGACGACATTCTTTACGTCTCGCGTTATCCAGGGGCGGATGAAAAGGCGCAGGTCAGCGAGCGGCAGCGGCATTGTGGCGGACTCTGCGCAACGGCGCTCGTGGCGGCTGCGCGATTGGGCGCTCGCTGCGCCTTCGCGGGATCCCTCGGTCTCGACGAACATTCCGTTTTTGTTCTCGAAACACTGCGGCGCGAGGGGATCGATGTGCGATCCGCAGCGAGGCATGCAAAGGCGGCGCCGATCGCCTCCGTGATCGTCGTGGATGAAACCCGGCGCACGCGAAATATTTTTTATCATCCTCCGCCGATGGTGGGCGCGGCGCTGCATTCGCCCTCGAAGGCGATGATCCAACGGGCGCGGGTGTTGATGGTCGATCGATTTGGTATTCCCGGAATGATCCGCGCCGCGCGTGTGGCCCGTCAGTCGGGTGTGGCTGTGATGGGCGACTTCGAGAGCTTTGGTGTTCCTTGTTTTCGCGAACTCCTGGCGCTGGTCGACCACTTGATCGTTTCGGAAACCTTTGCGCGCGAGTTTACAGGCGAAAAAAAGCCCGCGGCCGCCGCCCGGAAATTATGGAGGAAGGATCGCGCTGTGGTGGTGATCACCTGCGGAGGGTTGGGTTGCTGGTTTTTGGAGACCGGCGTTCGAGCGCCATGTTTTTTGCCCGCGTTTCAAGTTGACGTTGTGGACACGACGGGATGCGGCGACGTTTTTCACGGTGCGTATGGCGCGTCACTGGCACGAGGATTGTCACTCCTCGAGAGGTTGCGAGTGGCTTCCGCGGCCGCGGCATTAAAGGCGGGGAGGCGCGGCGGACAGGAGGGAGCTCCGACATGGAGAGCCGTCCAACAATTCCTGAAGCGCCGCCAAATGTGATCAAGCCGAGACCTTTAATGTTCGGTGTCCCGCCTTCAGGCGGTTCCCGCGAGCGCGTAGCCGACGAGGTTACATCTGTTCCAGGACTTCGATGCCGAGGACTTCCAGGCCCTGCCGCAGGACGCGGGCGGTGAGATCACAAAGAGCGAGCCTCGAGAGCCGTTCGTCACCCGACGCTTTGAGCACCGGACAGGCTTCGTAAAACCCCGCAAAGTGACCCGCCAGTTCGTAGAGATAATTGCAAAGGAAATTCGGACGGCTTTCCTCCGCGACCGCTTCGAGCACCAGCCCGAATTTCAGAAGCTGGCGGGCGAGCGCCAGTTCCGCGGGTGCGGCGAGGACGATCGGATCGACCGCGGCCTGCCGATTTGCGGCAGGATCCGTTTTTCGAAAGATGCTGCGCGCGCGCGCGTAGGCGTATTGCAGATAAGGCGCTGTGTTGCCATTCAGCGCCAGCATTTTGTCCCAGCTGAAGGTGTAATCGCTCTGCCGGTTGGGAAGCAGGTCGGCATATTTGATCGCACCCAAACCAACGACTCGTGCGACCTCCGGCCACAGGGCTTCGGGAACCCGATCCGTTTCGGCGCGTTCCAGTTGCTTGGCGCTCACCACTTGAAGCGCCCGTTGGTGCGCTTCGCTCAACAGCTGCGCCAGCCTCACCGTCTCGCCGGAACGCGTTTTGAAGGGGGTCCCGTCTTCACCGAGGATGCTGCCGAACCAGATGTGCTCGAGCCGAACGCGCGACTCGGGACGCCATCGGCGAAAAGTGGCGAAGAGCTGGTGAAAATGGAGCTGCTGGCGTCCGTCCGTGACATACAGGATGACATCGGGTTTCCACGCATCGATGCGGTACCGAATCGTCGCGAGATCCGTGGTGGCGTAATTGAAGGCACCATCTTTTTTTTGGATGAGCTGCGGATTAGGATGCCACTCGCCGTCGCGATTGATCAAAAACGGATCCTCCTTTGGCGGCAGGCTGCCGTCGGAAAAAACGCAAATGGCGCCTTCACTTTCACGGGCGATCCCCGCGGCAAGAAGCTCATCAACGACGGATTGCAATCGCGGGTTGTAAAAGCTCTCGCCAAGGGTGTGGTCAAAGCGAATGCCGAGCCGGCCGTAGATGTCGTCGAACTGGATTTGGGACAGCCGTTGCATCTCCTGCCAGATGGCGAGATTGGCGGGGTCACCGGTTTGAAGTTTCACCAGTTCCGCGCGGGCGGCCTCGAGGGTGGCGGCGGTGTCCTTGCATTCCGCGCTGATTTTTCTGTAAAGCCGCTCCATCTCGGCCGTGGGATCCGCTTCGAGTGCCTCGCGATTCAGCTCGCGTTTCCAGCCCAGGAGCAACATTCCGAACTGCGTGCCCCAATCGCCGATATGATTGTCGGTCACGACCCGATGGCCCAGGAGTCGCAGCACCCGGGCCAGGCAATCGCCGAGCACCGTGGAACGGATATGGCCGACATGCATCGGTTTGGCGACGTTTGGCGAGCTGAAATCGACAACGACGGTCCGGGGCACGAGAGCTTTTTGGAACAAGAGATGTTCGCCACGCGCCGCGCCCGCCAGAGCGGCCCCAAGAGCCTCGGTTTTGAGATGAAAGTTAAGAAAGCCGGCTCCGGCAATTTCTACCTTGCTGCACAAATCGCTGACGTCGAGTTGAGCGAGAACGTCTGTGGCCAGCTGGCGCGGATTGAGTTTGCGCGCTTTGGCCAGCGACATCAGCGAGTTCGTTTGATAATCGCCGAACCGCGGATCAGGGCAGGGCCGCACGAGCACGCTGGACGTGTCCGCATCGGGAAGCACCGCGGCGACTGCGCTGCGAAGGTGTTGTTCGAGTGGAAGGTGAAGCACAGGAAAGGAATTAGATTAGAGGAACCGGAGTGAGGCGGATGAAGCGAAACAGATGGGGGGCGCGGGGCCCAACGGATTTCTGTCTCGTGCCGGCGACGGTCACTTTCCGGATTCCGCCTTGATGATGGCGCACATGGCGGCGGCGTTGGGAGCGGATTCGAGGGCGGCTCGGAATTCCTTTCGATGCAGCAATTTCGCAATGCGGGCCAGAGTATGAAGATGCTTCTGGAACTGCCCTTGCGGGACCAGAAAAAGCATGACGAGGGTTACCGGCTGGTTGTCGAGCGCGTCGAAATTGACCCCTTTTCGCGAACGCCCAAACGAGCCGACGACGTCATAAATCAGGTCGGTGGAAGCGTGGGGAATGCCGATGCCGAACCCGATGCCGGTGCTCATCGAGGTTTCGCGCTTTTTGATGACAGCGGTGACCGCCTCGCGGTCCTCGGGCTTGATTTTGTGGGAGACGACGAGCTGTTCAATCAGCTCATCGATGGCCTCCCAACGATTGGTGGCCATCAGCTCGGGCACTATTTGTTCGGGGCCCAGAATGTCTCCGAGATCCATACAGCGAGAATTGTCGTGAACGATTTCGCCTGAAGGAGAAGGCCAATGCAAGAGCGAACGTCATCCGAGTTCCGGGATGGGACTGCATCGACTCGCGGAAATGAAACCGGCCGGCGAAAAAAACGGCGCAGGGGCTGATCGAAAAACGGGGCGTGACGGATTTGTTGGGACAAGAACGGGCGAGATCCCGGCCGGCAGCCGGACTGATGATGGACTGATGATGGGATTGACAGTGCGCCGTGGGTCCGGGGAAGATTGGCCCCGAGTTTGCCAGAGTAGCTCAGGGGTAGAGCAGAGGACTCATAAGCCTTTGGTCGGGGGTTCAAATCCCTCCTCTGGCACCATTCACACAAGGGTTTGCTGCCGTCGAATTTAACAGGGCGTTTTTCATGGCTCACTTTTGGCTCACATTTTCAATTCATGTGGGACCACCTTTAGCAACATGCGCTGCAAGCCCTGGAGCACCAAGGCCTCGTCGTCCACGAACAGGATTTTCCGTTTCATGCTGCCTTGCTTTCCTGAGAGGCGGACGGGAGGGGAAGACGAATGATGAACGTGGTGCCCAGCCCTGTCTCCGTCTCGAACGCCAACGTGCCGCCGTGCTTATCGACGATGACGTTGTGTGAGATGGCCAGGCCCTGCCCAGTGCCCTGGCCCACGCCCTTGGTAGTAAAGAACGGATCGAACAGCCTGGCCCGCGCCTGTTCAGGGATGCCCGTGCCCGTGTCGCGAATGCGCACCTCGGCCCAGTCCCCGTCGCGCCGCGTGGAGACAGTAATTGTGCCCTTGCCCTTGGTGCCACCGGCTATGACATCGGCGATGGCGTGCGAGGCATTGACGATGAGATTGAGAACCACCTGGTTGAATTCGCCTGGAAGACACCTTACCGGCGGCAGCGTGGCGTCGAACTCGGTGACGAGGTCGGCCACGTACTTCCATTCGTTGCGACAGATAGTGATCGTGCTTTCGATGGAACGATTGAGATCGGTCTGAACCTTTTCATTGGTGCCCGGATGGGAAAAGTCCTTCATGGACCGGACGATGTTGGCCACGCGTTCCACGCCATCAAGCGACTGCTGAATGGCCTTGGGAATTTCCGTGCCAAGATAGGCCATCTCCGCAGTGGCGGCGACGGACTTGACCGCGCCGATCAGCTCGGGTGTGACAGTACCGGCCTCGGCGGCACTGAGAAGCTTGTCATGTTCGGACATCAGCCCGCCGATTTCCCGGAAGGCGTCCTGCAAGAAGCGGATGTTGTCCCCGATGTATTGCGTGGGGGTGTTAATCTCGTGGGCGATGCCGGCGGCGAGCTGCCCGATGGATTCCATCTTCTGAGCGTGGAGAAGTTGAGCCTCCATCTTGCTCCGGGCCTCGATTTCTGCCTGTAGTTTGGCATGGGCGCTTTCGATCGCCTGCGTGCGTTCGCGCACGCGTTCTTCGAGTTCGCTGACGTGCGAGCGAATCTGCTGAATTGACTGCCACTTGGCGACGAGCGCGTTGGCGAGTTGCAGCACCTCTACGTTATCAAAGGGCTTCTTAAGGATGACCAGCCGGTCGGACTGGCCAACCTTTGTAATCAAGTCGTCCCACGAATAATCCGAGTAGGCCGTACAGATGACAACCTGGAGGTCCGGATAAATCTCCCAGATCTTGGCCGTCGTCTCGATGCCGTCCCAGCCCGGCGGCATCCGCACATCCACGAATGCCATCGCGTAAGGACGTCCCTCGACCACTGCTTGGCGCACGCGCTCCAAGGCCTCCTGACCCTGATAGGCAGAATCAAGTGCAAAGCCCCCGCTAGCCGGGCCTCCGGAGACTTCGCCCAGCATCACCGCCTCCGCAGCATCCAGCAGATGCGTGGTGTCGGCGGCTTCACCGAGGATTTTGCGGAAGTCGTCGTGGATGGCGCGATTGTCGTCCACGATGAGGATGCGCCGGTTGGCTGATGTGGGTGGGTTTGAGTTCATGCTGCACCAAGTTTGGACATCCCTGCCGCCGACAAAGCGCTGATCAGGGTGTCGCTGTCGCCGCTCGCATAAAGGTGAAGCAGGCGTTGGAGAAGGTCATGCAAACGCACCGCATCGACCGGCTTGGTCAGGGATTCATCAATTGCCAGCAACCGGCGGCTGTTGGGCGGGATGTTCATAGGGCACGCTGGTCCGAATGAGCGGCATTCATGGCCACTTTCCTGTCAGCTTTACCCCCAGTGTTCGGAGTCAATGGCAGTTCAAGCGTGAAGGAGGCTCCGCATCCGGGTCCGTCGCTGTGAACGCTCATCGCACCACCCAATTCCTTCGCTGCCAGCGATCCGCTGTGCAAGCCGAAGCCGTGGCCGTCCTTCTTGGTGGTGAACCCGTGGTGGAAGATGCGGTTGAGATGCTCCGCCGGGATGCCTACGCCGTTGTCAATCACCGAGAACAGCACCCGATCCTCGCAGCGACGCAGACGCAGGGTGATGCGCTTGTCGATCCGCCCGGAATCGTCACAAGCGTCTCGGGCGTTGGTCACGAAGTTGACCAGGATTTGCAGCACCTTGTGTTTGTCCACCTCGATGGGCGGCACTTCGTCGAACTCCTTGACCACCTCGATTGCGTGGCGCTCCAGCTCCCCGGCGTTCATGAGCAAGGTGTCCTCGATCAGATCGGCGGGGTTGATCGTCTCGGTGATTCCGGAAACTTTTGCGCAGCTTTGCTGCATGGCCACGATTTCCTTGATGTGCTCGATGTTCTTTCGGAGGTTTTCGACCTCGCCGATCATCAACTGCTGCTCAGAAGTGAGATGCTGGGCGAATTGTTCCAGGTAGCTGGGCAGCGGAGCGGCGCGGGCGTCGCGGGCAAAAAATCCAGGCAGGTCAGCCGCCTGTTCCTTGAGCAGACCGATGATTTTGACGAAGCCGGCGGTTTTGCTCTTGCGTAGCCGCTCGCCCAGGAGCGTGGCCGAGACGTTGACACTGTTGAGGACGTTGCCCACGTTGTGGAGGACTTCGGTGGCCACCTCCGCCATGCCGGCCCGGCGCGAGGTTTGAACCAATTCCTTATGCGCTTTCTCCAAAGCCGCTTCAGACCGTTTGCGCTCGGTGATATCCTGAGCCATGACAACGATGCCGCTGACCTTTCCGTCCTTGTCGCAGTAAGGAACCTTATCTGTCTGGACCCAGATGTCTCGACCATCCGGACCCCGCAGCGTTTCGACGTATCCCAGTTTGGGTGCTTCCGCCCGGATTACTTCCAGATCATCCGCATAAAACCGGGCCGCATCTTGCGGATAAATTTCCAGAGATGGTTTTCCCTCGATTTCCTCGATCGACTTTCCGGCGGCCTCTGCAACTCTTTTATTGACCCGCAGGATGCGGTTTTCCGTGTCTTTGAACCAGAGCATGGCCGGCATCAGGTCAAAGAGCACCCGCAACTCGGCTTGTTGGCGCTGTAGAGCTGCCTCGGCCTGCTTGCTCGCGGTGATGTCGCGGGCGATTTTGGATGTGCCGATGAGCCGGCCCGCAGCATCGTGCACCTGTGAAATACTCAGTGACACTTGGATCCGCCGGCCGTCTTTCGTGAGCCGAATGGTTTCAAAGTGTTCGATGCGTTCCTCCAGGCGTAAGCGCGCCAGAAATTTTGTCTCCTCCTCCCGGTGATCGGGTGGAATAATCATCGTAATTGGCTGGCCGATGATTTCCTTGGCGGGATAGCCAAACAAGCGTTCCGCCCCTGCATTCCAACTTGTGATAAGACCTTCGAGCGTTTTACCGATGATGGCGTCGCTCGATGATTCTACAATGGCAGCGAGCCTCGAACGCGTTTCCTCTGCCTGCTTGCGCTCGGTGATGTCTTGAATCTGGGTGACAAAATGAAGGGGCTGACCCTCTGCATCGCGGATGAGGGAAATGTTCAATAAAGCCGAGATGACATTTCCACGCTTGTGAATATAGCGTTTTTCAATCTGGAAAGAGCCGATGTCTCCGGCGAGCGCACGGCCCACATTCTGCCAGCTGCGTTCGATATCTTCCGGATGCGTGAGGTCAACGATGGTGCGTGTTTGCAACTCCTCTTCGGAGTAACCGAACAAGTCACGGATGGCTTGGTTGGTCTTGAGCCAGCGACCATCGATCGATACCAATGCGACGCCAATGGGGGCATGTTCGAAAGCACCGACAAAGCGCTCCTCACTGTCCCGCAACGCCTCCTCTGCTTTTCGTTGCGCGGTGATGTCGTGCGCCGTGCCGACAATTTTCAACGGCTGGCCTGTCTCCTCTTCAAAGAAAACCTGCCCCATTTCCTGGATAACACGCTCCTCGCCATTGGGTCGGATGAGGCGGTGGACAATGGAATACGGCTGGCGCTCGCGAAGGGCTATGGCCACCGCTTCACGGATCGATTCGCGATCGTCAGGATGAACGATGCGGAAGAAGAATTCGTTGCTGGTTTCCACGGCGCCCGGCTCAAAGCCTGCGATGCGGAACATTTCGTCGGACCAGCGCAGCAGCGGGCCGTTGTCGTTTTTGGCACCGAACAGTTCCAGCTCCCAACTGCCGAAATGGCCGATACGTTGGGCGGCGGACAGGCTGGCTTCGCTGTCACGTAAGGTGTCCTCAGCGATCTTGCGCTCTGTGATGTTGATGTGCATGACGACGGCGCCGTTCCGGCGGTCATCGGCAAGAGGAGTCACCTTTAACAGGAACCAGCGCAGCTCCGTCGGCGAGTGACAGGGATACTCGATGGAAAAACATTTTTCCCTGCCGTCCAGCACCGCACGAATGCCAGCGGCGACCTGAACTGCCTCGGATGAAAAATCTCCATTCGCTCGTTCGCAAACGTCCAGGTAGTTGAGGCCGATACCATGTCCCGCTCCATGCCACACATTGGCGTGAGCGAATCGGCGCCATGATTCATTGACCGAAATGATGATGCCTTGAGGGTCCACCAAGGCGATGTGCGCGGGCAGCGCATCAAGAATGGCCGCCTGACTGGCGGCTTCGCTGAAACGCAACTGTTCCTGGGCGCGGCGCAGCAAGAACGTCCGGCCATCGTGGCCCGCCACTGTGTCCACTTCCCCGCCCGTCAATTCCTCCAGGCGTTGCTCGGAGGCGAGCAACGTCTCGATGAGCGCGGGTATTTCCGCGTTCGGATCCATCGCCGGAGGTCTGTTACCCGGTTTCACGCGGCGAAGGTCTCCAGTTCCAAAGCCTGCAACAGGGCTTCCGTCTGGCTCAAGGTGCCGAGGATTGTTTGGACGGGTGCCGGCGCGAGCTTAACCAGCATCGGCGTCATGTAGATGCCATCCGCCAGTGCTCGCTTGGGTTCCCGGAAGACATCCACAATTTCGATTTCGTGCCGGTCCGGCAGGTGAGCGCGACAAATCGATTTGAGATTCGCCACCGCCTGCACGGAGTTGGGCGTGCCGCCGGCGACATACAGGCGGAACTTGAATTTGAGGTGCTGGTTCACGGCTTCCTTACTTTCCTTCGCGCAATCGCCGCATCGCCGCCGCGCATTTCGCGCATCTGGATTCGGCTGCGCGAGACTTCTCCTTTGCGGCTGTGGGTGATGCGCTCCAGCAACGTCTTCTCGACTTGTTTCGCCAGCAACTCGGTTTGCAGCGACTTCGCCCGAACTGCCAGGACGGCTTCCTCCGCATCGAGTGTGACTCGCTTCAGCTGGCCGGCGACGTCAGCGACCTCTTTCGCCATCCGCTCCGCGCTTTCCTTCTCCCAACGCATCGTGCCCATCAGCACCTCACCGCCCGCGGTGTAAATATCCGCCAGGGTCACACCCGAATCGCTCAGGATCAGTTCGCGGACCTGGTTGGAATGGGACGTGCCGCGGGACTTGATGATAGATAGGCCGCGGTTGCGCTCCCCGGCTTGCACGAGGTAATTTAGGTGAATCCACGTGTCGGCAATCGTCGAGATTTGCAACGGCGTGCCGCCCTCCAACTGCCCGTTCATTTCATCGAGCAGGCTCGTGCAAACGAGGGTCGCGCCCTCGGCCTTCGACCAGTCAATCAATCGCTCCGCCACGCCATGCGCGGTCAGTTCGTTGCCGACTTTCGCCAGGGTGGACACCGGATCGATCACGATGCAACGGGCTTTATGCACGCGCGCCATCGACTTGATGCGGACCAGTAGGCTCTCGGCGCTGCCGCTGATCGTGCGGGCAGAAATCATGCGCAGGATTCCACTTTTTACATAACGATCCAGCTTGATCCCGACGGATCGAAGGTTGCGGACTACTTCGCTCCCATCCGAGTCAAAACTAAAGAACGTAGTCCGCTCGCCCCGCCGGCAGGCCGCCTCGGCAAACGCCCCGCTCAGAGTCGTCTTCGCCGTGCCGGGGAAGCCGGTGATCAGCACGCTGGCCCCGCGGTAGTAACCGCCACCGAGCATGGTATCGAGCCGCTTCACCCCGCTGGAAACCCGCTCGTTCGACACGTTGACTTCTTTCGGGCCGAGCGTGCGGGCGATGGCGACATCGAAACCGTCCTCGCCGATGACAAACGGGGATTCGTTCTCATCAAAACCAGAGCCGCGGTATTTCAACACGCGCAGATTGCGCTGCGATACTCCGAGGGACACCCGATGATTGAGCATCACGGCGCAATCCACCATGAAATGCATGAAGCCAAAAGGCTGCGGACCGAAGGAACTCGCTTCGTCGCCATCTGCCTTGGCGGTGACGAGGGCGGTCAGTCCCCGCGCCAACAACCACTCATGCAAACGGTAAACTTCCCGCCTTTTCGTCGCCGCGTCGGGCAGCAACGCCAACACGATATCGATGGCATCGAATACGATACGCCGCGCCCCTATCTCCTTGGCTTGGGCTCCCAAAACAGCCAGCATCCCGCTAAGATCGAACTGCCCCGACTGGATGAGATCGGTGGACGGTTGGGCATTCAGAAAGAACAACTTTTTGCGCTGTAAGTTTGGGAGATCCCAACCGAAGACTTCAGCGTTCGCAACGATGCGTTGCGAAGTTTCCTCAAACGCCACGAAGATGCCCGGCTCATCGGACTCTTTCGCACCGTGGACCAGGAAGCGCAGACCGAACAAGGTTTTTCCGGAGCCGGGTCCGCCCACCAACAGGCTGGTGCGCCCGCGCGGCAGGCCCCCATGCGTTATTTCGTCGAATCCATCAATGCCGGTCCGAGCTTTCGTGGGCCTCAAGGTGATTGTTTTTTTTGGTTTCATAGCATTCTCAGGGTTGTCACTGGGCATGTTGGCGCACTCGGTGCTTTATGGTGCTTTTCGTTCGTTTCATATCGCTTGCTCTCCTGGAAAAAGAAAAAGGCACAACCGAAACACCACTGCTTTGAACAGTGGCGTTCCGATTGTGCCTTCGCTTACGGAGCTGATCACCCGTCCGGGAAAGTCGCTCATCACCTCGCGGTGGTGAGCCTATACTTCAAGTAACGGACGGTTGGCGGCTCAACTTTAGAAAAGAAATCGGCGCCGGAATACTGACCGGCGGACATCTCGCTTACGGCGGATGTCACGTATCGCGTCGTCTCGCTCATGACATCGTGGGAAACCAACCATTCTACGCCCACGTCAGAAATCCGTTCGCCCTTCGCACGCTGGCCGTTACGCGCGAATGAGGGGAGAGGTGGATTACAATTCCTGCACGCGATAAAACCGGCGAGGAGCATCGGGCGCGATGACATCAGTGAGGCAATTCGTCCCGCCGTTACCCTGCACAGTCCCCAGTGGAAGCCAGCCGCCACCCGGTGCGTTCGTCCGGTATTGAACCTGATACATTCGATTTAATTCAGTTCGCCAACAAATCTCCGTTTGCGAAGTCCGAATCGAAAGCTCGATGGGAGGCCGGCCGCAACGCCCATTCGCGCCCCCGTTGTAGATAGACAGAATTTCCTCGCCGCCCAGCGCGCGATTGTAAACAGCCGCTTCGTCAATCACCCCATGAAAACTGAATAGCGGACTTTGATCGCCCGCTGGTCGGCGGCCGAGAAACAGGTCGTACGTCGTTAGGGGCGTAAATGATCCGAAGACCTTCTCCGCCACGACCTGCCCATTCCGGTAAATTCTCGTATGCCCCGTGGATTTCTCGAAGGTGAGCGCGACGTGTTGAAACCCGCCGTTGGTCAACGTGCCGCCGGGAGCGAGGATCAAGTGCGTGATGCCGTTCACATCCCAAATGTTCGCAACGAGATTGCCAATTCCGAGCGAAAACTCCTGCGGCTCGAAAATCATGAAATGCACGCCCCATGTGACGATTTCATTTGTGTGGCTGTTGTTCCATTCGAAGATCGCGCCGCGTCGATTGAGAGTGTAGGGATTGATCCACGCTTCGAGCGTAAAACCAGTTCCAGTGCCCACATCGAGAGATGCACTGGCCGGAATCTTTACGCCTGGGGGAAGATCGGTCCCTACAAAAGAAAAGCCCGTGCCGACCACTCCATTGCTGAATCCGGCTTCACCGAGGAGCATGCCATGGTTTGCGAACCCCGACGAATCCAGCGCGTTGTATTCCCCCTTCCACCAGCCCACTAATCCGTTCGTTGAAAGGTCACAACCGGGCGGGAGCTGGGCAGAATGAGCGGATGTTGAAAGAAAGAGAATTCCAGCGACCAGACAGACCAGAGTTTTCATAAATCGCAGAAGAATTGACGTGGATCATGGCAAAACTGAGGTCCAAAAACAAGCGCCTTTGAGGCTTCGTTCTCTTTGTGTCCTTCTGTAAATGTTTCCACACGGGCGGGGCCGGGCAGGGAATTCTACAGAAGCATACGAAGGAAGCGAAGCAGGCGCCATTCTTTACGAGAAGTGTGCAATTGGGCAAGAAGCTCATCCAAACATGCAGGCAGCGCCGAGACCTCGTCGAATGTAAGCTGACGCAGTTGTGTGAGTCGCCGGGACACTACGCTTGGTGCATCGGTAGCCCCCAATCATCGTATTCGCTGCATGTGGTCACGGGAGTGGCGTATCATTTGCCTTCGACCTTCAGTTGCAGCTTCGACTTCGAAACGACTTTATCCCCACGCCTGACGGTGACAGAGCAAAATGCGGTGCCGCTGTCCCCCGCCTTGAGCCATGATACATCCACTGTGACGTTGTCTTCGTTTTGGTAGTTGAGATGGGTGGGTTGCAACCCCACATACATTGAAGCAGGCGTGCCAAGCCCTGCCTGGATTTTCGGCCGCGCCACCAATTCCTCCGTCAGCTTGCCGTCCTTCTCGACTAAATGTGCGACGCGTACTATCACCTCGTAGGTGTTCTGCTCATTGTGTTGGGTGATGGTAGCCTCCGTGGAATAGGACGCGGCCAATAACGGAAACGCAGCGGTGATGAACGTGGCCAAAATCGCGATGGATGTTTTCATGTTTTCGGGGTCAACACTGGCAGTGACGGGAAGTTGCAGCTCAAAAATCGAACGGATTGCGATGTTACTTGCGACAGGCTTTAAGCCCAATCCAGAAAGACGCTTTCATGTCGGGAGGATGGCTGGTCGTCAGGATGCTGACTCAGGACACTACATTTCCTCGCTGCTCCAGTCGTGCAGCGGGTCCGGTGGTTCCGCGGGTACGTTGAGCCGGCGTGGAGGGGGTTGTCATTTCTCCTCCGGTTGGGCGGGGACGAAAATGCCAACGCATGCCTCA
>JBEEGQ010000428.1:0-10941 GCA_041166945.1 Verrucomicrobiota bacterium
CCGCCTCGCGTTTGAAGATGGATTCGATCAGGTCCCCGACCACGGCTGTGGAACTGAGGATGACTCCGAGAATCACGGCATGGAGCATGGTCATGCCGTGCAGCCGGTTCCCGGCGAGCGCCGCGAACAACATGCTGACGCCTGTGGCCACAACAATTGCGCCGCCAAAGCCCTCCCACGTTTTGCCGGGACTGATCCGCGGGATCATCTTGTGCCGGCCGATAAGCGATCCCACCGCGTAGGCCCCGGAATCGCTGAATTTTGTCACCAGGATGAAATAAAGGACGTAAAATTTTCCATTGCCATCGAGCTTGGGGAAGAAATGAATTTTTTGGATGAAGTTCAGCAGCCATGGCACGTACATGAGGCCGAGCAGGGTGGTGGCGATGGCCAGGATTCCCTTGGTGTTGCTCTTTGACAGGAACTGGAGAAAACAGAGGCCGAGAACAAAAAGGATCAGCAGGCCTGTCTCGAAATCATTCACGCTCGCCGGCTTGTCATGCGCGAATAATTTTCCCGTAAGCCTGTAGAAGGTTCCCGCCATGAGCAGCACGCCGGCAAAAATTCCCCAGCCCTTGAAACAAACCATCCCTTCCTTCTCCACCAATCCATAGAATTCATTCAGCCCCGCCGCCGCAAGAACGACCATCAGCAGAAGGACGACGTATCGTTCGATGACGGGAATTCCGGAAAAAAGCGCCCCCAGCACGACCCCCCAAAGCAGCAGAGTGCTGAAAAGGCGCCGGGCAAAGACCTTCGCCTTCGACACCGGCGGCGGCGCGACGGAAACTTGGTGAGCGGACTCGGACATGGGCGAAGAAGCTACCCGCCGTCTGGCCGTCGTCGAGCCCGATTTGCGACCAGAGCAAACCCTGGCCCCCTGAAAGACCACTTCACCATGAGCCGTCGGCGAGCAGCGATGTGGCGCTCGCGGCGAGGAAATCGGCGGCGAGCGGAATGCCCTGGCGTTCCGCGCTGTAAAGATCCGCGCCGGCCCGGACCTCCGTGCGTCCGGTGACATCACGGTCCAGCAGGACTTTGCCGGTTGCCCGCTCGCGAGCCGTGATGTGGGCCGTGATGGTAATGCGATAATCGCGAGGCGTGAGTGCATCCCGGGATCGCAGCGCCACCGACAGCCGATCGTATTTGATAATCGCTCCGTTGACCACGATGTCGCCGTCCCGCGAGGTGTTCAGCCGAAAGGTGCCGTCTTGCTGGATTTGCCTGCGCAGGGAATGCGTCAGCGCGTCGGCGAGACGCGGTTCGATCGTGTGGTTGACGAACGGATTGATTTGAATGGAACGGGCACCCGCTTTTTGGCCGCCGGTCGGTCCCAATCGATATCCGCCGCAACCCGAGAGCACCATCAGGCTGGCGACAAGAAGCGAAAAGATCCCCAACAGGGAAATGGTTCTGCAGCGCGATGCCAGGCGGCACACCGCGTGTGGCGATGCAGGGCCTGCCGGCGTATCAGGGGTCATGGGAAAAATTCCGAACGGTCACTGTGTGGATTCGGGATGCAATTTGGAAATATGCTCGATGCGGCCACGGGCTTCCACGGCGAGGGTGGCATCGGGCTGTTCGCGAAGCACCTCATTGACCTCGTTGTAATAGATTTTGGCTGCCTTCCATTTTTTGTGTTTCTCGTAGTAGCGCGCCACTTCCAGCGAGCCGCGCGCCTGTTCGAGTTTGAGGGTCTCCATTCTCTTTTGAGCCTGGGGCACGCGCTTGTCGTCCGGATGCAGTGTGACGAAGTCGGAGTAAGTGGCGATGGCCTGGCCCGCGATGCTCTGATCGTATTCCGCTTTTTTGGCCTGCTTGTAATAGGTCTCTCCCACACGATAGAGCGCGTCGGTGCCCTCCTTCTGCTCGGAGTATTTGTCGGCAGCCCGCTCGTAGGCCTTGGCCGCCTCGGGCAGTTCCTTGAAAAACTTTCGTTCATGGGCGACGCCGATGTTGATCTGCGCCTGCGGAGCGACTTCGCTGTACGGACCATTTTTGAGAATCTTTTCGTAAAGTTTGATGGTCTTTTCCATCGACGCAAACCAGGGGATCAAGTTGAAAAGTTTGAAGCCCTGGCCTGCCAGGAAACGGTTCGCGATGGCCATCTGGCGAAGGATGATTTCGTCGTAGTTCGGCACTTTTGGATACTGGGTGATCAAGGTTTGATAGGCATTAAACGCCCGTTCGTCCTCGCCTTTGGCTTCGTAACAGCGCGCGAGAAGATACTGGGCCTGCGGCGCGTAATCGGAAAACGGCCAGAGATTCACCGTGCGACGCGCGGCTTTCGCTGCGATGCTGTAATCCTGTTTGTCGAAACTTTGCTGCGCAACTTCGAGTTGATCCTTCGCCCGGCCCCGCGTCCAGGAACCCGTTTCCCCCACTTTTTCATAATGCCATCCCTCGCCCGGCGTGAAAATGAGCGGGGCAGGGCATGGCAGGACAAAGGCAAACAGCGCCATGGCCAGCACGCAGGCGCGAAAAACGGCACGGTTCATTGACGCGACGGTAGGGAGTGACAGCGACGGCGTCAAGGAACCGGACGCGTCTCCTTCGGGAGGACGGCGCGCGGCATTTATGCCGCATCCATTCGGTTCCCACCTCTGGTTCAAGCCGCGCGCATCATCGTTCAGAAACACCCGGCCTGGACTTCATCCCTTCCCCGAGAAAAAAGCTGGTGTGCGCCGGCTGGTTGTAGCCCACGTTTTGTCCTGCGACGCCCAGACGATAAACCGGATCCTGCATCAGGGTAACCAGCCTGTGACGGGTCGGCACGGTGCTGGTGAAGATGCGCAATTCCTGGTTGTCGCGGGTGCGCGCGATGATTTCCTCGCGCCAGTCGCCGAAAATATCCGCGCAAAGACATGGATTGGCCTTGGTGCCGTTGTTGGCGACGCAATCGAAGTCACTGCCCGAAAAGAGGGGTATTTCACGACCGCGTTCATAGTCCCATTTGGTGACCTTCACCCCGTCGAGCAGTTCGCGGAGCAAGTCGCCATCCCACCAAATGCCCATGTTGCAGGAGCGCGGCTTGGGCCCGATCGATTCACCGCGACAGGTGTAAAGTTGATCCAGGCCGGGACCGGCCGCCCAACATTCGTTGCCCGGATGGCGCGGGTCGATGTCAAACGCCACCCCGCGCCCCACGTCCGGCGACGGCTTGCTCCACAGAATCTTTCCGGTGCGCGCATCCCGGAAATCGATGCCATGCTCGTGCCGGACGTGTTCGTGGATATCGAAGATTTCCAGTCCGGGCCGTTCCGGATCGAGGTCGGAGAGATGGATGGCGTCGCCATGGCCGAGACCGGTGTTCCACAATCCATTGCCATCCGGGCCGACGCACATTGAGCCGTAAATAATTTCGTCCCGCCCATCGCCCGTCACGTCACCGACACTCAGATTGTGATTTCCCTGTCCGGCGTACGCGCGGTTACCGGGCGTGCCGTCATGGCTGTCGAAAATCCAGCGCTGTGTCAATCGCCCGTCGCGCCAGTCCCACGCCGCCAAAACCGTGCGCGTGTAATAACCACGGCACATCACGAGGCTCGGCCTCGCACCATCCAAATAGGCCACACAAGCCAGAAAACGGTCCACGCGATTCCCGTAATCGTCTCCCCAATCCGACGCCTTTCCGCGCGCGGGAATATAGTTGGTGGTGACGAGTGCCGCGCCGGTGCGGCCATCAAACACCGTCAGGAACTCGGGCCCCTCCAGTATTTTTCCCTCCGCCCGCCCGGCTTTTGTCCGCCAATCGGCGGTGGCATCGCCGATGATTTTCCCCAATCCATCAATGGTTCCGTCCGCAGTCTTGCAGGCGATCTCCGCGCGGCCGTCTCCATCGAAGTCGTACACCAGAAACTGGGTGTAATGGGCGCCTTCACGGATGTTGCGGCCCAGTTGAATGCGCCAAAGAAGACTTCCATCGAGTTTGTAGGCCTCCAATAGTGGCGGATCCGTCTGGCCCGCCTGCGAATTGTCCCGGCCACGTCCCGCCTGGTGAACGACAACTTCGTATTCGCCGTCCCCGTCGAGGTCGCCTATCGACGCGTCGTTCGGCGCGTAACCGGCGGGCGTCCGGAGCGGGATCGAAAGATAGGGCCGGGCGGGTGCGCGCGGGGGAAGCTTAACTACAGTGCTGGGTGCTTGCTCTACACCGTTCACGATCGGTCGGACGAAATAAGCCGCGGAGATGTCACCCGCTGGCGCCGTGTCCAGAAAGCACGTGGCCTCCTTTAGCGGATCGTGGTTCAGACGCACCGGCGCGCCGCCGTTCGTGGCCCGGTAAATGTGGAACGCCACATCGTGCGGATCGCTGGCGAGGAGTCGCCAGCTCACGAACGTGTTGCCGTTCGTCAACCGGATTGCCACAACCCCGCGGCCGAGTTTTTCGAGTTGTCGTTGAGCGCGTGCGTCCGGGCCGGATAAAATGGCGAAGGCGATCAGAGCCAGTGCGAAAGGGGTTCGGATCATGACAACCCTGTTGTGACTGGATCAGCGAACAATAGCTTCAACGAAGTGTACGGCGTGCCGGTTGCGGATGCAGCCCAGGCGCTCTTCTCGCCCCGTTCAACGGGGAGGGAGCAGCAGTTTCGAACTTCGAGCCAACCCACAACTTCGGGGCCGCTCTGGCCGTGCCTGGGCGCAAAAGTTACGGATTGAAATTCCCGCGGTGAGCCGCGCAGACTTCCGCTACCGTCGTGAATCCGCCCGCGTCCAACTCCAGGCTCAAGGTCCTGCTCATCGAGGATAATGCGGGCGACGCCCGGCTGATCCGCGAATATTTGAGCGACGAGACGGGCGCCGCTTTCAGCCTCGAGCACACCCCGCTTCTGGCGACCGGCCTCGAGCGCCTCGCCCAGGGGGGCATCGACCTGGTGCTCCTGGATCTTTCGCTCCCGGACAGCCCGATGCCCGCGACGTTTCAACGCGTCCATGATGCAGCCCCCCAGGTGCCCATCATTGTCATGAGCGGGCTGGATGACGAACAGTTCGCGATGCAAACGGTGCAGGAGGGCGCGCAGGATTATCTCGTCAAAGGGCAGGTCGAGACGCGGCTGCTGGTGCATGCCATGCGTTACGCCATCGAACGAAAGCGCGTCACCGAGGCGTTCGAACGCGAACGGGAGCTGTTTCACACGTTGATGGATAACATTCCCGACCGGGTGTTTTTCAAGGACAGGGCGAGCCGTTTCACCCGGATCAATCGCGCCCTGGCCGGGCACTTTCGAGTCGGGCATCCGCGCGAGGCGGCGGGAAGGAGCGACGCGGATTTTTTCGCGGCGGAACACGCCGATTCGGCGCGGCACGATGAACAGCGCGTCATGGAAAGCGGCGAGCCAATCCTCGGCAAAATCGAGCGCGAAACGCTTCCCGACGGCGGCGTCTCCTGGGCGCTGACCTCCAAGCTGCCGTTGCGTGATCAACGCGGGCAAATCGTCGGCAGCTTCGGCATTTCGCGCGATGTCACCGCCCTAAAAAAAATCGAGGAGGAGCTCGCCAACGAACGGAACCTTCTCCGCAGCCTCGTCGACAACCTGCCCGATTACATTCACGTCAAGGACACCGACGGCCGGTATCTCCTCGATAACATCGCGCATCGGCGTTTTCTCGGGGTGCTGTCCGAGCGAGAGGTGATCGGGCGGCGCGTCGGCGATTTTTTATCTCCGGAACTCGCAGCGCGGCTCGATGAGGATGATGCGCGGGTCCTGGCCGCGGGCCAACCGATCCTGAATCGCGAGGAACCTCTGGTGGACGTGCGCGGGCAACGGCGGTGGCATTCCACGACCAAGGTGCCTTTGCGGACGGGCGAGGGGCGTGTGTTCGGGCTGGTGTGCATCGCGCGCGACATCACGGAGCGGAAGATTTCCGAGGAGGCATTGCAGCGCGCCAACGAGGAACTGGCCGCCCACAAGGGCGAATTGCAGAAGGCGCTTGTGGATTTGCAGCGATCGCACGAGGACTTGAAGGCCGCGCAATTTCAACTCATCCAGGCCGAGAAAATGCAGTCGGTGGGGCGTCTCGCCGCGGGGGTGGCGCACGAGGTGAAAAATCCCCTGGGCATCCTGCGGATGGGCGTCGATTACCTGGCCCAGCATGTCCATTCGACCGATGAAAACGTGGGGTTGATCCTTTCCGACATGACCGAGGCCATCAAACGGGCCGATGGCATTATTCTGGGCCTGCTGGATTTTTCGGCGCCGCACGCCCTCGACACCCAGGCCGACGATCTCAGCGCGGTCATCGATCAATCCCTCGCCCTGGTGCGGCATGTCATCAAGGAAACCAATGTGACCGTCATCAAGGAACTGACCGCCGGGCTGCCGCCCGTCTGGCTGGATCGAAACAAGATGAAACAGGTGTTCGTGAACCTGTTCACCAATGCCTGCCATGCCATGCCGCAAGGCGGGACACTGACCATCCATACGCGGGCGCGCCAATTGAGTTCCTCAGAGGCCGCGCACGACGCGGGCGCCCGGCATGCCGACCGGTTTCATGTGGGCGAAACCGTGGTCATCGCGGAAGTCAGCGACACCGGCACGGGCATCGCCGATGACAAGCTGTCGCACATTTACGATCCGTTCTTCACCACGAAGGAGACCGGAAAAGGCACGGGCCTGGGCCTGACCGTCACAAAGAAAATCATCGAATTGCATGGAGGGGCCATCGAAGTGCGCAACCGGAAAGAAGGTGGCGCTTGCGTCACCGTTATGTTTAAGGTCTGACTCATGGAAACCGAGATCGAAAGAAAACGGATTTTGATTGTGGACGACGAGGTCAGCTTCGCCCGCATGGTGAAGTTGAATCTCGAGAAAACCGGCGCCTTCGAGGTTCGCACCGAGAACAAGGCCAGCTACGCACTCGCCGCCGCCCGCGAATTCAAACCTCACCTGATCATCCTCGACGTCATCATGCCCAACATGGATGGCGGGGATGTCTCCAACCAGATCAAGCGCGATCGCAATTTGCGCCATACGCCGATCATTTTTCTCACCGCGACCGTTTCCAAGCGAGAAGCCGGCGAGGATGGCCTCAACAGCGGCGGCGCGCTCTTTCTCGCAAAGCCGGTCAGCGTCGAGACACTGGTCGCGCGCATCAACGAACACCTTCCCAAGCCCGCGCCCACGGTGGAACCGCCTCCTCCCCCACCGCTCTCTCCGGGCGCCAGCTTGCAGACTTGAATTGGGAATTCCAGATGAGGCGCGAACGGAACCATCACGGTTCTTGGAAGTGGGGAAGGGGCGCCTCGATATGCCCGGCTTTGGCTGCCATCGCGATGCTTTTATTCGGCGTCATGGCCCCCGCGGCCGAGAGATCCCCGTCCGTTCAAAAACTCGATGCGTCCTTCGCCAACGAAGTCCAGGGATGCATCGATCGCGGACTGGCCTGGCTGCGAACCAACCAGGACAAGGCCGGCTGGTGGTCTGAATCGGGCCAACCCGCCATCACTGCGCTCGTCCTCACCGCGTTCAAAGGGGAACCCGCCGGGCGTTATTCAAAGACGGAGCCGCCCTGGCTGGCAAAGGGTTATTCCTATCTGACCAGTTGCGTGCAACCGGATGGTGGTATTCATCAAAGCAATCTCGTCACGTATAACACCGCGCTGTCCATGATGGCGCTGCTCGCTGCGAACAAACCGGGCTACGACGAAACCATCCGCAAGGCCCGCCAATTCCTCGTCGGCCTCCAGCGCGATTTTGGTGAGAAAGGGCGCATGGATGATGTCCAGGACGGCGGCATCGGCTACGGCTCGAAGTACGAGCACTCGGACATGGGCAACACCCTCGCCGCGCTGGAGGCCCTTCATCACAGCAAACATCTTGTCCGGGACAAAAATCCCGCTGACGCCCCCGACTTGAATTGGGCCGCGGCCATCCATTTTCTCGAGAACTGCCAGAATCTTCGTGCCTACAACACGCAATCCTGGGCGAGCGATGATCCGAAAAACAAGGGGGGCTTTGTCTATTACCCCGGCATGAGCATGGCCGGCAGCGAAACGAATGTTGAAACCGGCCGCGTTGCGTTGCGCAGCTACGGCAGCATCAGCTACGGCGGCATGCTCAGTTACATCTACGCCGACCTGAAACGCGATGACCCGCGCGTCACGGCTGTCTTCGACTGGTTGCGCGCCCATTATTCGATTGATGAAAATCCGGGCATGGGAGCCCAGGGCCTTTACTTTTATCTGCATACGATGACCAAGGCGTTGAACACGTATGGTGTGCAGGAATTGCAGTTGAAGGACGGGCGCAAAATAGATTGGCGGAAGGAAGTGGCGCTGAAGCTACTTAACCTTCAGCAGCGGGATGGGTCCTGGAACAATAACAACGGCCGCTGGCGCGAGAAGGATGCGCCGCTCGTCACCGCTTACGCCGTCCTTTCGCTGGAAGTGATTTGGCGGGGCCTCTAATCCCAGCCCAGCGGCGCGCCAGCGGGTTCAACGGCATGTGGCGGCTCTTCCTCCACAGGAATGGGCCCTTCGCAAATTCTGCGCGAGAAGATCATTCTCCGATCGTAGCGCGGACTTCCAGTCTGCTGTATCGCCGGTTTCCAACCGGCCCGGGAAAGCCGCCAGCGGAGCGGGGATTACATGTGCGCGATGAGGTTGTCGGCGAACTGGGAGCATGAAATCTCGGTGCCGCCTTCCATCAACCGGGCGAGATCGTACGTGACCCGTTTGCTGGCAATCGCGCCATTGAGCCCTTTGAGAATGAGATCCGCCGCTTCGATCCATCCCATGTAACGCAGCATCATTTCACCGCTGAGCACTACGGAGCCCGGATTTACCTTGTCGAGATTCGCATACTTCGGGGCTGTTCCATGTGTCGCCTCGAAGATGGCATGCCCGGTGATGTAATTAATATTCCCGCCCGGCGCGATGCCGATTCCCCCCACCTGCGCGGCCAGGGCGTCACTGAGGTAATCTCCATTGAGGTTCAAAGTGGCGATGACATCGAAATCCTCCGGACGGGTGAGCACCTGCTGGAGCGTGATGTCGGCGATGGCGTCCTTGATGAGAACCCGGCCAGCTTTGAGGGCGGCCTTTTGTTCGTCGTTGGCGGCGGGTTCGCCTTTTTCCTTTTTTGTCTTTTCCCATTGGGCCCAGGTATAAACCTGATCTCCGAAGTACTGGCTGGCGACCTGGTAACCCCAGTCGCGAAAGGCGCCTTCGGTGAATTTCATGATGTTGCCCTTGTGGACCAGCGTCACGCTGCGGCGCTTGAATTTCAGCGCGTAACCGATGGCGCTGTGGATGAGCCGGACGCTGCCGGACCAGCTCACCGGTTTGAGCCCAATCCCGACCTGCACGCGATTGTCGATGCCCGGCGCGCCGACCATTTTCCAGAATTCACTCGAGGCCGCCTCGGTGCCGAACCGGATTTTTTTGAAGTCCTTTGGAAATTCCTTCGCGAGGAAATCGAGGACCTTTTGCGCTTCGGGAGTCCCCGCCGCGTATTCGATCCCCGCGTAAATATCCTCCGTGTTTTCGCGAAAGATAATCATGTCCACCTTCTCGGGATGCTTTACGGGACTGGGCACCCCCGTGAAATATTGCACAGGCCGGAGACAGACATAGAGGTCGAGCATTTGGCGCAGCGCGACGTTGAGCGAACGGATGCCGCCGCCGACGGGGGTGGTCAGGGGTCCCTTGATCCCCACCAGATACTCCCGGAACGCCTCGACGGTGTCGTCTGGAAGCCAATTGTTGAATCGCTTGAATGATTCCTCGCCGGCGAAAACCTCGAACCAGGAAATTTTTCGGCGTCCGCCAAATGCTTTTTGCACCGCGGCATCGAAAACCCGCACGCTGGCCGCCCATATGTCCGGCCCCGTGCCGTCGCCGCGTATGAACGGAATGATCGGCTGGTCCGGCACGGTGAGCTTGCCTTGAACGGTGGAGATCTTTTGCCCCGCGGGCGGGGTCACGTCTTGGTAGGGCATGATGAAAGTCGTTCCGATGTGCGCGATGTTCGCGGTGTTGGTTAGAAGCGGGGTTGTTGTAACGAAAGCCTCCCGCCCGGGCAAGCGGTTTGCGACAGCGCACTCCATCGCGCCTTTGGCGCCAAACACATGCCTGTTGGACGGAAGGGAAGGCACCCACAACTTCGGGATGCACGGCTTGTCGCAGCGCAACGAGTTCTACCATTGCGCTACATCGGACAATCCGGTACGAATCCGGGCGTCGCCCGCGCCATCCAACAGATCATGAAATCATTCGCCCCGTTCCTCATCGCCCTGAGTTTTCTCGCCGTCACAGCCGGTCCCGCCGCGGACTGGGTCACCTACGCGGGGAAGGCCGGCCCCGGCAAAGGCAAGCACATCGTTTTCCTGACCGGCGATGAGGAATACCGCTCCGAAGAGGGACTGCCGATGCTGGCAAAAATTCTCGCCGAGCGGCATGGATTCAAATGCACCGTCCTTTTTTCGATCAAAGACGGCGAGATCGATCCCAATACGAAAAACAACGAACCCGGCATCGAAGCGCTCGATTCCGCTGACGTCTGCGTGCTGCTGCTTCGGTTTCGCGAATGGCCCGATGAACAGATGAAACATTTCGTGGATTATTATCTGGCGGGCAAGCCGTTCATCGCGCTGCGCACCAGCACGCATGCCTTCAATTACGATAAAAAATCCGCCAGCCCTTACGCAAAATTCAGCTGGCAGGCGGGCGACTGGAAGAATGGCTTCGGCAGGCAGGTCCTGGGCGAGACATGGGTCAGCCATTGGGGCAATCACAAAAAGGAAGCGACCTTGGGCGTGGTTGAACCCGCCGCCAAATCCCATCCCATTCTGCGCGGCGTCGGGCAAATCTTCGGAGATACGGATGTCTACGAAGCCGCGCCGCCTGCGGATGCGACGGTGCTGGTGCGGGGGCAGGTGCTGAAGGGCATGACACCGCAGGATCCGCCGGCTGACTATCGCAAGAAAAACGCCAAAGGAATC
>JBEEGQ010000429.1:0-19762 GCA_041166945.1 Verrucomicrobiota bacterium
GCCCGAAGGGCGGGAGAGGAGGAGCGACCCTCCAGAACAGGCGTTACGGGGCCCAAAGCGCGCACCTCATCCACTGACAGGTGGGCGCCTGCCGGTCTTTAGCGCCAGCGCGCATGCGCCCATTCCAAACAACGCGCCGGCGAGCAGCAGCAGCGCAAGGATGTTGTTCCCGGTGCGATCCACGATTTTCCCGACGAGGTAAGGACCAAAAAAGCCGCCGAGATTTCCCACGGAATTGATCAGCGCAATGCCGCCGGCAGCCGCGGTTCCGCTGAGAAATCCAGTGCTCAAGGCCCAAAATGGACCCAGTGTCGATTTCGCGCCGGCGAAAGCCAGCGTCAATCCGCCCATCGCCAACCACGGCTGATGCAGCAACGCGGCGAGCACAAAACCCAGGCCGGCGGTGGTCGCTGACAAGCCGACATGCACCCGACGTTCTCCGACTTTATCCGAATGCCGGCCCACCAACAGCATGACAATGCCCGCGATCAGATACGGAATGGCATTAATCAGCCCAACCCATGCATCGCCCAGTCCGGAGAAACCTTTCACGATGGAGGGAAGCCAAAACTCGAAGCCGTACCCCCCGATGTTCATCAGGAAATAGATCAGGCACAACAGCCAGACGCGTCCGTTACCCAGCAGGCGCAGGAAACTTTCCGATGCCGGAGCGCCCTCTCGCGCCGCATCCTCGCGCATGCGCGTCGAAATCCAGGCCTTCTCCCGCCCCGACAGCCATCGGGCGGTCTGCGGGTTGTTGGGAAGAATCCACAGGACGACGAGGCCCATCAGGACGGCGGGAATTGCTTCGAGCAGAAAGAGCCATTGCCACCCGGCCAATCCTGCTGCGCCGTTCATTCCCAGTATGGCGCCCGAGAGCGGCGAGCCCACGACGCCGGCCACGATGCCTCCCAGGGTAAACAGCGCGACGGTGCGCGCCCGTTCCCGCGCCGGATACCAATAGGTGAGATAAAGGATGACTCCCGGAAAAAAGCCGGCCTCCGCGGCGCCCAACAGGAAACGCATCACGTAAAACGCGGTGACGCTCTTCATGAACATAAAACCCATGGAGACCAATCCCCAGACAATCATGATGCGCGCAATCCAGACCCGTGCCCCCACACGTTGCAGGATCAGATTGCTGGGTATCTCGAAAATAAAATAGCCGATGAAAAAAAGTCCGGCACCCAATCCGTAAACACCGCCAAAGTCCGATTCGCCCACACCCAGCACATGGCGAAGATGCAGCTTCGCAAAACCGACATTGATGCGATCGATGTAAGCGATGACGTAGCAGACAAACAGGAGGGGCAGAAGCCGCGTGGTGATCCGCGCCAGCACAGCGCGCTGTTCCGCCGCTGACAACATTGCGTCTTCAACCGGGCGGAAAAACGATGAGGGCGTCGATCCAGGGCTCGTGCCAGGCGGGTTGTCCATGAGATGGGCGAACATTCCGTGCGCCCCGCACCCGCATCAAGACCAAAGTCACAAAACCACCATCATTGGTCATTCCCCACTGGTCACTCGCCGGAAAAGTATGAGTCTCGTCACCTCGACTACTACAGATCGAGAGCCCATCCGTCATCCGTCATTCGTCACTCCCCCCTCGCCCCTCGCCCCCCTCGTCACACGTCACTCGTCACTCGTCACTCGCCCTTCCCCCCGCGTTATTCCCTCCAAAAGCATAACGCGCGCAACGCTGCCTCATTGACGATCAGCGGCGCGGGGCCGACGACCACCAGCCAGCAAAAGATCCTTCGGAGACGCGGGCAACCGGCCAGGCACCATCGATCCACCAACATGCCCACCGCTTGAATTCCGAAATATGCCATCATCGACCCGAAGCGGTTGTGTCCCGTCACAACCCATAATCCCAGGTTGAGCACCAACTCGTGGATAATCCCGGAAATCACAAAAACAATCATCATCGCCCTGACCGGATGTCGCCGCAGCGGGAGAAAGATCACCTGCCGAAACCAGTCGCTCATCCAGACATCCCAGCGGCGTCCCCAAAAATCCGCCAGATGGCGCGAGACAAAAATGTTGCCGTGCGGCAGCGGCAGCAGCCAGCCCGATGAAAGAGTGAGGAGTTGCAGCAGCGATCCCAGCACTTCCGTCATCAGCCAGAACAAGGGCGCGCCTAACCAGCCCAGCGCGATGCCGGATGCCCCCGTCGCGCTGGCAATTTGCGCGCAGGCGACGTAAGCCAGAAGCGCGGTGGCAACGACAATAGCGAACCGCGCGAACGCCCCTCGTTTCTCAGCCGGCCCGGCGCGTTGAACGCGCCTTAACGATTCCACCGAGGGCAGGAATGACAGCCAGAAAAAAAGATTCCATCCGGTGGCCGGCCGTTTTTGTGCGGTGCTGATGATTTTCAGGACGAGGATCAGCGAGGGCATGGCCACCACGAAGGCCACGGCCATGCGCCAGTCGGGACTGAACGACAGCCAATCCCCGCTCACTCGTAATCCTCGTTTAAGGATTTCAAAAAGGCGGCAAGCGGCTCGATGTGTTCCTCGCTGAGATGCATCCCCGCCAATTCCGGCGCGCCGTTTCGCAATTTACCGGCACGAGCCAGCGCCGACGTTTTGATGTAAAATCGGATGACATCCTCCAGCGTGTCCCTGCTCCCGTTATGCAGATAAGGATGCGAGAATCCCAGGCCGCGCAGCGTGGGCGTTTTGAAAAGCGCGATCGTCCGCGGCAGCAAGTCGGCGTCCGACGCCCGGCTCTCGTCGCCATTCAGCAAAGCGCGCAAGGCGTCTTGCGGACGCGGTTGGTCCGGGTTGGCAAACACGTTCCAGAGGCCGAGATCCGTGCGGCCCGGACGGTTCACCGCAGGAATATCGAGGAACGGCCCGGCGGCGTTGGGATGCTTTGACGTTGCCGGGAGCCACTCGTTGAACTGCGCGTTGCGCCGGGCCAGGCCGGGCGCCTTCAGCTTCGCAAACATCCCCGCGCCGTGAATGGCGTCGTATTCCAATTGCGCGGCGCCAGTGTTGTGAAAATGGAAATCAGTAAAATTAGGGGGTGAATGACAGGCCACACAATTGCCGATCCCGCTGCCGCGACTGGATTGTGGCGTCGAGAAAAAAACCCGCGCCCCAGCCAGTTCCAACGGGCCAAATCGGAAGTCTTGTTCCAACGTTTTGAAACGTCCGGGAGCAGGAGGAGCCACACCGTTGGTGCCATGCACAAAGACGGGGTTGCGCACGCTGAGAAAAAGATCGGCAAGATGCCGGTTGTAGTAGGGCTCCGAGGCGCCCGAATCGACGCGATGCGGAAACTGGTTTGTCTCGAGGAATGCATCGTATGGGGATCCTTCATAGTCCCAGTTTTCGTTGCGCGAGAATAGCAACGAGTCCATATACGCCGCGAGCAACTCCCCGACAGTATCCAGGATCCGGTCGTCGCTCGCATGGGCTGCGTCGAATCGAAACTCGGGCGGAAGGCGGAATCGCTTGCCGGGTTCTCCCAGCGCCGCGTTGGTTCCCAACAGGATATCGCGATAGGCAAACCCTCCAAACTCGCGCGCCAGCGGGCCCTGTCCGTCGTCCTCGCGGATGATGCGAGCGATGTGCCTGACGGCGAGGGCCTGCTCCCCGGCCAGCCAACCGTAATTGCGGCCCGTCAACGTGCCCCGAGCCAGGTCCGCTGCGCCCGCAAATTCGCCATCGTAATGCAACAAGACACTTCCGTCCCGCGGCACTGTCGCGTTCACCATCGGCGGCGAATTTCGCAGCGTGACACGCTGGCCGTCCTCCCGTGAAGGCACAGGAGACCGCCGGGCAAAATCGGTGTAAGTGCGGTTCCCGTGCCCGCCTGCAAAATGTTCATTGAGCAAATGACACGCGCGACAATTGATCGCGAAGCCCGAAAACGGCCCGGGCAACGGCGCCCCAAGGGTCGTCGTGTTTTCGACAACGGGATCACCGGCAGCCAGCGTGGCATTGGCATCGCCATTGGAGTGCGCGAAGAAGTAATGGGAAAAGCGCGTTTCCAGGAAGAGCCGTTCTCCAATGGCCACTTTCGCGGGATCGCTGCGCACGGGCGGAAATCCGGGAGCGTCCACGCGCGGTATTTTGAAATGGCGGGAGGTCGCGAACACCTGGGGATCCGACGCGACGACGCGGGCCTCGGCCAGGCAGGCAAGGGCGACAAGCGGCGCCAGACATCTGAGGTTCACAGGTCTACTGTGACTGAACACGGGCCTGTGCGAAAGCAGGTTTGTTTCCCGGTTGAAAAGTTTCTATCATCATTCCGTGCATCTGGCCCATTTGAGACTTCGCGATTTTCGCAATTACGCGCGGTTGGATGCGGATTTCACCCCTGGATTTCACCTGTTGCTGGGGGATAACGCGCAGGGAAAAACCAATATTCTTGAGGCGATTTATCTCATGGCCACCCTTCGCTCCTTCCGGGGCGTCGGCGGCGCCCAAATGGTTCGACACGAGCGCACCGGCTATTTTGTCGGAGGGCGCGTCGTCGGCCAGGGGGATCATGACATCAAGATCTATTGGGCCCCGCGCGAACGACAGCTCTCCCTCGATTCCCAGCCCGTGAAGGCGCTGTCCGATTATCTCGGCACTCTTCGCGCGGTGGTTTTCTGCTCGGAGGATCTTCAATTGATCAAAGGCACGGGACGAACCCGCCGCCGGTTTCTCGACCTGCTGCTGTCGCAGACACACCCCGGTTATGTGCCGTTGCTCCAGCGTTACACACAGGCGTTGCGTTCCCGCAATGCCCTGCTGAAGCAACGCATCGTGGACGAGTCGACCCTCGACAGTTTTTCGCGGGAACTGGTCACGCTCGGGACCGAGATCACCAGCCTGCGTCACGCCATGGCCCCGAGGATTTCACCGCTCGCGCGCCTCGCTTATCGCCGCATCTCCAACGATGCCGAGGAACTTCGACTGGATTACCAGCCGAGTGTCCAAAAGGATTTCGCCGTGGAACTGGCGCAGTCCGCGGCGCGCGAGCGGACCAATCGCTCGACGTTGATCGGTCCCCATCGGGATGAAATCGAGCTGTTGTTGAATGAGCAAAGCGCCGCGCAATTCGCCAGCGAAGGCCAGAAGCGCACACTGGCGATTGCGCTCAAGATGGCCCAGGCCGAATACCTCACCGGCTTGCACGGCTCGCCTCCCGTGCTCCTCATCGACGACGTCATGGGCGAACTCGACTCGAAACGGCGCAATGGTTTGCTCCCCTTGTTGCACGGCTCCCACGAGGCGCGCGGGCAGGTGTTCATGACTTGCACTGCGGAAAATTGGGCCGTGGAACTGGGACGCGACTTGCAGCGGTGGAACGTCCATGCCGGAACGATCGTGAGGACTTCTGACGTTCAGAATGCTTGATAGTTGGCTCCAAACGGGGTATAAGTCCTGGCGTCACGTTTCCATTATCCAATGGGTGTCCAGTCCGGCCGATCCGCTTTAGAATTGTTGCCATGGTAAAACCTCAATGCACGGCCTGCGTGGCGGGCATCCTTTTGTCCGCAGCGCAACTCCTCAGGGGCGCGGATGCGTGCCTGCCGGATGGGACGTTCAACGCCGGGTTGGCAGAGGATGCCTATGTCGCTCGTTTGGCGATGCAACCCGACGGCCGGATGCTGATCGGAGGCGCTTTCACAATTTACGGCGCCCCGAATCGTGTCAATATCGCGCGCCTTCAGCACAACGGCAGCCTGGATGCCACGTTCAACGCCGGCACCGCAGCGGACATTGGACCTGTCGTCGCCATCGTCACCCAGCCCGACGGCCGGATCCTTATCGGAGGTTCCTTTTATTCCAGCACCGGCTCCGCTCCACAATATCTGGCCCGGCTCAATGCCAATGGCACCGTCGACCCGGGCTTTAATTCGCACTTCTCAATCGATGGGCCGATCAACGCGCTGGCTCTGCAGCCGGATGGAAAAATTATCATCGCCGGCAATTTCGTGGTGGTGGAAGGAATCGTCCGGCGCAGCATCGCCCGGCTCAACGCCAACGGCACCATCGATCCTGGATTCGATGCCTGCGTCGCTGGCAGTCCGGACGGCGCCAATGCCCTGGTGATCCTGGACGATGGAAGAATCATCATGGGCGGCAATTTTACCTTCAGCACGGGTGTCGCGCGAAATGGCATCGCGCGGCTGAATTCGAATGGCGACGTCGACGCCACGTTTGCCCGTGAGCCCGGCGTGAATTTCGGGGCAACCGTCTATGCCGTCGCCGTGCGTCCCGATGGCAGCATTCTCATCGGCGGAAATTTCAGCAGCTATCACAACGTGACGCGTTCCGGCGTGGCGCAGATTTTTCCGGACTTCGGCGGGATCGTGGATCAAAATTATGACCCGGGCGCCGGAATCAACGACGGCGCATCCGTGTTGGCACTCGCTCTCGAAGCCAGCGGGAACCTGATCGTCGGCGGCACTTTCAGTTCCTTCAACAACCAGACCAGGTATGGCCTCGCGCGGCTCGGATTGGATGGACATCTCGCGCCGGGCTGCGATGCCGGCGGCGGTGACGCACCGAGAGTCAGCTCGCTGGCGATGACCGCGGATGGCAAGGTCGTCGTGGGCGGATTATTTTCAGGTTTTGGCGGCGGCGAACAAAGCGCGCTGGTTCGATTGCAGGGCGATGTGGTTCCATTTTCCATGGGCCCCCCGTCGCGCGTCAGCAATGGCCGGTTTCAATTGTCCATTCATGGACAGCCGCAAGTCCGCTATTCCATCGAATCGTCGTCGAACCTGGTCGACTGGCTTTCGTTTACCAATTTCGTTTGCACCAGCGATTCGATGTCCATTGTCGATCCGTCCACGAACAGCCGGCCCGCTCGATTCTATCGCGGCGTGATTGTTCCCTGAGCGTCTACTACGAAGTGGTAATTGGCTTCCGGCGAAGTTTTGCCGCCAGGGCGATGAAAACAAGGAGAACTCCCATGCCGCAAACGATGGTGGCCCCGATAGGCAGGTTCGCCTCCACGGAGATACACAGGCTCGCTATGCTGGCGAAAGTGGCCACCGCCCAGCCGATCATCAGCCGCACCGCCAGCGAATCTGCCAGGTAAGCCGCGCAAACGGCGGGGACGATGAGATAGGTGAATACCAGCAGCACACCGCCGATGTGCACGAAGCTGGTCACCACCAAACCGAACAGGGCATAGAACAGGAAATCCCACCATCGCATCGAGATCCCTTTGGCCTCGGCTTTCTCGGGCTCGAATGAGATGGCGAGAAACCGCTTTCGAAAAATGAAATGGACCACTCCGACCAGGGCGAACAATCCGAATGTTTGCAAAACTTCCGCGCGGGTGACGACCAGCAATTCGCCGATAAGCGAACGCTGCAACTCCTCCTTGCCGCCCGTGCTTTGGTTCAAAATCAGGATGCCCGCCGCCGCGGCGACCACATAGACAATGCCGATGAGGGCTTCCTGCGGCACGCGATGTTGTTCGGTCCGGGTGATCGTAAAAATAATGGCGCCGACCAGCGTGAAACCGAGCGAGAAAACATAGCTCTGCCAGTCGTGGACATCGTAGCCCATGAGGATCGAAAGGCAGGTGCCGAGCGCCGCCACCTGTGCGAGGGCCAGGTCCACAAAAATGATGCCGCGCCGGATGATGTGCAGCCCCAGATACACCAGCAGCCAGGGCAGGATGAGGCTGGCGATGAGCGGCCATTTCCAAAGGGTGAAAAGCTGCTCGATCACCTGGCTTGTCCTCCCAATGCCTTCGCCAGGCTGCTGACCAACTGGTCCAGCAACTGAACATAGCCGCCGTCGGTGTTCTTCACGCCGCCGGGAAACTGCGATACATCGAGCACCACGGCGCCGGTATTGCGCGCCACCGTTTCAGCCGTGCGCCGATTGAGGAACGGTTCCACAAAGATGACACGGATCTTTTCCGATTTCATTGTCTGGATGACTTCGCCCAGGTGCGTCGGGGTGGGCGGAATTCCGGGTTTGGGCTCCATGAAGAGATCGATCTTCACGCCAAATCGCTCGGAGAAGTAGGGCCACGAATTGTGGTAGGAAACAATCCGCTGCCCCTTGAAGGGCGCCAGCGCCTGAAGCCACCCATTCAGTTTGGCATCAATCGATGCTGTAAACGCCTTCAGATTCGCCTGGTAAGTCGCGCACGCCGCGGCGTCCAGCTTGCAAAAGGAATCGGCCAGGTGCGCCGCCACGATCTTCGCGTTCAGCGGGTCGATCAGATAATGAGGATTTCCGGCCGCATGAATGTCGCCCTTGGACCGATCGAGAGTCGAGGGCACTTCGAGGAGATGGATCCCTTCGTTGCAGGAGATATGACCAGGCGCTCCAGCCGCCAGTTTGGAATTGCGCGCCTGATCCAGCAGCGCCGGTAGCCAGCCTATCTCCAGCTCCGCGCCGCCTTCGATAATGACGTCCGCCTTGTTCAGCTTCACGATGAAGTTGGGTTTCGCATCCACAAAATGCGGATCCTCGGCCGGCCGGGCCAGCGTGGTGATTTCGACGTGGGCCCCGCCAATCTCCCGCGCGATTGCCGCCAGGTCCGGGGTGGTCACGACCACATTGAGACGCGCATAAAGGGCTGGGGAGATGCCTAACACGGCGGCGAGCACCAGGATTGAGAGTCGATTTTTCATAATGGTGAAGGATTGGACGTTAAAAAGTTGCTGAGGAATCATGCGTCAAAATTTGTGAGCGCCGTGGGCTCCCAGCAGAAACTCGACTTGCAGCCAGACGGAATGATCCGTCCCAAAAGATTTGCCTTGGTCGTAGTTGTATTGCAGCCGCAGCTTCGAGAATTCGCTCGGATACCACGTCAGGTCCGGTGAGAGGCGCGTTCGCTGTCCGCGGAATACATCCTCGGCATCGAATGCGCCGTTGTTGCCATCCACATACTCGCCGCGAAGCCCTGCCACCCACCGGGTTTTGAATCCCCACAAGACCTGCGAATAGAATCCATAATCGCGCAACGTTTCGCGCGGCAACGCCGGCGCGGCGGCGGCATCGGCCCCGGCCTCGAACCGGCGATAAAGTCCCTCGGTTTGCCATGACACAAATGGAAATCCGCCATGCGCGCGGGCCGGTTTCCATTTCCAGTAAACGTCGGCCCCGTAGATCTGCGTCGTCGCATGGGACGCGGTGTCGTTCGGCCCGAAAGCGGCCGAGGCGCCGGCGAGCAGCGTCTGCTGATCGGTCAGATCAAACGAGGTGGACCATCGGGGTGTGAACAGCAGATCGCCCGGACCTCGCGGCGTTCGATCCAGCGTCTCGCGTCCATGAACGCGCCCGGCTTCGCCCGGATTTCGGAAGCTGTGCGCGGTCGCGCCTTCACCGTTGAAAACGCCCAGTGACAGTTCGCTGAAAAAGGGGAGCGGCATCAGCCACGAGAGCTGGCCGCCGACGTTGCGCAATCCTTCCGGACCAAAGGCGCGCGCCAGGATCAGCGGCGAATCCACGAAGGCCCATTGATGCGGGTGCTGCGGATTCTGCCGCCCGAATGCCGCGAAGAACTGTCCGGCCTTGAGCTGAAGATTTGCGGGCAGGGATGAAGATTGAAGAAAGGCTTCCTCCAGCTCGATGCTGGATTCATTTTGCGAGTCCAGTTTGAGAACGATGTTGGCGAAGCCTTTAAAATAGGGATCGACGGCGCCATCGAGGGCGATCTCGGCGTTCGGCAGGGTGAAGCCGCGCTGGTTCGGATCGTGATCACCCAGGTTAAGCTGCGCCGCGGGATCCCGGGCCGTCGACCATCCTGCATCGAGCAGCGTATCGAAGCTGATGTTCATGTACGCAGACCCGGCCTTCCCCAATGAGATGGGCTGGGATGGCGACCATGCCTGAGGCTGGGGGGACGGCGCCGCGACAGGAGGAACCGCGGAGGTGACCGGGGTCGGAGGAGGCACGCCTGCCCTGCCTTGGGCGGGCTGGATGGTTTCGAGGCGCTTGTTCAATGCGTCGATGATTTTTCGGTGTTCGTCGATGGCTTTTTGGAATGCGTCGTTTGCCTGCTGAAGCTGTTTCCGGATGAGTTCCACTTCGCCAGTTTCCTGGGCTGGAGCCGGTAAAAGGCTCCACCAGAGGGCCGACGACAACCCCACAAAAATTTTTAATTTCATAATTCATTTCTTCGTTGCGCGCCACGGCACTGCGCGATGGCGCAAAAGTTCTTGGAAAGGAGCCGTTCACCCATCCGGGCTACGGCGACGACTACGAAGGAAACGAACAGGAAGGAGGACCGCGAGGGGAGGCAATGCAAAGGTCCGTGCCAGGAAACACGAATCCGTCCGTCACCGGGGAGCATTCAAAAAAAACGAAGGGCGCCACCGTGACGGCGATGATTCCGCTCGCGGTCAGGAACTGGCTTTTTGTCAGCTGAGTGACGAGGCAATCGTGAGAGGGCTGGCTGGAATCCGCGTGAACCAGTTGATGAAGTTGCGGGCAGGTGGCCAGCGTCACGAGGACGACCCACAGAACGAGCATCAGGCTGGCGACAGCGGCGCGGGCCGGGCGGCCGCCCAGAACTGAATGCCATCGAATCTGCAAGATGCCTGCAATGAAGCAAGGAGCCGGTCGCAACGCAAGTCCCCTTTTATTTCCTCCTTCCCGCCCCGTAGCTGACGAGGTGACGAGACTCATCATTCACTGGCTCATCACCAACGTGGTTCATTGCCACGGATGCGGTGAAGGCACTCAAAAGACTTGGAATCATTCAGGCCTTGCAGGAATCTTTCGCCATGAAAAACGCCGCCGCCCGCGCCACCCGACCAGCAGCCGGCGCGAAAAAAACCAGAGAGCGTCGCGCGGGCAAAATTCATCCGGTCGTGATCTATCCATTCCGGCAACCCGTGGATGACTCCGATTTGGCGCCGCTCTACGAATTAATTGCGCGGTTGGACACGGAGAAATCCCAGTATGCGCGGCCCATCACGGTGATGGATCGGAAGACCCATTACGCGAACGAGACACAGAAGCGGTTTCAGGAATTCCGGAAGGGCACTGTGGCCAGGCATTCGGACATCCTCGACGCGTGGTGTGTCGACACGTGTCAAATGTGGTATTCCGGATTGGGGATGGCTTTCGACAAGGGATCTCCGGACGACGTCTACTGGTTGATTCCCGGCGATTTCAACTATGGAACGGCGGTCGGCCGCGATGTGCTGGGGCGATTGCATGATTTGCCGGAAATTTGCATGGAACTGGACCAGGACGTTTGCATTGGAGAGATCGAGACCGACCACAATAATTCCAAGCAGCTGATCGACACCTACGGGACCTTCGCGCTGCTTTACAACTGGTTTCCGGCCGAGGCCCGGGAATTGCGGCAATACACCGAACGGCCGCGCTCCGAATTTTTCGCCATCCGCCACGGTTTTTTGGGCGAGGTATTGCGACAGCGATGGTTCGCTTATGAACAGACTGTGGTGATGTTGCTGCAAGCCGTCTCGAGCAGCCGGCGCATCAGCCGGTTTTTCGTCGGCAACGTTTCCGACCTGCCTGAGGGGAGCGATTCGCTGGCCTCGGCGATGCAACAGGTCGAGCGGACCGAACGGGTCCTCAAGACAATCTGGCGCGAGCGCCATCAGCCGAACCCCGGCTGGACTGAGGAATACAGGGTGCTCGAAGCACAATCGGAACAGGTCCGGCGGACCGCCCTCATCGTCCTCGAAAATCTTCTAGGGTAATTTTTAGCATGAACAGGAGTACCTACGGTCCGAATAAAACGTTGCGGGCGATGAATTTCATCTGCAATGCCCCTCAAGCCAAATCCGTCCGCCTGGTCGGCGATTTCAATGAATGGAATCCCGCTGCGCATCCCATGAAACACATGCCGGACGGCGCATGGTTGATTACCGTCGAGCTCAAGCACGGCCATCACCGGTATGCATTTCTCGTGGATGGAACGCTCACCCTTGATCCGCATGCTCAAGGCATCACCCGAAACGATCAGGGCGAACGGGTGTCATTGGTTCCCGTCAGTTAATCCGCCCAACTCACCTCGGCACGGAGAATTGCAGGGCGATCTTTTCGTCGTCCTTGTTGTTGCGACCGCTGAACTTCACGTCGATTCGTTTGCCGTCATCGGTCACTGTGACAAGACCAAAGGCGCCCTCCCCTTTGCGGACACGATAGACACCCTGGCTGTAGGGTCCCCCCTTGAGGCTGGCTTCCTGGTCCAGCGGCGCCGCACACAGGACCGGCAGTGGCGCCCCGCCTCCGGTCGCGTAGTCGCTGTGCGACCCGTCATCAGCCGCCAGCATGTGCGAATCGCCATGCAAAATGGCCACTCCCTTTATGTTGTTGTCCTTGATGAAATCGGCGATTTCACGGCGTTCCGCCGAAAACACGCTCCAGTAGTCCTCTCCAAAGGGAAATCGGCGCGTCCCGCGGCCGCCTCCGAATCCGCCGGGCCGCCGCCCGTTGCCGCGCTGCCCGGGACCCGCCGTTCGATTGGTGGCGTTGGTGCGTTCGGGAGTCACGGCGCCATCTGGTTTCGTCTCGTCGGCTTTTTCATCCGCGGTCTCGTCCGCCGCGCCGGCCCGCGCGGACGGCCGCATCGCCGCGGTGATGTTCGTGTGATGGATATAGCCGTAGGTGTTGGTGGAAACGCGGTAGTAATTGGTGCTGGCAGTGCCGATCCACGGAACGCTGCTCACCCAGAAGATCAGCGGATATTTGCCATTGGCCTCGAGCAATTGTTTCTTGAACCATTCCTTCTGTTTCACGCCCATCATGCTTTTTTTAGCATCATCCTTCTGATCCGCCGGATCGCGTTCTGAGCGGAGGTCGGTGAGGATGAACTTCACCCGGCCCACGGCAAAACTCTGGCAGATCGGCACATCCCCATCGCCAAATGCCAGGGGGTAATGCGGCACCGTCTCCTCGTAAGCCGCGCGCGCCGCTTCATGGGAACTGGCCTTGCGATTGGCGTTGTCCCCCCCGAAATCGTGGTCATCCCAAACGTAAGCAAAGGGGACATCCCGGTAGAGGGCGGCCTGCGTGGGAGAACCCAGCACGCGATCATAGGCGCGGCGAAATTTTTTCACGTTGTTGACCTTGATATTCAGATAATGGAAATCGCCGTCGTTCATATAAAACAACGGATGATGCTGGCGGATCATTTCGTAGCTCGCATTGGTGGACCCGGTCTTTCCGCAGGAGGCAAAAGCAAAAGTGAACGACGCCGGTCCTGGCGCTGGAAAGGTTCGAAACTGGCCCGCCTTGCCACGTTGCAGTTGCCCGTCCATCTCCAGCGCATAGTAAAACTGGGTGTCCGCAGGCAGGCGATGCAACTCGAACGAGATGATCCGGCCGTTTTTGTCGAGGGCCGGTGATGACACGTTTCGGGCAAATAACCGGGTGAACTCCGGATCCTTGCTCAATACCAGTTGAGCCTTCGCTCCCGTGTCCCGCAGACGGGCCTTGATCGTCGCGCTCTCGGAGGTCAATGCGCCGCTCCAGGGACCACGTTCGATGGGCGACCGGCTATACCATCGTTCGATATCGACGCCGAGCTGATCGAAAAGGAATGCGAAAACATCCGCCTCCTCAGCCACCCGTTCGCGCAATGAACTGCCAATGCCATGACCGGTGCTGGCGCTGGTGCGCAGAAGAATGGGACGGTCGGATGTGGTGGCCGCCTGCAAGCGCGCCGCCATTTTCTTCGAGTTGTAGGGGTTCACACGACCGTCGTTCTCGCCGGTCGTCAGCAACACAGCCGGGTAGGCGGTGCCGTCCCGGACGCGGTGAAAAGGCGAATAGCCATGGAGCGCCGTGAACAGTGCGGGATCCTTCACCGTGCCAAACTCCGTCACGTTAAACGCCCCGTTCGGCTCCAGCTCCACACGGAGCATGTCATAGATGCCCACATGGCTCACGACCGCTTGAAATAATTCCGGCCGCTGCGTCAGCGCCGCGCCCATCAGCAATCCCCCGTTGCTCCCTCCTTCGATCGCCAGGCGTTCCCGTTTCGTATATCGTTTCTCGATCAAATACCCCGCGCAGGCGATGAAGTCGTCAAAGACATTCTGTTTCCGGGCCATGTTGCCCGCCTGGTGCCATTCCTCGCCGTATTCGCCCCCGCCACGAAGGTTCGCGATGGCATACACCCCGCCGGCGTCCAGCCAGACGCGGCGCGAGACTTTGAAATCCGGGGCGAGACTGATCCCATACCCGCCATAACCGTAAAGGATCGTCGGATTGTTCCCATCGAGTTTCAGGCCTTTGCGGCGGATGATGTTCAGCGGAACTTTTGTCCCGTCCTTGCTCGACACCATTTCGCGGATCACCTCGACGTCGTTGAATTCCACCGGGGCGGTTGCGGCGAGCCCGGTTCGCGTCAGGCGGTTAGTGCCCGGATAAAAATAATTCCACGAGTAAGGCTCCGTGAAACTCACAGTGCGAAGTGTCAATTCCTCACCCCGGCGAACGAGCATCTGCTGCACAGCCGTCGGGTTCTTGAATGATATTTTTTGGAGCAGCTTGCCCTCTCGATCGAAGTACCGAATTTGCGACGGGCCGCCCGCCAGTTCCTTTACGTAAAGCCCTTTGGGAGACGCCACAACGGTGTCGATGACGTCCTGCCCCTCGGCCACCAGCAATGTCGCACTGGCGACTGTCAGGCTGGCCGCATCGAGCGGCAGCCGCAAAATCTTCCCGCGCGGCGCGCCGAGCCGCGACAGAAGGTAAAGCGCCTGGTCCTCGCTGAACACCGCCAGCTTAATGCCGTCCGCGTCCCTGGCGATCTGTTTCCAGTTCCCGTCGCCCAGGCGGATCCAGAATGAAAAGTCCCCGCCGTCCCCATTGGCCACGCGCGCCAGGATCCGCTTTCCGTCGCGGCTGGATTCGAGATCGATTTCCGCGATGCGCGGGAACTCGGCGCCAATCTCATAATGATCAGTGCTGACCGGGGTGCCAAGTTTATGAAACCAGACCTGCTGATAAAAATTCTCGTCGGCGGCAGGCTTTTCGCCCTTGTGCGGATAGCGTGTGTAAAAAACTCCCGTGCTGTCGGCATTCCAAGCGGCACTACCGGCGGCGGTCGGATAATGGACCCGGGGCACCATCTCGGCCACGCGGGCATTGTTGGTTTGCGACGCGTCAAAAAAATAGAGTGAGCCATCCTCGCTGCCCTTTTCGGAGAGCGAAACCGCGACGATTTTTCCATCGGGCGACGGCACAAACCAGTCGATGGTGGTCGTGCCATTCGTATTGAGCTTGTTCGGATTCACGATGAGCCGCGGATCCTCGGGACGGGACATCGAGCGAAGCGAGATGAGCACCGGCTGCTGGAGGGGCGGCTTGAACCGCAGCATGAAGTTGTTGGTCGCGCGATAGCTCAGCGCGAAATAATTCGCGGAGGATTCCTCATAAAGATCCTCGAGTTCATCAGCCAGCCGATCCCGCACCGGCAGCTTATTGAAATAGCCGCGCGTCCGCGCATTTTGCCGCGCCGTCCAGTCGCGGACCGCAGGAGCCTGCGCGTTTTCCAGCCACTGATAATTGTCGGTTACCTTGACCCCGTGATATTCGTTGACGACCGCTTTGCGCGGGGTGGAGACGGTCGTCTGGGCGGCGGGCGCGAACGAAATTGCCAGTGCAAAAAACAGCGCAATGGCCGCGGGACGCCAACGGGGAAGGCGGGAATTTGACGGGCACTTCATGGCTTCACAGTGGGCGCAACCCATCCTGCTTGGCAAGTCCCTACACTCCTGGAGCAGGTTGATTCAGAGGCAGCTCGACGGTGACCGTCGTGAGCCGGCCGGGATCAGAAACGATCGCGATGCGACCGTCGTGCGCCTTGACGATCCATTGCGCGATGCTTAAACCCAGGCCGCACCCTTCAATCGTGTTTTGACGCGAGGCGTCGGCGCGGAAAAAACGGTCGAAAACGCGGCTGACCATGTGCGCTTCAATGCCCGGACCCGTGTTGGCAATCGTCAACTTCGCCGCCACCCCGTTCCTTTCGAGAGCCAAATCCACCCGGCCGGAAGGCTGGTTATACTTGATCGCGTTGTCCGTCAGATTCAGAAGAAGCTGTCGAAGACGGTGGCGATCGCCGCGCACCAGCACGGCATCGCAAACGCCCAGGCTCACAGTCACTGCGGCGGGTTGCGCGAGAATTTGCGCGTCAGCCACGCTGTCATGGACCAATTCATCCAGCCGCACCGAGTCCTGGGAGACCGGCACCTGCCCGGCATCGGCCTTGGCCAGCAAGGTCAAACCGTCGACAATTTTGGTCAGACGCTGGATTTCATCCAACTGGCTGACGACCAACTCGCGCTGGGCGGCGCTCCATGTGGGGTCGTGCAACGTGGATTCGAATTCGCCCCGCATGATCGTGAGCGGTGTCTTGAGCTCGTGCGAGGCGTGCAACGTGAATTCCCGGATGTGGGTGAAGGATTCGTCAAGGCGCGCCATCATCGCATTGAAAACCTGGGTGAGCCGGTCGAGCTCATCGTCGTGGCCCACGGCCGGGAGGCGTTCCTTCAGGTTGTGGGCGTGGATGCGTTCGGCGGCGCGCGTCAGGGCCGAGACTGGTGCCAGCGCGCGATGAATCAGAAACCAGCCGCCTGCGAGAAGCAGCACGGCGCTGGGCACCCCGTAATAGAGCAGGAATTCCCAGACCTCTTCGGACACCGGTTCCTTCGGGACCGAAGAGGGCTGGCGGGCCTCGCTGATTTCGTGACTGAAAACGCCGGCCATGACCGCGAGGGAGACCAACAAGATGGCCGCATACCAAAACGTGAGCCTGGCCCGGATCGTCATGCCGGATCCTTCAGAACATAACCGACGCCCCGCACCGTTTGCAGAAGCTTGATCTCGCACCCGGCATCGATCTTTTCCCTCAGTCGCATCATATAGACATCCACCAGGTTCGTGCCCGGGTCAAAATCATAATCCCAAACGCTCTCAATAATTGCCATGCGCCCGCGGACGCGTCCCGGCGAACGCATCAGGAATTCCAGCAGGCGATACTCGCGGGGCGCCAGGTCGATGGGAGTGGGTCCACGCCGGACCTGCCGCGTGACCGTATCGAGCGTCAGGTCGCCCACGTGCAAAACTAGCGCCTTGGTTTCCGCCCCTCGCCGCGCCAATGCGCGGACGCGCGCCACCAGTTCGACCAGCGCAAATGGTTTGGCAAGATAATCGTCGGCCCCCGCATTCAAACCTTCAACTCGTTCGTTCACTTCGCCACGGGCGGTCAGCAGCAGCACAGGCGTCGTCACACGGCGCTCGCGCATCTGCCTCACCACGCTCAGCCCATCCCGGCCAGGCAGCATGATGTCCAAAACAACGACATCAAACGGGGTGGCTTCCACCGCCCCGAGGACCAATCCGCCATCATCAAGCGCGTCCACCGCGAACCCCTCGGCTTGCAGCGCCTTGCGGATGAACGAGGCGGTCTTCTTTTCGTCTTCCACGACCAGGACGCGCATGATTTGAAGCGGTGACTCTCCGGCGAACGACCGAACGTTGTCAATGCGGGCACTCATCGCACAGTTCCACGGAGCCACCCCCAATCAACGAAACGTTCATGAAGTCCGCCTGACCGCGGGATGACAGAGCGGTCATTATAGGCCCGCGGTATTCATGTCGCTTCAAGGTAAATCAGGATTGCGCCCTCGAATAACACGAGGCACTGGATGAAGCAGTTTGGCCGAGCGGCCTCCGTGTGGCCCCCGTATGCGGACGACTCGCAACTCGAGTTCGTGGGATTGACCCGCGTTTTGACAACGGGCTTTGAGATGGACAAACCGAGGGGAGAGCCTTAAGCACTCTTCCCAGTCGCCTAGTGCCGGCGATTAAAACACATCATGGCCAAAGTCTGGTTTGAAGCCAACGACGCGAGCCTCGGCTCCCGCGAGTTGAACTGGGGCGTTACCCGCATCGGGCGGGCGCGCGACAATCATCTCGTCATCGATCACCCTTCCATCTCCACGTACCACTGCGAATTCGTCCTCGGCCTGGACACACTGGTCATTCGCGACATCGGCTCGACCAACGGCACATTCGTCGATGGCACCCAGGTCCGGGAGGCGCCTCTCAAGCCCGGCCAGACCCTTCGTTTCGGCGAAATCGAAGGACGCGTCTTTTTCTCCCAGGACCCGGTCAAAGTCCCGGAAATTCCACTGCCCATCCGGAAACGGTCCATTCCCTTCGATGACGGAACGGTCAGTTGCATTAATCATCCCGGGGTGCGCGCCACCCGGCAATGCCCCCGTTGCGATGGCGTGTTCTGCGACGACTGCATCCATAGTCTCAAGTTCAAAGGCCGCGTTCGGCATCAGTTTTGTCCATTCTGCAGCACGGGAACCGAGCCCATTAATTGGGGGGAGGAACAGGAGGAGGACCAATCGCTATGGAGACGCATCCGAAAATTGTGGGCCGGTCACAAGCCTTAGCAGCCAGGAACAATCACCGACGTGGAGAGGCGGAAAATGTCGGAGGATCGGCCGAGGATATCCATCCCATTGCTCTGCCGGCACGACTTCCAGCGTGACCTTGCGCACTCTCATTCGGAGGAGCTTGCGTTTCCATTGGCGGGGACACTTGGGCGTGTTGCTCGGCGCGGCAGTGGGCAGCGCATCGCTCATCGGTGCGCTGGTCGTCGGGGATTCGGTGCGCGGCAGCCTCCACGACCTAGCGCTCCAGCGACTGGGCCAGGTTTATGTGGCGATGGCGCCCGATGACCGGTTTTTTTCGCGGGAACTGGTGGCCAAACTCGACCCGCTGGCTTCGCCTTCCCGTCCATCCAAAACACCCGCTGCCGCCCTCCTCAAGTTGCCCGGCACCGCCGCGCGGCAGGATGGTGGCGCGCGCGCAAACCGGGTGAACGTTCTCGGGGTGCCGTACGATTTTTGGGAGACATTTCGAAATGCCCCCGTTGGAGCTCCACGCCAGAACGCTTCTAACGCCCCGGTCACGTCCGGCTTCTGGGGCCGAATACCTAGCGGAACCGTTGTCCTGAACGAAGCGCTCGCGCGCCAGCTGGCCGCGCAGACGGGCGACGACGTCGTGCTGCGCGTTCACAAGCCTTCGGCTCTATCGCGCGAGATCCCGATCACCCCGCAGAGCGATGCGAGTCTCGCCCTCCGTCTCAAAGTCCATGCGATCGTGACCGCGGACAACCTTGGCAACTTTAGTCTGCAAGCCGATCAGGCGCCGCCGCTCAATGCCTTTTTGGATCGCGATGACCTGGCCGAGGCGGCCGGCTTAAAGGGACGGGCGAATGTAGCGCTCGGAGCATTCCACCGTCCGCTGGTTAAAATGACCACGGCCCAACTCCTCTCGGAATACATGCCCGGAAAGCCGCTTCCAGTTTACGAAGGATTTCTCTATAGCTATCTGCGCATCAGGCCCGCGTCTCTTCGCCGGATGCTTTCTGACGATGGCCTCTCGACGCTGCTGGCCGAGGACTACTCAGACATTTTGGAAAGGCTGGTTTCCTTCTCCGATCTGGAGTTGGAACTGCGCCCCGTGCCGCGATCGGGCGAAGTCGAACTCCGCTCGTCACGGATCTTTCTGACTCCCTTCATTGCGGCATCCGTCCTGAATCCAGCATCCAACCGATCGACGGCGCTCCAGAATTTCTCCGGACAGTCCCGTCCCCTCCTGACCTATCTCGTGAACGAAATTCGGGCCGGCTCCAACGCCGCGCCCTACTCGATGGTCACCGCCGCCGGTCAACCCTGGACTCCGGCCGATCTGCGCGATGACGAAATCATCGTCAACCAATGGCTCGCCGACGATTTGCAGATCCAGGCCGGAGACCCCATTCAGCTCACCTATTT
>JBEEGQ010000430.1:0-9568 GCA_041166945.1 Verrucomicrobiota bacterium
ATAACGCCCGCGGCAGCCCCATACCCTCCAGTTTATGCAGCCCCAAACGCGACTCGGCGACAGGCGCGCCAATCACAAAAACGTCTTCTCCCCTCGTCCCCACCTCCTGGATTTGGCGTCGCAACGCTTCATACAACGCCGGTCGATTTCCGCCCGGGGGAGTGCCGATCAAGATCGCCGTCGAACGTTCGTCGTACGCCACCACCGTGCCGGTGTAGAGACCGATTCGCCGGATATCCTCCCGCAACTGTGCCAACTGCTGCGTCGTCTGGCTCGGCGGCTCCAACAACGGCTGGAAGTGCAGCGTCCCCGGCCGGAACCGGAAGGTCGGCTCCGTCGCGAGGCTCGAGATGTTCGAGCCATCCACGCCCGGCACCCATTTAAATGCCGCGGTCAGGTCGCGCACCAACTGGAGCGTGTTCGAATTGAAAATGCCGTTCGTGTGCCGCGTGCGGACCAACACCACAATGTTGTCCTCGATCCCAAACTCCCGGCGAATGGCATCGTCCTGGCGCACCGCCGGATCCTGCGCAGAAACGAGCGCGTGCCCGTCGGTCCGCAATTTCAGTTTCAGCATCCCGGGGGCCGCCGCCAGTGTGACCAGCAGCGAAACGGCCACAACCGTCCGAGGACGGCGAATCGCCATCTGCGGCAGGAATCCGAAAAATTTCAGGATCCTCATGGATCGGTTTTAACTTTTTTCATGGCGCCGGCTCAATCTTCATCCGCCACGCAACGCGTCCAAAATATCGCGCCGCGCCGCCCACCGGGCCGGAAGCAATCCACCCAAAACTCCCATCATCAGAGCGAACAACAGCCCAAGGCCCAACAATCCCGCCGTCACGCGAAACTCGAACGCCACCTCCGAAAATGTCGACCAATTGAACATGCCGGTCAGGAGTCCGTTCATCGGCAAGGCCATCATCCCGCCCAAAAAACCTCCGGCGAGCGCGACGGCCACCGATTCGACAAGGAACGAGACGTAGATGGCACGACGCCGGAATCCGAGCACGCGCAAGGTGCCTATCTCGCGGCCTCTCGCGCCGACGCTCGCAAAAAGCGTGTTCATTGCGGCAAATGCCGCCCCGACGCTCATCACCACGGCGAGCGCGGTGCCCAGGATTTGGATCGGCGCCGCGGTTTTTGTTTGCTCTCGAAAATAATCCTGCTCGGTCAGGACCCGCAGCCGCATCGATTTGTCCTCCTCGATGCGCGCGCGGATTCGTATCGCTTCGGATGGGTCGCTCGGCCGCAGAACCATCGAGCCGTAGAATGTCCGGTTGAAAGCCTCCCTCGCCTCGTCCGCATCGATCCAGATTTCTGAATCATACGCCGTCTTTCGCGCATCGAAGAGTCCCACCACCTTCCATTCGTGCCGGCCCGAGCGGAACACGCGTCCCAGTCCGCACTCTGGAAAGCGCCGGGCCACGTTCCGGCTCACGATGCATTCCCGGTGTCCCGGCTCGAATCGCCGCCCCGCCACCAGCCGGAGGTCCGGCCTTAATTCCGCCCCCATCGGTCCCAGGCCGCGCACCTGCACATGGGCGATGCCGCCGCTCGGGCGTTGCAGCGTGATCACCACGATCAGTTCTGGCGATATCATCGGTTCAGTTCCCCCGACACCAGGTCCCCTCGCGCGCGCGATGCCATCGAGGAACCGCACCTTGCGCACCTCGTCCAGCGTCACCTGGCTGCTCGATTCCGCCAGGGCCCCCTTTCGGATCACCAGCAGATTGCGGGGGTCGCCGCTGCTCAAATACGTCGACCGCAGTCCCCGCGCCATGGACAGCACCATGACAAACACGGCGACCACGAGGGCGGTCAGCACGACGGTCGCCATGGTGGAACGCCAACGCACCTGGAGATGCCGAAGATTATATTTCAGCGGCAAACGCATCGCGGGCGGCGGCCTGCCAACATCACGAAATTCAAACGTCCTTTCATTCCACTGTCCTTAGTCCATCCACCACGCTGCGGCGCACCGAACTCCACGCCGGCAACAGGCAACTCAGAACGCCGGCGACACCGGCCACCGCGATACTGACCGCGGCGATCGTCGGGGTGACTTCGAAATTTACAAACAAGCCGCGCGACAGCCTGCGGATGTCCACGATGCGAACCACCAGCCAGGCCAAGGCGCACGCCGCCATCCCTCCCGCCAGCGCCAGTGCGAACGACTCGGCCATGATGAGTCCAAACACCCGCGTGCCATCAAATCCCACCGCCTTGAGAATCGCGATCTCCTTCGCGCGCTCCCGCACGGCCATGCTCATGGTCCCTGAAGTCACCAGCAACAGCGTGAACACAATCACCGATGAGATGGCCGCGATGAGCGCCCGGACGTTGCCCAGCATCGAAACGAACCCGATTTGAAAGGCGCTCTCGGTTTCGGTGAAAGTCTCCGCGCTCGAATTCGCGAACGCGGCATCGATGCGCCCCGGAAGCTCCGCCGCGGCGCCGGCGTTTTCCGCCCGCACCCACAGGAGGCCTGTGATGCCGGGATCGCCGATCAATTCATCGAAATATTCATGATGAAAATAGAGCGGTGTCTCATCGAGGCCGCCCGCATAGGCGCCGGCAATTTCCAGTTCGACATCGCAGGGCCACATGGCGCCCAGCAGCGTGATGCGATCGCCGGGCCGCCAGCCGAAACGTTCCATGGTTTTGATGCCGACGACGCACGCATTGCGCTGGTGGATGAACTGATCGCGTTGGCGCGGGTCCAGGCGCGCCTCCACCAGCACCTGGAAAAGCGAGCCGGCGTCGCACGCAAACTGCGGGAAGAAGTTTTTTTCATCCCGATAAATGCCGCCAAACCAGAGCAGCTTTGTCACCGCCCTCACGCCCTGCATTTTTTCGAGCTGCGCTCTGTATTTGGCGAACAGCATGTTGGCGAGGGACACCTTGTGGCGCACCACCACCCGCAGCGCCGCCTCTTCGGTCGTGGCGGGATCGGTCAAGCCCCGCAACACGACCTGCAGCATCGTCAGCAAAAAAAGGCTGACCCCCACGCTGCCGAAGGTAAAAAAAAAGCGCCGCTTGTTGCGAAGCGCATTGCGCGCGATGTATCCGGCAAAGGTCATGGCGTTGGGCGACTCTAACAAAGCATCGCGGCGTAAGGAGAAAAAAGAGGTGCGACTCCCGGCGCCGGCATTAGCATCCCCGGCATGACATTGATTGGCCTCTCATTCCGGATTCTTTCGCGGTGGGCGCTGCTCGCGATGGCGCTCGCGGTCGCCGGTTGCTCCTCGTTCCATCGCGAATGGAAAAGCGCAGGGCGCGTTCCTGCGCCTGCCACGATCGAGGGTCGCTGGCAGGGCCGCTGGCGCAGTGAGGAGACCCGGCACACGGACGATCTCCGGTGCCTCATCACCCGCACCACCAACAATGTTTATCTGGCGCGCTTCCATGCGAAGTATCGCGCCGTTTTTCATATCAGCGTGGGCTACACCGTGCCGCTCACCGTGGAAGCGCTTGAGGGCCATTTTCAATTTGAAGGCTCGGCAAACCTGGGGGCGATGGCGGGAGGCCTTTACTCTTACAAAGGCCACGCGACCGCGACGAATTTGTTCTCCACCTACTCCTGCAAATACGATCATGGCGTTTTCGAGATGACCCGTCCGCCTCCGGAACGCCAGTAAGCAAAAGGCACAGGGCGCCACGACCGGCGGACCGGCGATGAAGTCTGTCGGGAATTTGCCGGCAGGATTTGCTGTTTGCCTCGCGTTAGGGTCCTTGCTAGCCTCCGGTTATGTCAGAATTCGTTGCCTACGTGAACCATGGCGCCTCGCTGGTCACGCCCCGCGTTGTTGAAAACGTCCTGCGCCAGCTCCCGCTCTGGAAAGTCGAATTTACCCAAATCAACGCGCCCAAATATCCACACCTGGTCGATCAACTCGAGTTTCTCGCGGCGGCAGTGGAGGATTTCGCGGAGGGCGCCTACAAGGATCTCCCGTTTTTTGCCGTCGCCGAAGCGGTTTTTGCCCTCACTTACGCGCACAACAAGGTGGATTTAATTCCGGATATCATGCCCAACCTGGGGCGTGCCGACGATTCCAGTGTCGTTCGCGCCGTGCTGATCCAAAACGAACGGACCCTCGCCAAATATGCCGAGTCCACGGGCGTCAATTGGAGCCAGATCACCAGCAATCCCTGATGCGCCGGCAGGTCGCCCGGTGACCATCGCCCCTCATGCGCATCATTAATCTCAATCCCGATTCCGGCATCGGCGCCAGCGCCTGGTTTGTCGATCTCGAAGGCCATCGCATTCTGCTGGACGCCGGCACGCATCCCAAAATCGAAGGCCGCAACAGCCTGCCGCTCTATCCCCTGATCGCCAACGAAGACCTCGACGCCATCGCCATTTCCCATTGCCACCATGACCATGTCGGGTCCCTGCCGGTCGCGATGAGATACTTTCCCAAGGCGCATGTTCTGTTGACGGATCTCAGCTACTTTTTGGCGGATCGCGTTCTCCACAATTCCGTCAACGTCATGGTGCGCCAGCGCGATGAACTCGGGATCAAGGAGTATCCGCTTTACTCCCACACGGAGGTGGACGAGATCGAGGCGCGGTTCCAGGGATTCCGCTACAATCGCGAGGTCGAATGGGCGGCGCATCACAAGACACGCGCGGGCGCGGGCTCGCCGCTTCTCGAATTTTATGACGCGGGCCATGCCCTGGGCAGCGCCGGCGTCATGTTGCGCGGAAAAAACCAGACTCTCTTCTACACCGGCGATGTCTGCTTCAGCGATCAGACCATTCTCAAGGGCGCCCGGTTCGAGGATGTCCAGGCCGATGTGCTCATCATGGAAACGACCCGGGGCGATCGGGCGATCCCGCCCGGGTTCACCCGGCAATCCGAGATAGACCGGCTTACGACCGCGCTCCACCGGGTGCTGAAACGCAACGGCTGCGTTCTCATCCCCACCTTCGCCCTCGGCAGGACCCAGGAAATCCTGGCACTGCTCGCGCTCCTCATGCGCGCCGGCAAACTCAAGCGGCAGCCGATTTACATTGGCGGGCTCGGCCGCATTTTTACCGAAATTTACGATCTCCAGGCGCACCGCGCCCATCGCCAGCATCCCAACCTCCGGCTCACCGAGGAACTCAATCTCGTCGTCATGGAGAAAGGACAGGCGGAGAAAATGAAACTGTCCGGCGGACGCATCTTTGTGATCACCGCAGGCATGATGAGCGAAAACACCGCCGCCCATGACCTCGCCGTGCGCATGGCTGGAGACGAGCGCCAGGCGATATTCTTCGTGGGTTACGCCGATCCCGACACCCCCGGTGGACGTCTCAAGGCCGCCCAACCGGGCCAGCCTTTCATCTTCAGCGGCAGCGCCGGTGAATTGACCAAGCGCTGTGAAATGCAGGACTTCGATCTCACGGCCCACGCCAATCGCGATGAACTCCTCGACCTCGTCGGCCAGGTCAATCCTCGTGTCGTCCTCCTGGGCCATGGCGAGGAACAATCCCGCCGTTGGTTCGAGGACCAAATTCGAACTCGCCATCCCAAGATCCAGGTCATCCAGCCCGGCCCTGGCAAAACAGTCACTGTCTAGGATCTGCGGGGGCTTCTGATGTTTTCCGAAAAGCGGCGAAGCCTCGGTGACTTCCACCCGCGCATACCGGCTCGGATGCAATCGCAGATACTCAGGCGAGCCGCGAACGGCGGGCGGAATCACGGATTGAATGTGGCCCGCCGGAGCCGAATCGCGAGTACGTTTCACTTGCGGGTCCACGCCCACGACAAATTTATCGTCGCTCCTTCCAGTGAAAGCGTCGTTGGCAAGCTTGATGGGAAGCGCCGCGATGAGCGCGGGGGACGCGGCCGCCGCGGCCTCGATCATTCGCGTGCCTGCCGGATGTTGTCGCAGATAATGGACGACCGTGATCAACAGGCAAGACAGTTCCCGCAGAATGCCAAAACCGGACAAAATTTGAAACCCCGGCTCTTCCAACAGGCGGATTTCAACCAATGGGAAGCGACTCAAAGTCCATTCAGGAATGGTGATCTTTTGTGAGCCGGTTTAGCTTCGCAAACCTCATGACGAGCACGGACGGGAACAACGACAGGGGCTTCGACTCGAAGGCGGAGCTTTGGCGTTTCGTGGGGATGATGGTGCATTTCGTTCCGATGTGGCTGGTGGCTTTCATCGGGATGGCCGTGTGCTGCGCCCTGTTGCCGCTCACCCGCCTGTTGAAATCCCGTCCCACCGTCATTCTCTATGCCAGCCAGGATCAAGTTTTCGCTGAACCGATCCTCAGGAATTTCGCGCGGGAAAGCGGCATCCGCGTGCGCACTGTTTTCGACAGCGAGGCAGCCAAGACGGTGGCCATCGCAAACCGGCTCCTCGCCGAACGTGCCCATCCACAATGCGATGTGTTCTGGGGAAACGAGGAGCTTCGCACCCGCCAGCTGGCGGCCGCCGGTTTATTCCGGCCCACGAACGGATGGGCGGCTTTCGGTTATCGCAGCCGTCGCATCGCCATGGCTTCCGGGGCATCCTCCAATTCTCCGCCGCTCCGATCGCTTGTCGACCTGACCAATGCGGTGTGGCGCGGCCGGGTTGCCATGGCCTATCCCCTGTTTGGCACGACGGCCACCCATCTGATCGCGCTGCGTCAATACTGGGGCGAATCCAACTGGCTCTCGTGGTGCCGGGCGCTCGCGGCGAACACGCCATGGATCGTCGATGGCAACAGTGCCGCGGCGCGTTTCGCGGCCCGCGGCCAGGCAGCCATCGCGCTCACGGATTCCGATGACATCGCGGCGGAAATTCGCGAAGGAGCTCAACTCGAGATGCTGCCGATGACCGCCGAGACGCTCCTCATTCCCAATACCGTCGCGGTTCTTCGAGGCTGCCCGCATCCGGCGGCCGCGCAAAGTCTGTATGTATATTTGCAGCGCCCTGACGTTGTCGCGGAGCTGGTGGCGGTGCATGCGATGGAAGGCGCCTCGCGGGCCGACGTGCCCATTCCCACCCTCCAGCCGGACTGGGACGCGATGCTTCGGGACCTGGAAACGGCCACCGACCAGATGCAGCGCCTCTTCCGGCGCTGAACAGGATGTCCGCGAACAGGCATCCTGAAATCGGCGCGCACAAGAGGAGTCGGGTCAAGGCCGGAAGGCGAATTCATTCGTGTACCGTTTGCGCAGGTCCTGCCACAAGTCCTGAATGTCCTTCTTAATCTGCGGCAGCATGGCCTCGGTTGTGTGACTTTTTCTTCCGGACAGCAATTGGGCCACGCGCCCCAATTCCACCGCCTCGCGCGACTCGGCCGGAAGCGGCCAGAGCCGGGTCAATCGCGATCGCGTCTCGGTGAGCAGATAGCGGACGCCGCCGACAAACTGGACACGCGTGACGCCTTCCCCATGGTGAAAGGAGGGCGTCACGGTTTCACCCGTTCGACAATCCCAGACCCGGACAGTGCCATCGGCCGAGGCGGTGGCAACGAACCGGTCGTCCGCGCTGAAGGCCGCGTGCAGCACCTGGCCCTGGTGAAGCAACGGCGTCACCCGGCGCGCTCCCTTGTCCGCACGCCATAAAACTGCCGCCTTATCCTCTCCGCAGGTGACCAAGAGTTTTCCATCGCCGTTGAACCCGCAGAACAGCACGCCGTCATCATGACCAAATGGGCCCATCACCCAGCCGCCGGTCGCTGCATCGCGAATTTCAGCCGCATCCGGTTCTATCGAACCCTGCTCGGCTCCCGCCACCGCAAGCCGTCGGCCATCATGGTTCCACGAGAGGCAGCTCACAGTGGTCTTGTTTGTCCACTCCGGCCCCGCGGTGAACTCGCTGCCTGTCCAATTCCAGATGGCACATTGTTTTTCCTGGGCGATCGCCAATCGTCGGCTCGAACGATCAAACGTGGCGAACCCCGGCCGGTTTGTCATTTGCAGCATCACTTTTCCGTTGTCTAGATCCCACACGGCCGCCCCCGCGAGCAACAAGCGGCCGTCCGGACTCAGCACAAAAGGCGGCCGCCCGATGGCCAGCGGCGGCATCGCTGCCGGGCTGTTCGAGGCATGCCAGCTCTCCGCCAGGAATGTGGTGACGCCGTTGATGATATTGGTCGAGATGATCACCATCCGGCTGCCGTCGCCGTTGAGCATCCAGTGCATCGGTTTTTTGTCCCCCACCGGCACCGTGGCGACGAGGGCGTCGTCCGCGGCTGACGTTAAGGTAATATTCCCGGCGCCATAGGTCGCCAGCCGCAAGCCATCGCTGGAAGCCACCACCGGCACGACCGACGGGGTGCGTGAACGCGGGCGCAAATCCCAAACCCGCACAATGCCGTCCCGCGCCAGCGTCACCACAAACCGGCCCGAGGGACTGAAGCTCGCGTGCATCGCGTCCGCATTCTGTTCCATCCGCTGGAGAAGCGTGCCGGTGTCGGCGTTCCAAACGCGGACGACCGAGTCCCACCCCGACGTCACCAGCCGGCGGCCGTCCCGGCTGAATTCCACCGAGCCGACGATGCCGCCATGGGGCATCGGTGCCACTTGGGGAAGACCCGAATCCGCGGCCCAAACGCGAACGGTGTTGTCATCGGCCGCCGAGGCGACCCGCCGGCCATCAGGACTGAAGACGCAATGATAAACCCAGTTGGTTTGCAAGCGGCAGCTGGCGATCGACAAACGGTTCGACACGTCCCACACCACAGCCGGCGCATCGTTCAATCCTCGCCGCGCCATGAATCCCATCACCAGCCGCTGGCCGGAGGGATCGAACGCCACATGCAACAGTTCGCCATCGACCGGGTACAACCGGGGCGGCCGATCCGGCTCCGACAGGTCCCACACCGCGACGGCATACGGTCTCGAAAGCCGGACACAATTCGTCCCCGCCGAACCGGCGTCCGCCTGCAAATAACCATCCGCCGTCACGAGCGGGGGGCGGCGGCCACGATAATTAACCGTCGCGGCCACCCATCGGCCGTCAGTGCTGATGGCCGGAATCCAGATGGTGGCATCCTCCTCGGGCAACTTCAGGCGGGCCAGCATCTGCCCGGATTCTGAATTCCAAACCCATACGGAGTTCGTGTTAAACGCCGTGACCGCGCGATGGGCTGTGGAGGAAAGCGCCGCGATTTCATACTTCTCTCCCATTCCAAAAGGCGGGCTCGCCGCGGACCCGGTCGACACGTCATAAATCGACCAGCGGCCGTCCGGGGTCGAGATCAACACGCGGTCATCGGCGTCGACGAATGTGGGGAAACCGGACTGGGAACCGTTGTTGAACCACATTTGCACGAGGGTCGGGCACTGGCTCAGCGTCGACCCGATGCGCAGTTGATGCGCCAGTTTTGTCTGCGAGTTGCCCGTATCCACGCGCATGGCTTCGGTATACCAGGAGAGCGCGCCGGCGAGATTGCCATCATCGGCGGCGCGCGCGCCGTAGGCCACATAGTAAAGGACGGTACGCTCGCGGACCTCGGCCTCCTTTTGGCGCCATTGGGCGCGTTGATACATCGCGAGGCCGGCGAATATCACCAGGCAGGCGGCGAGCACCCCGAAGCGTCGAATGGCTTTGAAGAGCCAGAGCCAGCGTTTCC
>JBEEGQ010000431.1:0-7779 GCA_041166945.1 Verrucomicrobiota bacterium
GGATGCTCCTCCTCTCCCGCCCTTCGGGCACCCTCTCCTCCATTTCCGAAATGGAGGAGAGGGAGGGGGAGAGGAGGCGTTTCTGTTCGGCGGTTACTGGGCAGGGTGCCCGAAGGGCGGGAGAGGAGGAACTTCACTCCAGCGTTGCCCCGGCTGCTATGACCTCTCGGTTACTTCGACAGCAACTCGAGGACTGCAGCGGTCATCGCCGTGACGCCCGTCTGGATGGTCGGTGCCGGCTGCGGCCGGAACAAACTGGAATGCAGCGAGGGCAACGGCTTGCCGCTCCGTTCGCTTTCGATGACCCGTTCCGGCTCGACGGACCCCAGCCAGAACATGCAGATCGGAATCTTGTCGGCGGTGCGGCCGAATTCGGAAAAGTCCTCGCCGCCCATGCTGGGCCGGCGCGTGACCAATTTGTCCGCCCCAAACCAGCGCGTAAACGTGGCGCGCAGTTTTGCCGCCAGCGCAGGATTGTTGTAACAGGCGGGCGTGAATTCCCGTTCATCGATCTTGACGATTGGCAGGCGGTCCTCTGGCAAGCCCGCCGACAGCGCCTGGCCCCGGGCGATCCGACGGATCGCATCCAGCGTCTGGTGACGAACTTCATCGCTGAACGATCGCACCGTGATCTGAAGCTTCACTTCGTCAGGAATAATGTTGTGCTTGGTGCCCCCGTGAATCGAGCCGATCGTCAGAACGGCTGAATCCAAAGGATCCTTCTCCCGACTCACAATCGTTTGCAGGGCCAGGATGGTCTGCGCTGCCAGGACGACAGGATCGCGGGTCTTATGAGGCCACGCGCCATGCCCGCCCATGCCCCGGATGGTGACGTCCACCGAATCGACATTTGCCAGGATATAACCATCGACGACCCCAACGCTGCCGGCCGCGATGTCCGCACTGACATGCAACGCCAGGCAATAGGCCGGCTTGGGGAAGCGTGTGAACAATCCGTCCCCGAGCATCGCCCGGGCGCCGGCGCCACGCTCCTCGGCAGGCTGCCCGGCGAAGACGACGGTGCCGCTCCAGAGTTCCTTGAGCCCGGCCAGCATCCGCGCCGTGCCGACCAATGACGTCATGTGGATGTCATGTCCGCAGGCATGCATGACGCTGACGTCGACCCCCGCGTCGTTCGTGGTGCGAACCCGGCTGGCATAATCGACGCCCGTCTCTTCATGGACTGGCAGCGCGTCGAGGTCCGTGCGCACGAGCACCACGGGCCCCGGTCCATTGCGAAGCACCCCGACCAGCCCGTGACCGCCGACGTTGGCGGTGACTTCAACGCCCAATTTTTTCAATTCCGCCGCGATGCGGGCTGCCGTTTGTTCCTCATGAAAGGACAACTCAGGATGGGCATGAAGTTCGCGATAAAACTGTTCGAGGGAAGGAAGCTGTTGGACAACCTGGGCGTCGATGCGTTCGCGGCCGATCTCGGCGGCATTTCCGGCGATGGCAAATGCCGCCAGAAAAAGCCCCGTCCACAATGTCCGGGCCGGGGCAGCATGCAGTGGGGAGAAATGGTTTTGGGTGGCGGGGAAGGAATTCATGATGAGCTTTGGGGATTCGAATTCAGGGAGTCGATTTCAAACCGAGATTGTCGGCCAGCATTTTGAGCAACTCATCGAGGGTTCGGACCCCTTCGGAAATGGTGTTGCCGACGATCAATTGCGGCATGGCGCCGTGACCGCTGCGGAAAGCGACATCATAAATGCCGATGTCGAACTGCAATTGCCGCTCGACCCAGGGATCGTTCAGCGCCGTGACGAAGGCATTGCTGCCAACGAGCGAGACCGCGCGATTCACCGCGGCGTCAACCGGGGGCGGCTCGGGGCCGGTCATCAGCCAATCGTCGAACGCCTCGTGTCGGGCGGGATTGGCGCGCCAGACGGCCAAACCGATGTGGGCGTAGGCGCAGGCGTTGGTGTGGGGCGCCGAGGTGCGTTTGATGGTCCGGTTGCATTTTTCATCCAGCGGCATTGGAAGGCTCGCGATGACCAGCCGGTTGCTGAAGGCGCGTTGCATTTCCTGCAACAGCGGGTGCAGCAACCGGCAATGGTGGCAGGAATAGTCGAACAAACTCACCACCGCCTGCGCGTTGGTCGAATGGCCGATGACCGGCACCTCTTCCAGGTCGAAGGCGAACATCCCCTGGTAAATCGTGAAAGGCCGCTTCATCGCCGACACCGGGCCCCGGTCGGGCGTGTAGGCGGGGCGCGGTGCGTTCGTCGAAGGAACCGCAGTGCCAGCCGGGTTGGTTGCCGAATCAGATGGCGGCGCCACCGCGAGAGGGTTGGTTGCGACCGCCACAGATTGCGTGGCCGCGACCAGGTCTGGAACATTCGGACCGGTTGGCATCATCCGCGTGATGCGCGTCTCCCGGCCGGTCGCCGGTTTATAAACCAGCTGGCCGCCGACCAAAATCACCAGTGCGGCTCCGGCGGAAATCAGAGCCGGCCGAAGCCGATCCGGTGCGGGATCGGTCGCGCGCCCAAACGCGATCCACAACAGCACCGCGGCGACAAGCCCCGCCGCATGGGCCGTCATGCAATAGGGACAGATGCCCACCGCGAACAACTGAAGCGCCACAAACCACGAGCCGGCGCCCAGGATTAGCGTCGCACCGAGGAGCACGATCGAACGGGCCCCGGCCCGCACCGCCGATGGCGCTCCACCCACGCTGGCAAACGTCGCCAGGAGGGTGGTTGCATCGACGAGCACCGCAAAGGCGCTCACGGGAACGCCGAACCAGCGGGACCATCGGCTTTGAAGAACGCGATCGCATTCTGACTCCGGCCCGCATCCGGCCAGCGAACCGTGCGTGAATGAAATCCATGCCAGATAAATGGAGACGCCGAGCGCGACACACAGGAGGACGCGCGCGACCTGGACCGTCGCCATATTCACCGGCGTCGCGGGCGCGGACCGCTCGACAGCCGGCGTCACGGTTGCGCCGGGATGGGGCGAAGGTTTCTGCCTGGATTTTTTGGGGGGACGCGGCATGGATTGGGCGGACGAATTAACCGGCCTGGCTTGGGCGGAATCAATCTCCATTTGCGCGGGCCGAAATTATTCCAAGCCCGGCCGCCGACCGGGTCCGGTGCATCACGAAGTTGTTGTGAACCGTCCGAGCCCCGCACGCGTGGGGAGTTGCCTTTTGCGTAAGGATTTGCAGGCGCCTGCCGACTGGAAGTCGGCGATACCGCATGCCTGAAGTCTGCGCTACGTGCGGCAGGGCTCCGCCCAACAGCTTCGGGATGCACAGGGTGGTCCGGCCGGGTCCTTTTGCCTTTTCTTTCAGGAGACCGCCCTTAGTCTGGCCGCCGATTTGCCGTATGGCTCTTAAATTCTTCAACACCCTTTCCCGTTCGATCGAGGCGTTTGTTCCCCGCGATCCCGCCGGAAAAGCCGTTGGCATGTACTGCTGCGGGCCGACGGTCTACGACTTCGGACATATTGGAAATTTCCGGACGTTTGTGTTCGCGGACCTGGTGCGGCGATACCTGGAGTTCCGCGGTTACGCGGTCACCCACGTGATGAACATCACGGACGTGGAGGATAAAATCATCAAGCGCGTGCGCGAATCGGGCACGACGCTGCGCGAGTATGTCGCGACATTCGAAACCGCATTCGTGGAGGATCTGAAGGCGCTCGGCGCATTGTCGCCGCATCAAATGCCCCGCGCCACGGATCACATCGAGGGAATGATCGGCATCATCGAGGCCCTGATGAAACGCGGCATCGCGTACCAGGCAGCCGATGGGTCGGTCTATTTCAGCATCGAGAAATATCAAGGGTGCGGCTGCCGCTATGGGCAGCTGGTGAATTTGAACTTCGACCAGATGCGCGCGGGCGAACGCGTGGCGAGTGACGAATATTCCAAGGACGCCCTCGCGGATTTCGCGCTGTGGAAAGCGCGCGTGCCCGAGGACGGCGCGGTTTTTTGGCCGAGTCCGTGGGGGGAAGGCCGCCCCGGATGGCACATCGAGTGCAGCGCGATGAGCATGAAATTGCTCGGACCCAGCTTCGACCTGCATCTGGGCGGCGAGGACCTCGCCTTTCCGCATCATGAAGATGAAATTGCCCAGAGCGAAGGGGCGGGCTGGCAGCAACCCGGCCAGCGCTTTGTCCGTTACTGGCTTCACGGCGCCCATCTGCTCGTCGAGGGCAAAAAGATGAGCAAATCGCTCGGGAATTTTTTCACGCTGCGCGACCTGTTCGCACGCGGGTTCAGCGGCCGCGAAATCCGTTACGTGCTCATCTCGGCCCATTATCGGGAGACATTCAATTTCACCCTTGAAGGATTGGAAGCTGGCCGGACGGCGATCGCGCGCCTGGACGAATGCCTGGCCAAGTTGTCGGATCTCGCGGGGACAGCAACGGCGCCACCTGAGCCGAAGTTGATCCATGATTTCACCGATGCGATGGACGACGACCTCAATGTTTCGAAGGGATGGGGAACGGTTTTCGAGTGGGTGCGGGAAACCAACCGCCTGCTTTCCACATCCCAAATGACCGCCGCACAGGCGGCTGCGGGACTGGCCGGATGGAAGCAGTTAGACTCGGTTCTCGGGTTGGGGCGCAAAGAGGATGCCGATGCGCCTGCCGAAATTGTGGCGCTGCTGGCGCAGCGACAGGAGGCGCGGGCCGCAAAGGACTTCAAACGCTCCGATGCGCTTCGCGATCAACTCAAGAGCAGCGGTTGGATCATCGAGGACACTCCGAAGGGACCCAAACTCAAGAAGTGCTGACACACCGCTATTGAAGCGGCATAAATGCCGCGCGCCGTTCTGTGCGCCTAAGGTCGACTGGTAGTTTATTAACGGGCTGCTAAAGGGACTTTTGAGGAGCGACAAATCTGCCGATTATTTTTCGTGCGGCCGGAACCGCCTCCGCCATCGGGGAGCGGTGACGATCCCAATGAGTATGAAAACGAAAATCCTGGCGCTCATGACCGGGGCTGGACTGGCCATTGCATCAGAGTTGTGCGCTCAAAGTCTCCCCGCGCCCGCGCCGGCATCGCCGGCGCCGATCCCGCCACCGCTGACGAAGCTCGTTTGGGATGGAGAAACCAACGAGGTCACGATTCCGGAAGGCGCCACCAACATACACGCGTCCTTTACCTTCTGGTTCACGAATACGGCGGACACTGAATTTGTCATCACGGACGCGCGCTCATTTTGTTTTTGCACCGTTCCGAGCCTTCCCTCGAAACCCTGGCACATCCCGCCGGGCACCAACGGCCCCATCGAGGTGAAAATGGATCTGCGCGGAAAATTCGGCACGGTCCAGAAGGAGGTGGTGGTGGCAACCACGTCGGGCGAGAAACAATTGCTCGTGCGCGCCCACATTCACAGCACCCCGCCGCCGCCGGGCTTTCCCGTGCCGCAAGGCCGCTCGGAAAGCGAGCGCGTCGCGGCCATGGGCAAATCGCTGGTGGACCGCCAGGTGGTCTTTCGCGATGCGAATTGCACTTCATGTCACTTCACCCCCGCACAGGGCAAGACGGATGGGCTCGCCTTGTACAATGGGGTTTGCAGCGTTTGCCACGAGTCCAGGAATCGCGCGCCGTCCGTCACGGACCTGCACGCGCTCAAGCATGAGACCGATATTGATTACTGGATATTTTGGATCACCAACGGCCGTGAAGGGACGATGATGCCGGCGTTTGCCCAAAGCCAGGGCGGCCCGCTCAGCGAGCCGCAGATCCAGTCGCTGGCGGCCTATTGCCTGGCCGCCTTCCCGTTCAACGCCAATAAATCGACCAACGCCGCCCTCGCTCTCCCCCAGTTGAAATAACCGGGCCTGTAATGTTATTAGAGAGGGCAGACTTGGGCCTGCCGGGCGCTTGTCACAAAATAGTCTTCTCTACAGGAATTTTTACTCGTCAATTACCAGTGGTTGGGCTATTTTACGGCCGATTTCTATGAGACTGATTACCGCGAGAATTTCCATGGCCACCGCCTTGGCCTGTGGCGCCTTGTTGCCCCATCCACTTGTTGTCGGTCAAGCCGCGCCCCCTCCGCCGCCACCGCCGTTGCCTCAGGTCCAGCCGTTCCAGATTTTGACTCCGCCCGGTCTGAAAACCCCAACGGGCCCGGCGATTGTGCCGGTTGTTCCCAACCAAATCGCGACCCCGTCGCCGATTCCGGTCGTCACTTTTCCCACCCAGACCGGCCCGTTGACGAATCTGACATGGGATTCCGAACAGAAAGAGTATAACAGCAAGCCCGGGGACCTGAACGCCAACTTCACTTTCTGGTTCACCAACACCTCCTCCGAGGAGGTCATCATCAATGCGGTGCGCACCTCGTGCGGATGCACCGTGGCCAAATTGGCGGCCACGCCCTGGCATCTTCCGCCCGGGACCAACGGTCCCATCGAGGTGACGGTTGATCTGCGCGGGAAATCCGGCGCCATTGCCAAGGCCGTCACTGTCGAATCGAGCGCCGGGATCAAGTCGTTGATTGTGAAGATGAACATTGCCGTTGGCGGCGTTGCCACCGATTTCACCGTGACCCATCCGAACATGGGTGACGCGGAGCGCCTCAAGAACATGCAGGATTCACTCAAGGACCGGCAGGTTGTTTTCAAGGATGCCAAGTGCGCCACATGCCATGCGGACCCGGCCAAAGGCCAGGTGGATGGCGGCGTGATTTATCGGGGGGTGTGCGCGACCTGCCACGATTCACAACTGCGCGCTGCCGCTGTCACGGATCTGAAATCGCTCAAACACGAAACCGATTTGGATTATTGGAAGATGTGGATCAGCAATGGACGCGAAGGCACGATGATGCCGGCCTATGCGGAGGCCCATGGAGGTCCGTTGAGCGAAACGCAGATCAACGCCCTGGCGCTGTATTGTTTGAATTCGTTCAAGCCCGCGGCTCAGAACGGTGCCACCGCGCCGGTGCCGCCGTCCCCAGCCGCAGCCGCGCCGGCGGCAGCGCCTGCCGCCATCGCTACCAACGCCGCAGTGGCCCTTCCCTCTGTCAGCATCTTTCCGTTGCCGAAATCAAAGTAAGGTCGGTCCGTCCGTGTTCGAGTTCGCGCCGGATCGTTCCGAGGACCCCGATCCATGTGTTTAGCGCAAGGCGCGACATGCCCTCGTTCAAGGGGTGGTGCATCGTCGTTTCAACATTGGAATTTCGCCGGGCGGCCATTTTGAATTTTGAATTCTCATCCTCTTCCTGCTTGAGTGTCGCGCGTGACCGGACTCTTCATCACCTTCGAAGGCACTGAAGGCGGCGGCAAATCGACGCAAATTCAACTTCTGGCGCAGCGCATCCGCGAACTCGGGCGCGCCGTGCGATTGTTGCGGGAACCCGGCGGCACCCCCATCGGGGAGGAAATTCGGCACACGCTCAAACACAGCGACGCCAACCGGGCCATGACACGCGAAACGGAGTTGCTGCTCATGAACGCCAGCCGCGCCCAACTGGTTCGGGAAATCATCCGTCCGGCGCTCACACGGGGCGAGGTCGTGCTGTGCGACCGTTTTTATGATTCCACCACCGCCTACCAGGGCCACGGCCGCCAACTGGACCTGGCGCGGGTCAAAGCCATCATCGATTTCGCGGTTCAGGACACCCGCCCCAATCTGACGTTGCTGCTCGAGGTGCCGGTCGCCGTGAGCGAGGCCCGGCGGCTCTCGCGCCAAAAACAACTGCTCGATGTCCCGCCGCGATCCGACGGGTCATCGGAACATGCGCGTCTCTCTTTCGGCGCTGCGTTGCGTGATCGGATGGAGGAGGCGGATCGCAGCTTCTTCGAGCGAGT
>JBEEGQ010000432.1:0-5429 GCA_041166945.1 Verrucomicrobiota bacterium
TCGTTCTCGTTCCGTTGCTCTCCACCCCGCATTGCTGCGACGCAGTTACGGTTCGATACCGCACGGTTCAGCACCGCACAGAGGCGGACTTGCACCGCCCAATCCCAACGCCATCCCAGGCGCACGAGCGCGGCATTTATGCCGCTTCGGGAGCAATGCAGTGCACAGCTCGGAATGACGAATGGGATCCCCGTAGCGCCGACTGGCAGTCGGCTGTATCGCCGGTTGGCAACCGGCGTGGGAACGAATTAACACAGCACGGTCAGGCATGCCCGTTTTGTCGTCGAGCGCGATACAGTTCGGCGCGTGTGCGGAGTGCCACTCCGCGAAACAGCCGATTGCCAATCGGCGCTACGCCGCGGCGCGGAGCGCCGGTTGGGGGGTTCGGAGTCCCGGCTTTAGCCGGTCAGGGCTCTGCAATTCAGGCTGCCGGGACCGCCTAAAGGCGGGACTCCATACTCAAAACCCAATCGCCAATCGCGCCACCCGCGCCCATTCGTCATCCGTCATTCCCCGCTCGTCACTCGTCACTTGTCACTCGTCACTTTTGCATTCAGTACCGCTTGGACAAGGCCGGGAATGGTGTGCTGACGGGCTTCGATGCTCGGCGTGAGCCCCAGCGCGGCCAGCGCTTTGCTCGTTTCCGGACCGATGGATGCCGTTCGAAGCGCAGGGAATTTTTTGAGCAGCATCGGCAGATCAAACCGGGAATGGAAATTCTCGACCGTCGAACTGCTCGTGAACGTTATCCAATCCGCCCCCTCGGACAGCAATGCCGCCGCCGTGCCGCCCGGGTCGTCCGTTTCGGGAACAGTTTTATAAAACGCGACGTCATCGACGATGGCGCCGCGATCTTCGAGCATTTTGGGAAGCTCGGGATTGGCGACTTGAGCGCGGGCGAGCAGGATCCTGAGGTTTTCGATGCTTTCATGGCGCTCGATGGCGTCGGCGACTTTTTTCGCGAGATATTGATCCGGCATGGCGTCGACGCGAAGGCGGAGCTCGGCGAGTTTGGCAGCGGTGGCGGGGCCGACGGCGGCGAACCGGAGATTCCCGAGGGCGCGGACATCCTCGAAGGCCTTGAAGAAGTAGTCAAAAAAAGCCTGCGCGCCATTGGGGCTGGTGAATACTACCCAGTCGTAACTGCCGATTCCCTGGAGGGCATCGACGAGCGGCTCCTTTTCGTCGGGGGGCGCCACCTTGATGGTGGCGATCTCCATGACATCGGCGCCCTGATCGAGGAGTTGGCGGGAGAGTTCGCCGGCCTGATCGCGGGTGCGCGTGACCACGATACGCCGGCCAAAGAGCGGCCGGCGCTCGAACCAATTCAGCTTCGACCGGAGCGTTACCACCCCGCCGATGATGATCACCGCGGGACTCTCGAATTTTTTTTGCGCGGCCAGATCCGCGATGGTGGCGAGGGTGCCGGTGATCGATTGCTGGCGGCCCGTCGTGCCCCAGCGCACGATCCCGACCGGCGTCGTGGCGTCCATGCCATGGGTTACCAGGGAGGCGGCGATCTGCCGGATATTGCCAGCGCCCATGAGGACGACCTTGGTCCCCGGCAGTTTGGCGAGCTGGGCGTAGTCGAGCAGCGACTCCCCCTTTTCAGGGTCTTCGTGCCCGGTGATGACGGTGAAGCTCGAGCAATGATCGCGGTGCGTGAGAGGAATCCCGGCGTAATTCGGACCGGCGACCATCGATGAAATTCCGGGGACCACCTCGAAGGCGATCCCGGCGGCGGCCAGTTCCTCGGCCTCTTCGCCGCCGCGGCCGAACACGTAGGGGTCGCCACCCTTAAGACGCACGACGGTCTTTCCTTCACCGGCCTTGTTGACGAGCAGCTGGTTCAACTGGTCCTGGGGGATGGAATGCGCATTGGCCCTTTTGCCGCCGTAGATGACCTCGGCGGTTTTTGGCGCCAGCCGCAGCAGGTCTGGATTGACGAGCGCATCGTAAACGACGATGTCGGCGCGTCGCAGCAATTCGGCGCCGCGCAACGTCAGCAAGCCGGCGTCGCCCGGGCCCGCTCCGACCAGATAGACGGTGCCTTTCGGTTTCATCAGCGTGGAGCTTAGCGGGAGAGGCAAAGCGGCGCAATGCCTCAAGCCCGGCCCGCCGGTTCGGAAATGGCTTAACGCGATTCGGCAGCCATCCGGGCGATCAACCGATCGTTGAGTTCCTTGGCGGGATTATATCCTGACGATTTCAGCTTGGTCTGATAAGCGGCGACCTCGACGAGCCGCGCCAGGTCCCGGCCAGGGCGCACAGGAAGAATGATATGAGGGATCTGGATGCCCAGGATCTCGACATGCTGTTCCTCGAGCCCGAGACGGTCGACGTCGGGGACATCCTCCCAGGCTTTCAGGGAGACAACGAGGTCGACGCGTTTTTCGTTGCGGATGCTTTTGACGCCGAACATGGCGGCGACATTGATGATGCCGATGCCGCGCACCTCCATGTGGTTGCGGGTCAGATCGGAGCTGGTGCCCATGATTTCCCGGCCGTCGATCAGGGTGACCTTGGTGATGTCATCGGCGACGAGGCTGTAGCCGCGCTCGATGAGGGCCAGGACGCATTCGCTTTTGCCGATGCCGCTTTCGCCGCGGATGATGACGCCGATCCCGAGGATATCGACCATGCTGCCGATATCGGTGCCCCTGGGGGCGAACATGGCCTCGAGGGCGAGCGTGGCGAGGTTGATGAATTTCATCGTGATGAGCGGCGACTGAAAAACGGGGACATCCGCGGCTTCGGCGGCGCGGAGGAAATCGCGATCTGGCCTGAGGTTCCGGCTGAAAATCACGCAGGGAAAAGTATGGGTGAACAGCACGTCGTAGCGTTCGATGCGCTGATTTTTGGGCAGGGATTTGAGGTAGGTCGATTCGGCGGCGCCGATGGCCTGGACACGTTTGCTGGCGAAATATTTGGTGAAACCGGCGAGGGCCAGGCCGGGCCGGTTGACCGTTGGCTCGCGGATGGGACGCCGCAGGCCGTTGGCGCCGGCGAGGAGCTTCAGCTGCAAGGTGCCGGCATGGGTGGTGTAAAACCTTTCGACGGTGACCAGGTCGCGTTGCATTTCAGCGAACCTGAAACGACATCCATCAAACGTAAAGACGGAAAGGTTGCGTGGTCAGCCGGCCAGGAGAAGATCCTCGCTCGCCGCGCGGCACAGGGAGACGAAAGTTTCCTCGGCGAGGGCCGGGCGGCCGGAGCGGCGTCGGAGGATGCCCCACTGCCGATGCAGCTTGCGGCGGCCGAGCGGGAGGGCGACGAGAGTGCCCTCCTTTAATTCGCGACGAACAAGCCACGGCGCCAGGATGCTGATGCCCAGGCCGACTTTGACCAATTCCTTGATGGCCTCCATGTCGCCCAGTTCGATGAAAAGATTGAGTTCAACATCGTCGCGCCGGAAGTAATCCTGGACGAGTTGAAAGGTGCAACTGTTCCGGCTGTAGAGAATGTAATTCTGGCTGGGGATCGCCAACCGCTCGACGCCGCCGGCGACGGCCCATGCATGGCCGGGGTTCAGAACGAAACAAAGTTCGTCGGTGAACACGGGAAGAAATTCCTGTGACGCCAGCTGTCGCGGCTCGAGGGCGATTGCCAGATCGATCTCGCCCCGTTCGAGCAACGGCTGCACCTCGGCGGTGTCGCCGGGCGCGATGGTGACCTGGCATTGGGGAAATCGCTTTTGAAATTCCCTCAAGACCGCCGGCAATAAATACTGGCAGGCGGTGGCGCTGGCACCGATCCGCAGGCGCGTCCGTCCCCACTTGCCAAGTCGCTCGAGGGCAGAACGGGCCAATTGCATCTCGTCGAGAATCTTTCGCGCGTGCTGAAGGAACTGTTCTCCGGCGAGGGTGAGGGAGATCGTTTTGCCCATCCTGTCCAATAGCCGACAGCCCAGATCGGTCTCCAGGGCCTTGATCGAGTGGCTGACCGCCGACTGCGAAAGGTGAAGTTCCTCGGCCGCGCGTGTGAAACTGCCGCTTTTTGCCAGCGCCACAAAGGAGCGCATCTGCCTGCTGTCAACTGGTTGGTTCATGAATGAATGCGTTTCATCAGGCCGATTAAAATGTTGCGTTCGAGCCGGGGCGCGAATCCCGCCTCGCTGGCACGGTCACGGCTCATCCCGAAATTGTCGGTTCAACCATCCCATGAGCAAAACCGAAGCCAGCGACACGATGACCTCCCTGAACGGCTCAAAACACCTCTCCTGTGCCGCCGCGAATTTCTGACAGCGCAGCCGCCACGATGAATCCTTCCCCCATTCCTGTCCTGCCCGAAAGCGCGCCTTTTACGGCCGAGCAACGCGCCTGGCTGAATGGCTTCCTGGCCGGAGTTTTCAATCAATACCTCGCTGTCGCGGGCGCCGACGATTCCCCGACAGCGGCGCGCGCCGTCAAAAAACCGCTGCTGATCCTGTTTGGTTCCCAGACGGGCTCGGCCGAAGGGCTGGCGCGGCGATTTTCGAAACTGGCCGAGGCGCGCGGATTTGCGCCGTCCCTCCTGCCCCTGGAGGAATATCAGAAGGCCGACCTCGAGGCCGCATCCCGGCTTGTCCTCATCACGAGCACCTGGGGCGATGGCGAGCCGCCCGATAACGCGGCGGCCTGCTGGACGTGGCTCAGCAGCGCCGACGCGCCGCGACTCGAGAATCTTGCCTATGCCGTGTTGGGGCTTGGCGACCGCAACTATTCCGACTTCTGCGGCGCGGGAAAAAAATTCGACATGCGGCTGGAGGCGCTCGGCGCGACGCGGCTGGTACCGAGAGGCGAATGCGATGTGGATTATGAAGCCACGGCAAAGGCGTGGTTCGAAACGGTCTGGACGCAACTTGAGAATATGCGGATCGCCAGGGAGCCGCATAACGCAAAGCCCGCGAGCGCCGGCATAATCGCGGAACCCGAGCCGGCGGCGATGGAAGTCCCCGCGGCGGTTGTGCCGGGATATTCGCGCGCTCGCCCTTTTCCGGCGCGGCTCAAGACCAACCGCCGGTTGAACCAAGCGGGCTCGGCGAAGGACACGCGTCATTTTGAAATTGCGCTGGAAGGATCCGGGCTGAGCTACGAGGCGGGCGATGCGCTCGGAGTGGTTCCCGCGAATTGTCCCGTGCTGGTCGAGGAACTCCTGGCGACGCTCGATTTCAACGGTGAGGAACCGATCCAGGATCCGCAGGGCAAAAGCGCCATGCTGCACGAGGCGCTTTTGCGATCGTTTGTCATCACGCAACCGACTCCCGCGCTCGTGGCGGCCGTGGCGGAGCGCGCGGAAGATCCGGCGCTGGCATCGCTGATGGGATCAGGACCCCAACCCGGTCTCGATGTGTGGTTGCGGGGACGCGACGTGGTGGATGTACTGCGCGCGGCGCCCGATGCCTGCTTCACCCCATCGGCGTTCGTCGCGCTTTTGCGGCCGCTGCAACC